>NZ_JALLGL010000155.1 GCF_023072675.1 Streptomyces sp. XM83C
CCCGGGGACAAAAAAAGGCCCGACCGCCCCGAACGGATCGGGAAACGGACGGACAGTAAGCGGGGGCGGGCGGGCTTTTTTGTGTCCCGGGGTTCGTGCGGGGTCACCGGTCAGGGGTGGTTCGGGTCCACTGGTCCGGGGGGCCGGGTCCACCGGTCCGGGGGGATCCACCGGTCCAGGGTGGTTTTGGTCCACTGGTTCGGGCTCTGTTTGGCTCTGTCCGCCGGGCCAATGCCGGGTCAGTGTGGGCGCATGAGTCTCGCCTTCCTGCTGACCACTCTGGCCGTCGTCGTCACGCCCGGCACGGGCGTCGTCCACACTCTCGCCGCCGGGCTGGCCCACGGCCGTCGCGCCGGTGTCGTCGCCGCCCTCGCCGGCACCGTGGGCACCGTGCCGCACGCGCTGGCCTCCGTCACCGGGCTCGCCGCGCTGCTGCACGCCAGCCCCACCGCGTTCCAGATCCTCAAGTACGCCGGCGTCGCCTGTCTGCTCTACATGGCGTGGGCGACCCTGCGGGACAAGAGCGCCATCACCGTCGACGGCACGGGAGGCGGGCCCGGTCCCGTGGGCCGCGTCATCGTGCGCGGCGTCCTCGCCAACCTTCTCAACCCGAAGCTGTCCGTCTTCTTCCTCGCCTTTCTGCCCCAGTTCGTGGACCCGGCCGACCCGCACGCCCTGCCCCGCATGCTCGCCCTCAGCGGTGTGTTCATGGCGCTGACCTTCGTGGTGTTCGCCGCGTACGGCGTCCTCGCCGCCGCCGTGCGTGGGCAGGTCCTGTCCCGGCCCCGCGTCATGACCTGGCTGCGGCGCGTCTTTGCCGGGTCGTTCGTCGGGTTGGGGGTCAAGCTCGCCGGCAGTTGAGGGGACGGCGGCGGTGCCGGCGGGGCGCCGATGACAAGTATCAAGTGACAGATATTGAAATCTGTCAGCTGTCATGTGATGCTGGGGGCATGACGATGCACACCCGCAACCTCGGAACCACCGGCCCCCAGGTCTCCGCCCTCGGCCTCGGCTGCATGGGCATGTCCGGCATGTACGGCGCCGCCGACCGCGCCGAGTCCATCGCGACGATCCACGCCGCCCTCGACGCCGGCATCACCCTCCTCGACACCGGCGACTTCTACGGCATGGGCCACAACGAACTGCTCATCAACGAAGCCCTGCGCACCGCCCCCGCCGGCCTCCGCGACAACGCCGTCGTCAGCGTCAAGTTCGGCGCCCTGCGCGACCCCGACGGCAGCTGGTACGGCTTCGACGGCCGCCCGGCCGCCGTCAAGAACTTCGCCGCCTACTCGCTGCAACGCCTCGGCGTCGACCACATCGACATCTACCGGCCCTCCCGGCTCGACCCCGACGTGCCCATCGAGGAGACCGTCGGCGCCGTCGCCGAACTCGTCGAGAAGGGATACGTCCGCCACATCGGCCTCAGCGAAGTCGGCGCCGACACCATCCGCCGCGCCGCCGCCACCGCGCCCATCGCCGACCTCCAGATCGAATACGCGCTGGTCACCCGCGGCCCCGAACGGGAGATCCTGCCCACCCTGCGCGAACTCGGCATCGGCGTCACCGCGTACGGCGTCCTCTCCCGCGGGCTGATCTCCGGCCACTACACCGCCGACCGGCAGTTCGGCGCCGACGACTTCCGCGCCCACTCGCCCCGCTTCCAGGGCGACAACTACCGCCGCAACCTCGCCCTCGTCGACGCCCTCCGCAAGATCGCCGACGAGAAGGGCGTCACCGTCGCGCAGACCGCCATCGCCTGGGTGCTCTCCCGCGGCGACGACATCGTCCCCCTCATCGGCGCCCGCACCCGCGCCCGGCTCACCGAATCCCTCGGCGCCCTCGACATCACCCTCGACCAGGCCGACCTCGACGCCATCGAGGCCGCCGTGCCCGCCGAGGCCGTCGCCGGCGAGCGGTACGCGCCCGCGCAGATGGCCATGCTCGACAGCGAGCGATGACCGCCCGTCCGGGTACCGTCTAGGCCATGGCACCGACCCCTGAGACCCTCACCGCCGAACGCATCCTCGAAGCCACCGAGGAGGTGCTGCGCCGGCACGGCCCCGCCAAGGCGACCGTGGTCGACGTCGCACGGGCGCTCGGGGTCAGCCACGGCAGCGTCTACCGGCACTTCCGCACCAAGGCCGCGCTGCGGGAAGCCGTCATCAAACGGTGGCTGGACCGCACCACCGACGAACTCGCCGTCATCGTCGAGGACGGGACACGGGACCCCGAGACGCGGCTGCGGGACTGGTTGGCGGCGCTGTTCGAGGCGAAGCGGCGCAAAGCGGGGGACGATCCCGAGCTGTTCGCGACGTACATGGTGCTCGCCGGGGAGAACGGCACGGTCGTCGCCGGGCACGTCGAGGAACTGACCGGGCAGCTCGAGCGGATCGTGGAGGCGGGGGTGTCGGCCGGGGTGTTCGGCGGGGTCGCGCCTGCGGAGGCGGCGAGGGTGCTGTTCCAGGCCACCGGGCGGTTTCATGACCCCTGCTATGCGGGGGAGTGGACGTTGCCGTCCGCGGACGGCGACTTTCGGGCGGCGGTGGAATTCCTTCTGCGGGCGTTGCGGGTCCGGTAGGCCGTACCGAGGGCCGGTGGGGGGCCTTCGCGTAGTTCCCCGCGCTCCCTTTTGCTTGCGGTTTCGTTTCCACCTGCGGGCCGGTGGGGGGTTCTCGCGCAGTTCCCCGCGCCCCTGAGTGCCTGCGGCGGCCCGTGTCCGAGGGTGCGTGGTTGCGGTTGCGCCTGCTCGCGGTGGGTGGGTCGGGTGCGCGCCGGGGTCAGGACAGGGGGCGGCGTAGGCGGAGGCTCAGCGTGGCTGTCAGGGTGACGCCGATCAACTGGGCCGCCAGGGTCAGCAGCAGCGCGTCGCGCATGCCCGTGCGCGGGGCGAGGGACAGGAACAGCGTGCCCAGCGCCGCCGCACCCAGTGCCAGCGACGCCTGCTGCGTCGTCGACATCACGCCGCTGCCGACCCCGGCCCGCCCCGCCGGCACCTCGGACAGCACCACCCGGTAGATGACGGGCAGCTGGAGCGCCTGCCCGACGCCCGCCACCACCCCGCCCGGCAGCAGCGTCACGACACCCAGGTCGGGCCAGTACCCCCACGCGGCGAGCCCGATCAGCGCCAGCCCGGCCGCCTGGAGCACGGCGCCGGCGCCGATCACCCGTGTCCCGTACCGGGCGACCAGCCGGGGCCCGGCCAGGGACGTGAAGAAGAAGGCGACGGCGAGCGGGGCGAGCGCCAGCCCGGCCGGTACGGGGCCGAGCCCGGCTCCCTGTTGCAGGGCGATCGCCATCACGAACATGAAGCCGCTGAATCCGACGGAGAACGGCACGATCATGACCAGTCCTCGGCGGAACGACTCCGTCGCGAACAGGCTCGGCGGTACGAGCGGCGTGCGGCCCTCGCGGTCGGCTCTGCGTTCCGTCAGGTAGAACGCCGCCGCTGCCGGCGGGAACGCCGCCAGGGACAGCCACGTCCACAGCGGCCAGCCCGCCGCCCGGCCCTCCGTCAGCGGCGCCAGCAGCGTGAGCAGGGCCACGGCGAGCAGCAGCGTGCCGGGCACATCGACGGGTTCCGGCGCCTGCGAGCGGGTCTCCGGCACGGTCCGCGCGGCGAGCGCCAGGCCGAGCAGTACGACGGGCACGTTGACGAGGAACACCAGCCGCCAGCCGGTGCCCCACAGGTCGGCGCCGACGAGGACGCCGCCGAGGATCTGCCCCGCCACCATGGACAGCCCGGCCGTGGCGCCGTACAGGCCCATGGCCTTGGCGCGGCGCGGCCCGGCCGTGGCCGCCTGGATGGTGGCCAGCACCTGCGGCAGCATCGCCGCCGACGCGGCGCCCTGCGCGACCCGGGCGGCGACCAGGCTCCAGGCGCCCGGCGCGAGCCCGCACGCCAGGGAGGTCACGCCGAACGCGGCCATGCCGGCGAGGAACAGCCGGCGCCGCCCGAACAGGTCGCCGAGCCGGCCGCCGAGGACGAGCAGCACGGCGTACGAGAGGCCGTACCCGGAGACGACGAGTTCCAGGAGGGACTCGCCGGCGTGCAGGTCGCGGCCGATGGTGGGCAGGGCGACGTTGACGATGAAGAAGTCGACGAGGGGGAGCGCGGCGGCGAGCAGCACGGTGAACAGGCCTGTGCCGCTGAGCGCGGGGTCCGGCGCGGGCCGGGAGCGTGTGCTGGGGGAGGTCGCGGTTTCGGTCACGGTGTCGAGCCTGTGCCGATGCTGAAGGTGGTACCAGAGTGGCGTTGTCCTGGTATCAGGACCACCTGGAAACAGGATGGGCGGCCAGGCACCCTGGAAGCATGACCACGGCTATCCGGTCCGACTCGACGTCCCCCGCACCCGAGATCCGCCGGCACGAGCTGGCCGCGTTCCTGCGCAGCCGCCGGGAGCGCATCGCGCCCGAGCAGGTGGGCCTGCCCCGGGGCCGCAGGCGCCGTACGCCCGGACTGCGGCGGGAGGAGGTCGCGCAGCTCTCCTCGGTCGGCGTCACCTGGTACACGTGGCTGGAGCAGGCGCGGGACATCCACGTCTCCGTGCAGGTGCTGGACTCGCTGGCCCGCGCGCTGATGCTGGACGGCAGCGAACGCGCCCATCTGTTCCAGCTCGCCGGCGTGGTGGACCCGTCCCCGGCGCCCAGCTGCCCGGGGTTCACCCCGGAGGTGCGGGCGCTGCTGGAGCAGCTGGAGCCGATGCCGGCGTCCGTGCAGAACGACCGGTACGACATCGTGGCGTACAACCGCACCTTCGGTCTGCTGCTGGGCGACCTGGACCGGGTGCCGCCGGAGGACCGGAACTGTCTGATCCTCTCCCACACCGACCCCGACTGGAAGGCCTCGGTCGTGCACCTGGAGGAGATGCAGCGGCTGATGGCGGCCCGGTTCCGGGGGGCGATGGCCGCGCACCTGGGCGAGCCGGCGTGGCAGACGCTGCTGGACCGGCTGCGGCAGTACCCGTCCTTCCGTGAGAACTGGGAACGCCACGAGGTGGTCGCCCCCGGCACGAAGCGGAAGGAGTTCATCAACCGGTACGTCGGACGGCTCGTGCTGGACCACACGAACCTGTGGCTGAGCCCGGAGCTGGGGGCGCGGATCGTGGCGTACGTGCCGGCGGACGCGGAGACCCGGCAGCGCATGGAGCGGCTGCACGAGATCGCCGTGGGCGAGCGGGCGGAGGCCCGCGCCGTGTGACGGTCAGACCGTGGTGCCGGCCGGCTGCCGCACCTCGGCCTCGTCGAGCCGCGCCGCCGTCCGCTCGGCGGTGCGCCGCGCCCACCGTCCGCTGCTGAGCACCCCGAGCAGCAGTACGGCCGCGCCGCAGCCGACGAGGATCCACCAGCCGGGGCGGGCCGCCGTGACGAAGGCGTCCCGGTACGACGACGAGGCCACGCCCGCCGCCAGGACCGCGCCGACCACGGCGACGCCCAGGGTCTGTCCGAGCTGGCGGCTGGTGGAGGCGACGGCCGCCGCGACGCCCGCCTGGGTGCGGGGCATGCCGGAGACGGCGGTGTTGGTGATGGGCGCGTTGACGAAGCCGAAGCCGATGCCGAACAGGAGGTACCCGGCGAAGAGGGTGACGTTCGGCGTCCCCGCCTCGAACACGGCGAACAGCAGCGCGCTCACCGTCATCGCGGCGCCCGCGACGAGCAGCGGCAGCCGCGGCCCCCGGCTGCCGACGAGCCGCCCGGACAGCGGGGCGCACAGGAACGTCGGCACGGCCATCGGCAGCATCCACAGCCCGGCGTGCAGGGCGCTCAGCCCGCGTACGTTCTGCAGGTACAGCGTGGACAGGAACAGGAACCCGCCGAGCGCGGCGAACGCGCTGATGGCGATGACGGTGGCGCCGCTGAACGGCGCCGAGCGGAAGAAGCGCAGGTCGATGAGGGGTTCGCGGCGGCGAGGCTCGTAGAGGAGCAGCCCGGCGAGCGCGGCGGCGGCCAGCGCCGCGTAGGGCCAGACGGTGCCGGCGCCCGCCTCCGGCGCCTCGATGATCGCGTACGTGAGCGCGCCGAACAGGGCGACGACCAGGACCTGCCCGACGGGGTCGGGGCGGCGGGCGCGGGGCGCGCGGGACTCGGGCACACAGCGCAGGGTGAGCAGCAGGGCGGCCAGTCCCACGGGCAGGTTGACCCAGAAGATGGCGCGCCAGCCGACGGACTCCACGAGCAGGCCGCCGACGAGGGGGCCGGCGGCCATGGAGATGCCGACGACCGCGCCCCACACGCCGATCGCGCGGGCGCGTTCCCGAGGGTCGGTGAAGGTGTTGGTGATGATCGACATGGCGACCGGGTTGAGCATGGAGCCGCCGACGGCCTGCACCATGCGGAAGACCACCAGCCAGGACAGTCCGGGTGCGAGGGAGCACAGGACGGAGCCGACGGTGAAGACGGTCAGGCCCGCCATGAACACCCGTTTGCGGCCGATCCGGTCGGCGGTGGAGCCCGCGAGCATCAGCAGCGAGGCGAGCACCAGGGTGTAGGCGTCGATGGTCCACTGCAACCCGGACGTCGTCGCGTGCAGGTCCTGCTGCATCGACGGCAGGGCGACGTTCAGGACAGTGTTGTCGAGGCTCACGATCAGCAGGCTCATGCAGCAGATCGCGAGGACGAGCAGACGTCGTCGGTGGCTCGGCTCGGGCATGCGATCCAGACTACGCCGATTTCGATAGTGCGGTTAACTAATGGCCTGTGCAAGATCAAGGTCGAGGGGCGGAGGCCGATACGTCAGAATGGGGGAATGCCCACGACCGCCACGGCCCTGACGATCGGCCCGCACACCGTCCAGCCCCCCGTCGTGCTGGCCCCCATGGCCGGCATCACCAACGCGCCCTTCCGCACCCTGTGCCGGGAGTTCAGCGGCGGCAAGGGACTGTTCGTCAGCGAGATGATCACCACCCGTGCGCTCGTGGAACGCAATGAGAAGACCATGCAGCTGATCCACTTCGACGAGAGCGAGAAGCCCCGGTCGATCCAGCTGTACGGCGTCGACCCGGCCACCGTCGGCAAGGCCGTCCGCATGATCGTCGAGGAGGACCTCGCCGACCACATCGACCTCAACTTCGGCTGCCCCGTCCCCAAGGTCACCCGCAAGGGCGGCGGTTCCGCCCTGCCCTACAAGCGGAACCTGCTGCGGGCCATCCTCCGCGAGGCCGTCTCCGGCGCCGGCGACCTGCCCGTGACGATGAAGATGCGCAAGGGCATCGACGACGACCACCTCACCTACCTCGACGCCGGCCGTATCGCCGTCGAGGAGGGCGTCACCGCGATCGCCCTGCACGGCCGCACCACCGCCCAGCACTACGGCGGTACCGCCGACTGGGACGCCATCGCCCGCCTCAAGGAGCACGTCCCGGAGATCCCCGTCCTCGGCAACGGCGACATCTGGTCCGCCGAGGACGCCCTGCGCATGGTCCGCGAGACCGGCTGCGACGGCGTCGTCGTCGGCCGCGGCTGCCTCGGCCGGCCGTGGCTCTTCGCCGACCTGGTCGCCGCCTTCGAGGGCCGCACCGACGATTTCGTACGGCCCTCGCTGCGCCAGGTCGCCGACGTCATGGTCCGGCACGCCACCCTGCTCGGCGAGTGGATCGGCGACGAGTCCAAGGGCGTCGTCGACTTCCGCAAGCACGTCGCCTGGTACCTCAAGGGCTTCGCCGTCGGCTCCGAGATGCGCAAACGCCTCGCGATCACCTCCTCGCTGGAGGAGCTGCGCGCCGGCCTCGACGAGCTGGACCTCGACCAGCCCTGGCCGGCCGGCGCCGACGGGCCCCGCGGCCGTACCTCCGGCAACAACCGCGTCGTCCTGCCCGACGGCTGGCTGAAGGACCCCTACGACTGCGCCGGCGTCTCCGCCGACGCGGAACTGGACACCTCCGGCGGCTGATCGCGCCGCCGCCCGGGCCGGAGCGGGCGGGGCTTCGCGGGACCCCGCCCGGTGACCCGTCAGCCGTAGCTGGGGCGCGGGGTGGACCCGTACGCCGTCAGGAAACGGTCACGGAAGGCGTCCATCTTCCACACCGGCGCGTCATGCGCCGGACGCAGCCCGTCGCTCCAGTTCCAGCCCGCGATCTTCTCCAGCACCTTCGGGTCCTTCGCCACGATCGACACCGGCACGTCCCGGCTCGCGTGGTCACCGCTGACCCGGGCGATGGGCTGGTGGTCGCCGAGGAAGACCAGCACGGTGTCGTCGGTGCCGTACCGGGCGAGCCACTGCGTGAGGCTCGTCAGCGAGTACTGGATCGACTTGCCGTACTCCTCCTTCGACCGCTGCGAGTCCGTCACCAGCTTCTTCGGATCGTTGCCCGCCTTCGCGATCGGACCGAAGATCCGGCCGTCGCCCAGCTCGTCCCAGCCCACCATCTTCGGGATCGGCCCCCACGGCTGGTGACTCGACGTCAGGATGACCTCCGACATCAGCGGCTTGTCCCGCTTCCTGCCGTGCTCCAGCCGCTGGAACGCCTCCAGCGCGAACTGATCGGGCATCGTCGACCAGGAGAACTTCGGGCCGCGATAGCCCAGCGCGAACGCGTCGTACACCTTGTCCAGGCCGTAGTACTTCTGCTCCGGCCACCCCTTCTGCACACCCGGCATCACCCCGACCGTGTCCCACGCCCCCGTCTTCCGGAACACCTTCGTCAGCGGCAGATGATCACCGGAGGTGACCGTGCGGTACCGGTTCTGGTTGTCGATCCACAGACCGGACAGGAACGTGGAGTGCCCCAGCCAGCTGCTGCCCCCGTACGTCGCCGACGTCAGCCAGCCGCTCTTCGCGTGATACCCGGCCTGCTCCAGCATCCGCGTGCTCTCGTCCAGCGTGCGGTTCACGCCGGGCGCCATCACCGGGTCCTCGATCGCGCTGCGGCCGTAGCTCTCGATGAACGTGAAGATCATGTCCTTGCCGCGCAGATCCGGCACGAGCTGCTCCGGAGGCGTCGCCCCGAACGCGTCCGCCTTCGCCTCCTTCGCGAACTCCCGCTCGTCGCGGATCGTCTCCCGCACGGCCTGCTCGCGGTACCGCACCATCGCCACCGCGTGTTCCGACGCCACCGGCACACCCGAGAACTGCACGTCCAGCGCCGAGCACGTCATCCACACCACGCTCACCACCAGCAGCACCCGCGAGGAACGGGACCGATGCCGGCCGATCAGCGCACTCACCCGCACGGTCGCCCACACCATCGCCGCGATCAGCACCGCGATCAGCGCGATCACCCCGACGGTCGCCAGCATCGCGGTCGTACCGCCCACCGTGTCCCCGAGATACGACTGCGCGTCGTCCAGCAACTCCCAGTCGAGGATCAGATTGAAGCTGCGGCCCAGGTACTCGTTGAAGCCGACGTCCGTCAGATTCAGCACCGTCAGCACACCCAGGCCCAGCCCGGCCACCGCCGCGACCCAAGGTCGCACCCGGCGCGGCAGCGCGAGCAGCACCGCCGCACCTATCAGCGCCTCCACGGGTATGCGGGTGAACATCACCAGACGGAACTGCACGCTCTTGTTCGGCAGCAACAGCGCCGCCACGATCAGCGCGAACGCCAACGCGGTGAGGGTGTACGACGCGGCCACGACGGTACGGGGGTGCGCGGCCTTCCAGCGCCGCCAGGCCCGCCGGGGCCGCCGCAACGGCCGCACGGCCCGCAGGAGCACCTGCCCGAACCCGGGGGCAGGAGTGGATGGGCCGTCGGATTCCTGGGGGGCCTCGGAAGCCTCGGTGGCTTCGGAGGTCTTGCCGGTCTCGGCGGACTCGGGCTCATTGCCCGGTTCTGAGGCGCCGTCGGACACCTCGGAACGGGCGACGGCTTCGCCGGTCTCGTCCGGCTCGGAGGCCGTTTCCGTCACCTTGAGCGTGCTGGTGTCCTGGGGCACCCCGGGTCCTTCCGTACGCGGCGAGACGACAAGGGCGGGCCCGTGCGGGGAGGCAACAACGCCCGCCACCCACCGGTACGGCCCCCGAAGCCCCCCTGTTCACCGCCCAGTGCAAACCCCGAGCAAAGCCCTCACCAGCCACGCGACAACACGGAGGGATCCAGCCACCCGGGCATCGGCAAGGCTGGGCGGGCCGCCGTCCCACCCAGCTCCGGCCCGTCGTGCCGCGAGAACGGTCCACCCCCCGGCAGTGGCGGGCTTGGGGGCGGCGACACACCCGGCTGCGGGCAGCCGTGCCGCAGGGCGATGGGGGGCCCTGCTCGACCGAAGTCGAAACGGCACCCGCCCTGCCCAGGGCACCGGCACGCCCTGCCCCGGGCACCCGGCACCGCCCTGCCCCGGGCACCGGCACGCCCTGCACAGGGCACCGGCACGCCCTGCCCAGGGCACCCGGCACCGCTCTCAGGCGCCGCCCACCGCCGTGAGCAGCGCCAGCGGCGCCGCAGCCGAGCGAGACTCCCGCACGCACGCATGCGGATACGGCACCGGCGCCCCGTGCACGTCCCGCGCATACCCCGCGAGAACCTCCGGCAGCCGATGCCCCAGCGCCGTCGCCGCGTCGACCAGCCCGTGCGCCACGGCCCGCGCCTCGTCATGCAGCCCGTACCGCGCCAACCCCAGCGTGATCAGCGCGTTGTCGTGCGGCCACACCGAACCCCGGTGGTAGGACAGCGGATGGTACGCGGCTTGGCCCGCGGCGAGCGTCCGCACCCCCCACCCGGAGAAGAAGTCCGGCTCCAGCAGCCGCCGCCCGACCTGCTCGCCGTACTCCTTGTCCAGCAGCCCCGACCACAGCAGATGCCCCGCGTCGGAGGCGAGCGCGTCGACCTGCCGTCCCTCCCCGTCCAGCGCGAGCGCCGGGAAGCCGTGCTCCGCCATCCAGAAGTCCCGCTGGAATCGGTCCCGCAGATCCCCGGCGGCCTGCTCCAGCAGCGCCGCGTACGTCCCGTCCTGCCACACCGTCCGCGCCAGCCACGCGGTGCGCCGCAGCGCGTCGTACGCGTACCCCTGCGCGCCCGCCGCCATGACGGGCCCGGTCGGCCGGGTGCCGTCGGCGGAGCAGATCGCGCCGGGGGAGTCCTTCCAGTTCTGGTTGGCGAGTCCGCCCCGGTCGGCGCGGTAGACGAGATAGCCGCGGGAGGTGAGGCCGCCGTGGTCGAGCATCCAGCCGATCGCGGCGCGGGCGTGCCGTTCCAGCCGCCGCGCGAGAGCCGTGTCGCCGGTCTGTTCGACGTAGGCGCCGAGCAGGACGAGGAACAGCGGGGTGGCGTCGACGGAGCCGTAGTAGCGGCCGAACGGCACCTGCCCGAAGTGGGCCAGCTCGCCGTGCCGCACCTCGTGGACGATCTTCCCGGGCTGGGCGACGTTCCCCGGCCCCGCCTCGGTCGCCTGCGTCGCGGCGAGCGCGAGCAGTGTCGCGGCGGCCGGGCCCGGCCGGTACGGCAGCGTGAACAGGGAGGTGAGCAGCGCGTCACGGCCGAGCAGGGTGAGGAACCAGGGCGCCCCGGCCGCGGGCACCCGCAGTTCCTCGCCGTCCGGTCCGCTCGCCGGGATCTGTAGCGCGGCCAGGTCGGCGAGGCCCCGCGCGCAGGCCGCGGCCAGCTCGGGCCAGCCCGTCGGGAAGGCGACGCCCTCCACGAACCGGCCCTCCATCGCGAGGAGTTGCTCGGTGACGGAGGCAGGCGAGCGGGGCACGCGCAGTGCGCGTTTCTCGCCGTGCGGGCGGGCGATGACCCGCACGGTCAGTTCCGCCGTGCCGTGCGGTTCGAGGTCGACGGTCCACACCATGCGGCGGGCACCGGTGCCGGTCTCCTCCACCGCGTCGGGGGCGGGCTCGGCCGTCACCGTCGTACAGGACCGCCATTCGCCGCGCCGGTAGGTGAACTCCAGGCCGTGGTCGAGGACCTGGCGGGAGCGTACGGCGCCGGGCTTGGTGTAGGTGCGGTGGTCGGCGCGCAGCTCGAACTGGTCGGCGAAGTCGGCGTCGGCGGTGATGGCGAGGCGGACCGTGGTCGGCACGGGCCGGTTGCTGGTCAGGCGCAGCAGGTCGACGAAGGAGCCGTCACCGACGGCCTGTTCGCGGAAGACGGTGCAGGCGGGCGGCTCGTTGCGACCGCCGTGCGGCACGAGCACGCAGCGGGCGATCTCGTCGCCGTCGGTGACGGGCGTCAGCTCGTCCGGCACGGCCCCGTCGAGGGTGAGCTGCCAGCGGCTGAGATGCCGGGCGTCCCGGACGAACAGCCCGTCGGGGAAGCGCCCGCCGCGCACCCCGCTGATGTGACCGCCGTCGCCGACGGCCGCGAACGTCCCGCCGAACACGAGCAGATGGTGCCGGTCCGTCATCCCCCATCCCCTCCCCTGACTGCCCGCCGGCCGGCGACCGGCGCGATGATGTGGCTGCGGGTGTGCAGCAGATCGAGTGCGAGCGCGGCGGTCCAGCCGAAGCCGGCCGCGCCGCAGGCCTCGCCGGTGTACGGGTCGACGTACTCGGCGAAACCGGTGGCCTCGGCGGTGGTGACCAGCGCGTCGGCGAGGGCGTCGGCCCGCTCCGTCTCGCCGTGCGTGCGCAGGCCCCGCTCCAGCAGCCAGGCCGTGTTGAACCAGGCCGGCCCGCGCCAGTAGCGGTGCGGGTCGAAGGCCTCGCCGAGCAGGTCGTAGCTGGGCACGAGGCGTGTGGTGGTGCCGAGCCCGAAGTGCGGGCCGGTGAGCGTGGCCACGAGTGCGGCGGCCGTCTCGCGCGGCAGCGTCGGCAGCAGCAGCGGCACCAGCCCGGACACACCGCGCTCCCGGATCGGTTCGCCGGTGCGCACGTCACGGCAGAAGAACATGCCCTCGGCGGGGTCCCACAGCCGCTCGGTCAGTGTCTGCGTGAGCCGTTCGGCGCGCGCGTGCCGGGCGGTGCCGGGCGCGCCCAGTTCCTGCGCGATACGGGCGAGGGCGTGCTCGGAGGCGGCGAGCAGGGCGTTGAACGCGGGGTCCTCGACGGCGAAGTCACCGATCCCGTCGGCGTATCCGCGGTCGCGGTAGTCGGCGGCGAGCCGTACGTACCGTCCGTAGTCCAGGTCGGTGGGCCGGTCCTCGGCCGCCCCGTGGTCGAGGTCGGCGCGGCGGAACGAGCGGGCCGGTGCGGGCGTCACCCGGGAGAGGGGCGTGTCCCAGCAAGGGCTGTTGTCCATGCCCTGCTCCCACGGGTGGACGACGGACACCAGGCCGGCACCGCCGAGGTCGCGGCGGTGCAAGAGATAGCGGTGCCAGGCGGCGAGCCGCGGGTAGACGCGGGCGAGGAAGCCGCGAGTGCGGGAGAGCCACGGGTCGGCGCAGTGCACCAGCCATGCCGCCAGCGCGTGCACCGGTGGCTGCACGATGCCGGACGTCTGTACGGTGCGCGGGGCACCAGCCCTGTGACCGGCGGTTGTCGAGCGCCAGAAGTCGGGGCTGGGGAAATAGGCGTCGAGCGGGACGGAGGGGTTGAACACGATGTGCGGGACGCGTCCGTCGCCCCACTGCGCCGCGAGCAGGGTCTCCAGCTCGGTCTGCGCCCGTGACGGCGCGTGGTGCCGCAGGCCGATCGCGATGAACGCCGAGTCCCACGACCACTGGTGCGGGTACAGCCCGCGCGAGGGCACCGTGGAGTCACCGGTCCAGTTCTCCTCCAGCACCTGTACGGCTCTGAGGTGCGGCGCGACGTCGACGGGCGGTGGATCGTATGCGATGTCACGCTCGGTGCGGCGGGTGGTGAGCTGGACAGTGCGATCCACTCGGGACTCCCCGAAAGACGTCCGGCCGACGGGTTCGGCCGTGGCCACCGTAGGGTTACGTCTATTTAACACGCAAAACTCACTATGTAATGCAAGCTTGAGAAACACAAGGGGGTGCGCATGACCGGACGGCCGGGCAGGACAGGGCGTGGCGGGAGCCAGGCGAGCGCCGGCGATCTCCTCGAACTCGTCCGCAGCGGACGCGCCACGACCCGGGGCGCGCTCCAGCAGGTGACGGGCCTGTCCCGGGCCACCGTCGGGCAGCGTCTGGAGCGGCTGTTCCGTGCGGGCTGGCTGCGGGAGGGCGCGGGCGGCCCGGTCGACTCGCCGCTCGGCGGACGTCCCTCGATCACGCTGGAGTTCGACGACGAGCACGCCGTGGTGCTGGCCGCCGATCTGGACACCCGGCACGCCCGCGCGGCGCTGCTCACGCTGACCGGCGAGATCCTCGCCGAGCGGTCCGGCACGCTGGTCGTCGAGGACGGCCCCGACGCGGTGCTCGGCGCGCTGGGCGGCTGGTTCGCCGGACTGCTGGAACAGGCCGGCCACCGGGCGGAGGAGGTCTGTGGCATCGGCCTCGCGGTCCCCGGCCCCGTCGACACCGACGCCGGCCGGGTGGTGCAGCCGCCGATCATGCCCGGCTGGGACGGCTACGACATCACGGGCCGCCTCGCCCGGGCCTTCACCGAGCACACGGGCGCCGCGCCGGTCCCGGTGCTGGTCGACAACGACGCCAACCTGATGGCGTACGGCGAGCAGCGCACCGGCTTCCCCGACTGCTCGGCGTTCGTGCTGGTGAAGGTGTCCACGGGTATCGGCGCGGGTGTCGTCGTGGACGGCTCCGTCTTCCGGGGCGTCGACGGCGGCGCCGGCGACATCGGCCACATCCGGGTGCCCGAGGGCGCCGAGGCGCTGTGCCGGTGCGGCTCGTACGGCTGTCTCGCGGCCGTCGCCAGCGGCGGTGCCGTCGCCCGGCGGCTGGCGGAGCGAGGCGTGCCCGCCGCGTCCGGCTCGGACGTGCGGGAGCTGCTCGCGGCCGGGCACCCGGAGGCGACCGGGCTCGCGCGGGAGGCGGGGCGGCTGGTCGGCGAGGTGCTGGCGACGGTGGTGACGCTGCTCAACCCGGGCGTGCTGATGATCGCCGGCGATCTGGCCGGGACGCCCTTCGTGACCGGCGTACGGGAACTGCTGTACCAGCGGGCGCTGCCGCGCTCCACGGCCCGGCTGGAGGTCGTGACCTCGCGGCTGGGGGAGCGGGCAGGGCTGGTCGGGGCGGGGGCGCTGGTCGTGGAGCACCTGTACGCGCCGGAGCGGGTGGA
>NZ_JALLGL010000156.1 GCF_023072675.1 Streptomyces sp. XM83C
CCCCCCTGGCACCACCCCGAGCCCGCCGGATACGGTGCCGACATGCCCGACTACCTCGACGACCTCCGCTTCGCCCACGTCCTCGCGGACGCGGCCGACGCCACCACCATGGACCGGTTCAAGGCCCTCGACCTCAAGGTCGAGACGAAGCCGGACATGACCCCGGTCAGCGAAGCGGACAAGGCCGCGGAGGAGCTGATCCGCGGCCACCTCCAGCGCGCCCGCCCCCGTGACGCGATCCTCGGTGAGGAGTACGGCGTCGAGGGCACAGGCCCGCGCCGCTGGGTCGTCGACCCGATCGACGGCACCAAGAACTACGTCCGCGGCGTGCCCGTGTGGGCCACGCTGATCTCGTTGATGGAGGCGGGCGAGGGCGGCTACCAGCCTGTCGTCGGCGTCGTCTCGGCCCCCGCCCTGGGGCGCCGCTGGTGGGCGGCGAAGGGGCACGGCGCGTACACGGGCCGCAGTCTGTCGTCGGCGACCCGTATCCATGTCTCGCGGGTGAGCAGCCTCGCGGACGCCTCCTTCGCGTACTCGTCGCTGTCCGGCTGGGAGGAGCAGGGCCGCCTCGACGGGTTCCTCGACCTCACCCGGCAGGTGTGGCGCACGCGCGCGTACGGCGACTTCTGGCCGTACATGATGGTCGCGGAGGGCGCGGTCGACCTGTGCGCGGAGCCCGAGCTGTCGCTGTGGGACATGGCCGCGAACGCGATCGTCGTGACGGAGGCGGGCGGCACGTTCACCGGGCTCGACGGGCGCCCGGGCCCGCACAGCGGCAACGCCGCCGCCTCCAACGGCCTGCTCCATGACGATCTGCTGGGGTATCTCAACGGGCGGTACTGAGCCGTCGGGCGCGCCGCTGCGGGCGTCGCGGGACACCGCGGCGTCCGGTGCCCCTGAAGAGCGCCCCCGTGCACGCCTGAGCGCCCTCTTGTTGACTCCCTCTTTGCCTGCCACTCTGGGAGTCCCCCCACTTGTGAATTTGTGAAACAGAGAACAAGCGGGAAGCCGGCCGGCACACCGGCCGGTGACACGCAGGGACCGGACCCGAGAAGACAAGCAGTGGGGGCACCCCCAGGAGGTGGCTCAAGACATGCTCGTCCGCGACGCCATGAGCACTGTGGTCCTCACCATCGGCCCCCGTCACACTCTCCGCCAGGCAGCCACCCTGATGTCCGCCCGCAAGGTGGGCGCGGCGGTGGTGCACGACCCGGACGCCGGCGGCATCGGCATCCTCACCGAACGCGACATCCTCAACTCGGTCGGCCTCGGCCAGGACCCCGACACCGAACGCGCCCACGACCACACCACCACGGACGTCGTGTTCGCGGCGCCGACGTGGACCCTGGAGGAGGCGGCGCACGCCATGACGCACGGCGGCTTCCGCCATCTCATCGTGCTCGACCGCGGCGAGATCAGCGGCATCGTCTCGGTCCGCGACATCATCCGCTGCTGGGCCCCGGCCCGCCGGCACGCGCGCGTACCGGCCCGGACCGAGCCCGTCGGCTGAGCCTCGGCGAAGGCCCGGTGGGCCGGCCCCCTCAATGGGCCCCCACCGGGCCGTGAGTGCGGCAGCGGGCGCGGGTCAGGCGCGCAGCGCCTTCACCGCGGCCTCCAGGCGCCGGCCGAAGTCGGCGTCGGCCCGACGGAAGTTGCCGATGGCCCGCTCGGCGATCTCGTCGCGGGACACCTGGGAGATGGACCCGGCGAGATTGGCGACGAGGCGTTCCTTCTCGTCCTCGCTCATCAGCCGGTACAGGTTGCCCGCTTGTACGAAGTCGTCGTCCTCGGCGTGGACGGGCGTGGGGTGGTTGCCCGTGCCGGCGGCGAACCCGTCGAACGGCTGCCACAGCGGGCGGCCCGTCTGCTGCGGCCCGCCGAAGCTGTTCGGCTCGTAGTTCTTGGCGCCGCCGTGCCGCCCGTCGTACAGGTGGCCATCGCGCGAGTTGGTGCGCGCCTCGGCTGCGTGCGGGCGGTTGACCGGCAGGTGGTCGGCGTTGATGCCGACGCGGTAGCGGTGGGCGTCGCCGTACGCGAAGAGCCGCCCCTGGAGCATCTTGTCGGGCGACGGGCCGATGCCGGGCACGAAGTGGGCCGGGCTGAAGATCGACTGCTCGACCTCGGCGAAGATGTTCTGCGGGTTGCGGTTCAGCTCCAGCTTGCCGATCTCGATGACCGGGTAGTCGGCGTGCGGCCACACCTTGGTCAGGTCGAACGGGTTGAAGCGGTACGTCGCCGCGTCGGCCGCCGGCATGATCTGCACACCGACGGTCCAGCTCGGGTACTCGCCGCGCTCGATGGCCTCGCGCAGGTCGCGCTGGTGCGAGTCGGGGTCCTTGCCGGCGAGGACCTCCGCCTCCTCGGCGGTGAGGTTCTTGATCCCCTGGTCGGTCTTGAAGTGGTACTTGACCCAGAAGACCTCGCCGGCCTCGTTGTTCCACTGGAAGGCGTGCGAGCCGAAGCCGTCCATGTGCCGGTACGAGGCCGGGATGCCGCGGTCGCCGAACAGCCACGTCACTTGGTGCGTGGACTCCGGCGACAGCCCCCAGAAGTCCCAGACGTTGTCCGCTTCCTGGCTGCCCGTGTACGGGTCGCGCTTCTGGGTGTGGATGAAGTCGGGGAACTTGATCGCGTCCCGGATGAAGAACACCGGGGTGTTGTTGCCGACGAGGTCGTAGTTGCCCTCCTCGGTGTAGAACTTCACCGCGAAACCGCGCGGGTCACGGACCGCGTCGGCGGCACCGAGGTTGCCGGCCACGGTCGAGAAGCGCAGGAAGACCTCGGTCTCCTTGCCGACCTCGGAGAGGAACGCGGCCCGCGTGTACGGGGTGACGTCGGCGGTCACGGTGAAGGTGCCGTAGGCGCCGGCGCCCCGCGCGTGCACGACCCGCTCCGGGATGCGCTCGCGGTTGAAGTGCGCCAGCTTCTCCAGCAGGAGCTGGTCCTGCACGAGCACCGGGCCGCCGACCCCCGCGGTCTCGCTGTTCTGGTTGTCGGCGACCGGAGCACCGGCCTCCGTCGTGAGCGGTCCCTGAGTCACGTGGCCTCCTGCGCCTCGTCGTCTTTCCTGTCCCTTGGCCAAAGCCGTTCTCGATCCTACATTGGACTTAGTCCAAGTCAATGTGACGTCTTAAGTCACACCTGTTCGGATTTCGGCCTCGCTGCTGTTAGGCTGTTGCCATGAGTGACCTTCTGGAACGGCTTCGCGGACGCGGATGGCGCATGACCGCGCAACGGCGTGTGGTGGCCGAGGTCCTCGACGGCGAGCACGTCCATCTGACGGCCGACGAGGTGCATGCCAGGGCTGTCGCCAAGCTCCCCGAGATCTCCCGGGCGACCGTCTACAACACGCTGGGCGAGCTGGTGTCCCTCGGCGAGGTGCTCGAGGTCACCACGGACAAGCGCGCCAAGCGGTACGACCCCAACGCGCACCGTCCGCACCATCACCTGGTCTGCGCCGGATGCGGCGCGATCCGTGACGTCCACCCGACCGGCAACCCGCTCGCCGACCTGCCCGACTCGGAACGCTTCGGCTTCACCGTCTCCGACGTCGAGGTGACGTACCGGGGGCTGTGTCCGAACTGCTCGGCGACCTAGCCGGATCACCGCACAGCCGACGGCCGTACACGACGAAGGCGCCGCACTCCCGTGAGGGGTGCGGCGCCTCTTCATAAGGGGGGCGCTTCGGAGCAGGGTCAGAACGCCGTCAGGGTGAGGGTGAAGCCGGTCGGCTCGGTGTCCTGGATGTACGACGCGAAGTCCGCCACGTCGTCGAACGCGAACCCGTACGCCCTGCCGTCCACCGTGGCCTCGTGCACCACGCGCGCGTAGTGGTTGGTCAGCTCGCCCCGGTAGAAGTCGCCCGCGTCGGTGGTGGGCTGCGCGGGGTGGCTGATCAGCGTCGACCGGTTGAACGCGGCGCCGAGGACCGCCGCGACGGGTCCGGTGGTGCCGTCGTTGGGGGCGGCCAGATTGCCGTCGCAGAACAGCACGTCACGGGTGGAGGGCTTGGCGAACGACACCTGCGCGGGCCCGTCGAACGTGAACCGCTCGCCGCGGACCCGCCCGGTGAACGTACCGGCGTTCGTGGTGACCGTGAGGTCCTTGCCGGTGTACGTGCTCCACACCTCGTCGATGTACGGCGCGAAGTAGTCCTCGGCGAACAGGCCCGCGTCCAGACCGTGCCCCGGCGCGATGATCCGCGTGTCGTCCACGACCAGCGGGGCGAACTCCTCCACACGCCGCAGCGCGGCGAAGGCGTCGGCGCGCCCGCCCTCCCGCACGGTGCCCGTCGTCTGGTCCCGCTCCCCGGTCAGGCGGATGCTCATGGGGATGCTGAACATGTCCACCATGGTGGTGTTGCAGAACATCCCGGCCTCGTTGAACGTGAACTCGGCACAATCGTGCAGCACCCCGTAGTTGGGATCGGACTTCACCCAGCCCGCCGGGTACTGGAGCGCGGCGTTGCCGGCGCCGTCGGTCACGGCCTTGAACTTCAGTTTGGCGCCGAGCGAGACATAGATACGGCCGGACATGTACGGCAGGTTCAGCTTGGTCTCACCGCTGCCGGAGAGCGGTATCGCGTAGTCGGTGAAGCCGTCGGCGCCGTTGTCCGACAGCGCGATCGGCGCGAGTGTGCCGTCCGGGGTGAGCCGGACCTGCTTGCCGCCGGCGTTGCCGACGACGTACAGATGCACCGAACCGTTGGTGAAGGAACCGCTGTTGTTGACCACGGTGACCGGCAGCGAACCGGCCGCCTTCGTCGCCGCGCCGTCGCTCTGTCCGGCGAGGGCGTGCGGGGCGATCCCGGCGATCGCCGGGATGCCGACCGCGGCGCCGCCGAGGGCGAAGAGCATCTTGCGGCGGGTGAGGTTGCGCTGGTGTCGTGCCATGGGGTGCTCCTTGGGGAGTGCTCGTGGGGGGTGGGGGGGTGGTGGAGCGCCGGGCGCCCGGTGCCCGCGTGTTCCGCCCCGCGGGACGGCGTCGTGGCGTGGGGCCGAGCGGCTCAGCCGAAGGTCCACTTCTGGTTGGCGTTGCCCGAGCAGGTCCAGATCTGTAGCCGGGTGCCGTCGGCGGACGAGTTGTCCTTGGCGTCGAGGCACTTGTCCGCGCCGACGTTGGTCAGATCGCGGGCGGCGGTGTACGTCCACTTCTGGGCCGGGGTGCCGTTGCAGGTGTAGAGCTGTACGACCGCGCCGTCGTCGTGCGAACCGCCCTTGACGTCCAGGCACTTGCCGAGGGCGCGGACGGTGCCGTCGGCGGCCGTCGTCCACCGCTGGGCCTCGTGGCCCGTGCAGTTGTGCAGCTGGACAGGGGTGCCGTCGGCCGAGGAGGCTCCGGCGACGTCCACGCACATACCGCCGATGCCCTTGAGGGCGCCGACACGGTCCGTGCCGCCGGTGCCGCCGCTCGAGTCGGAGGCGGAGACACGGACGTAGTCGACGGTCATCGTCTGCGGGAAGGCGGTGTTCGCGTCGGGGCTGCCGGGCCAGTCACCGCCGACGGCGAGGTTCAGCAGGAGGAAGAACGGGTGGTCGTAGACCCACTTGTTGCCGCCCACATCAGCGGGCGTACGGGTCTGGTAGGTGCGGCCGTCGACGGACCAGCTGATCGCGGAAGGGCTCCAGTCGACGGCGAAGACATGGAAGTCGTCGGCGAAGGCCTTGCCGTCCGGGAGCGTGTACGCGGCCCCGATGCCGCCCCCGCCGGAGTAGCCGGGCCCGTGGAGGGTGCCGTGGACCGTGCCGGGCTCGTATCCGACGTTCTCCATGATGTCGATCTCACCGCTGGCGGGCCATCCGGCGCTGCCGAGGTCGTCGCCCAGCATCCAGAACGCCGGCCACATGCCCTGGCCGCGCGGCACCTTGATACGCGCCTCGATGCGGCCGTACTTCTGCGTGAACGTGCGGGCCGTGTTCAGACGGGCCGAGGTGTACTGGCAGGGGCCGTACCAGCAGGTGAGGGACGTGTCCGTGTTCTTGCGGGCGGTGATGACCAGGTGGCCGGCGCCGTCCAGGGAAACGTTGTCCGGCCGGTTCGTGTAGTACTCCAGCTCGTGGTTGCCGAAGCCGCCGCCGCCCGTCTCCAGCGTCCACTTCGCGGCGCTGGGCAGGCTGCCGGCGGGTCCGTCGAACTCGTCGGACCAGGTGACGGCGGTGGTGGCGGCGTCCGCCCGATGGGTCGCCGAGTCCGATGCGGTGAACAGGACGGCGGAGGCGAGGGCGGCGGACAGCAGAGTCGCCAGCCCTCCCAGGGACCATCTGCGGGCGCGATGAGTAGCCATGGGAACACACCTTGTGTGGGGAGTGAACTTGAGTCTGAGAGCGCTCTCATGACCACGGCGTATGCCGGGGTGGGCCCAGACGATACGCAGGCCGGTTGCCTCTGCCAACCGGAAGGCTGATTGACAGATCAACCTCTGACCTGGGACTACCCCGGGTAACATGGCGGGGCGCAGTCAAGCTTAAGGCGTATTTAAAGGTCCCTTAAGGCTGTGGGTCACGCCGCGCATCGGCACCGCCACACCGGGTGCCGGCGGGCGCGGGCGGCGGGCGGTGGACGCGGGGCGGCGGGCACGGCTGTGCGGGCACGGCCCTGGCCCGGCCGTCGCGGCCGGCCGCGCACCGGGGCCGGACATGCGTCGAGGGCCGGAAATCCCATCGGATTCCGGCCCTCGATCTTCAGTAGCGGGGACAGGATTTGAACCTGCGACCTCTGGGTTATGAGCCCAGCGAGCTACCGAGCTGCTCCACCCCGCGTCGGTGAACGCAACATTACGTCAATGCCCCCTGCGGGAGCAAATCGCTTTCGTGAGCGGGACCGGACGCGGCTTTGACCCCCCTGCGCTCACGCCGACAGTTCCTCGCGCAGCGCGTCCCGCAGCCGTGCCGCCCGCTCGGCGACCTCGACCGGCCCCAACGACACGGCACGGTCGGCCCACCGCTGCCCCTCGGCCAGCTCGCCCCGACGCGCGTAGACGAGGGCCAGCCGCAGCGCCGCCCGCCCGTGCCCGGCGTCAGCCGCCCGGGTCCACCACATCGCGGCCTCCGGCTCGCTGCCCTCGCGGGCCAGCAGCAGCCCCAGGTTGAACGCGCCGTTGCGCGAGCCGGCCTCCGCGGCCTCCCGGTACCAGCGCGCCGCCTCCACGACGTCGCCCCGCGCGGCGGCCAGCATCCCGACCCGCACCTGGGCCCGGCGGTGGCCCTGGGACGCGGCCCGCTCGTACCACTCCTCGCACTCCGTCTTCTCGTGCAGCGCCTCCCCCAGCTCGTGCGCGGAGGACGGCGGGCGCCGCGCGTCCAGCACCGTCGCCAGCCGGTACGCCGCCTCGGCGCTGCCCCCGCCGGCCGCGCACCGCAGATGCCGCTCGGCCTCCTGCTCGTCGCCGTCCCGCAGCCGGGCCATCCCGACCTGGAGCGCCGCCTCGGTGTGACCGGCCGCCGCCGCCCGCTCGTACCAGCGCAGCGCGAGGCCGTCCTCGCCCCGCTTGGCGTGCAGGATGCCGAGATTGAAGGCGGCGTCCACGCTGCCCGCCTCGGCCGCCTTGGAGAACCACGGCTCGGCCCCGGCCTCGTCGCCGCCCTGGAGCAGCAGCACCGCCAGGGCGTTGGCGGCCTCCCGGTGCCCGGCGTAGGCGGCGCGCCGGTACCACTGTTCGGCCTGCGCGGTCCGGCCCTGCTCGGCGCAGAGCAGCCCCAGGTTGTACGCGCCGTTGACGTCGCCGGCGTCCATCGCCGCCCGGTACCAGCGCTCCGCGGTCTGGGTCTCGCCCCGCTCGGCGTGCAGCGCGCCCAGCGCGTTGGCGGCGTTGCCGTCGCCGTCCTGTGCGGCCCTCAGCCACCACACGGCGGCGCTCTCGCTGTCCCCGGCGTCCCGCAGCAGGAAGCCGAGCGCGCAGGCGGCGCGGGCCTCCCCGTCCTTGGCGGAGGTGAGGTACCAGCGGCCGGCCTCCTTCAGCTCGCCGCGCCTCTCCAGGATCGCCCCGAGGTGCAGCGCGGCCCGCCGGTGGCCGCGTGCGGCTGCCTGCCGGTACCACTGCTCGGCCTCCTCGGCGGGTCCGGCGCCGTCGCCGTCGCCGGGCTCCTGCCCGGACCGCAGGTCGAGTGCGCGGGCCAGGCGGTAGGCGGCCTCGCGGTGCCCGCGCTCGGCCGCCGCCCGCATCCATCGCTCGGCGTCCGCGTCCCCGCGGTGCTCCAGCAGGTCGGCGAGGGCGTAGGCGCCGAGGACATGGCCCTGTTCGGCGGACTGGCGCAGCCAGTACTCGGCGGCGGGTTCGTCGCCGCGTTCGCGGTGATGGCGGCCCAATGCGTGGGCGGCGGCCGCCGAACCGGCGACCGCCGCGATCCGCCACCATCCGGCGGCTTCGTCGGCGTATCCGCGCTGGTGGAGGAGGACTCCCAGGTTGTTGGCGGCTGCCCGGTCCCCGGCGGCGGTCGCTGCGCGCAGATGGGGTTCCGCTCCGTCGAGGTCGCCGCGGCGCAGCAGCATGGCGCCGAGGACGCTCATGGCCTCGATGTCCCCGGCCTCGGCGGCCAGGCGCTGACGCAGCTCCTCCGCGGCCTGCTCGGCGACGATCTCCCCCTCTTCCCCGTCACCGGACGGCTGCACAAATCGCCCTGTCCCGAACAGAGTTGCCTTGTCCCCCATAACGTCCATCGTCGCACCACCTGCAACCTGGGTACACCCGGTATACCGCAGCCCGTGAGGTCACTTCAGCGTTTTGTCGACATGCCCACAGAGAGACAAGTCAAACACAGATCGGCCAACTCCCCCTCGCGGCACGGCCGTCACCTTTGACGGCACATGCGTTCGCACACGTCGAAGGCCCGGATCCTGAGGGATCCGGGCCTTCGGCTTTCAGTAGCGGGGACAGGATTTGAACCTGCGACCTCTGGGTTATGAGCCCAGCGAGCTACCGAGCTGCTCCACCCCGCGCCGTTGTTCGGCAACCGTATCACGGCGCGGGGCGGGCCTGATCGACCACGGGACGCGGCCGGTCATCCGGATTGCGGACTCGGGCTTCCGCTGGGGCTCTTGCTCGGGCTCGCGCCGGCGCCGGAACCCCCGGTGCCGTCGGTGCCCGTCTTGTTGCCGCCGCTGTTCTTCTCGGCCTGGGCCTGGGCGTCCTCGGCGCGCTGGAGCGCCGTCTCCAGGTCCTTCTGCGCCTTGCCGTACGCCTCCCAGTCGCCCTTCTTCAGGGCTTCCTGGCCGGCGTCGAAGGCCTTCTGGGCGTCGGCGAGCGCCTCGCGCACCGTCGGGTTGTCGCTCGTCGCGGGCGGTTCCTCGGTGCCCTCGTCCGGGGGTTCGGTGGTCGAGCCCGTGGCGCCGAAGACCTTGTCGAGGGCGGCGTCGAGGGTGTCCTCGAACGCGGTGGTGCCCGCGTAGGTCACCAACACCTTGCGCAGCAGCGGGTACTTGAGTCCGCCGCCGCGGACATAGACCGGCTCGGCGTAGAGCAGTCCGCCGTCCAGCGGCACGGTGAGCAGGTTGCCGTACTCGATCTCCGAGTCGCCGCCTCTGATCAGCCGGACGAACTCGGCGATGTTCTGCTGCGAGTTGGAGTTGAACTGGCTCTGCACCTGTTTGGGGCCGTCGATGGTGGAGCTGGTCGGCACCTTCAGGATTCTGATCTTGCCGTAGTCCCCGGTGCCCGCCTCGGAGTCGACGGCCATGAACGCGCTGAGGTTGTCCCGGCCGTTCGGTGTGAACGTCGTCGTCAGCGAGAACGCCTGCTGCTTCTGGTCGGGCATCTTCATGCTCAGGTAGTACGGCGGCACCGCGTCGCCCGACTTGTTGGTCGGGTCGTCGGGCACCTGCCAGACCTCGCTGCCGCTGAGGAAGGTGTCGGCGTCCCGCACGTGGTAGCGGGTCAGCAGCTCTCGCTGCACCTTGAACAGGTCCTGCGGGTAGCGGAGATGGGCCATCAGGTCGGCGGAGATCGCGCTCTTGGGCTCGACCGTGCCGGGGAAGGCCTTCTTCCACGTCTTCAGCACCGGGTCCTCGGTGTCCCACTCGTAGAGCTTGACCTCGCCGCTGTAGGCGTCGACGGTGGCCTTCACCGAGTTGCGGATGTAGTTGACCTGGTTCTGCTGGGCGACCACCGCGCGGCTGTTGTTGTTCGCCGTCAGCGAGTCGGCGGTGGTGTCACCGAGGGTCGTCCGCGACGAGTACGGGTAGCCGTTGGTCGTCGTGTACGCGTCCACGATCCACAGGATGCGGTCGCCGACGACGGCCGGGTAGGCGTCGCCGTCGATGGTCAGCCACGGGGCGACGGACTCGACGCGTTCCTTCGGCGTGCGGTTGTACAGGATGCGCGAGCCCTCGCCGATCGCGCCCGAGTACAGGATCTGCGGCTCGCCGAAGGCCACCGCGTACGCGGCCCGGTTGAACGGGTTGGCCAGGTTGACGCCACTGTCGCCCTGGTAGCTGGTGGTCTTCTCACCGTCGTCGTCGGAGTAGTCGATCTCCTTCTGCGGGCCGCCGACGATGGAGTACGTCGTCGTCTTCTCGCCGTAGTAGATCCGCTGCTCGTACTTGCCGAGGTCGCCCTCGGAGGGAAGGTTGGACTCGGTGAAGACCGGCCGGCCCGGGGACTGGCCGGTGGTGGCCTCGGTGCCCTTGGAGGCGACCACGCCGTAGCCGTGCGTGTAGCGGAAGTGGGTGTTGATCCAGTTCTGCTTGTCGACGCCGGCGAGGTTCAGCTCCCGCAGACCGATGACGGTGTCCTGGTCCTTGCCGTCCTTGCTGTACCGGTCGACGTCCAGGTTGTTCGGGAACGCGTAGTACTTCCGCATCTGCTGGAGCTGCTGGAAGGTCGGCGAGACCACGTTCGGGTCGATGATGCGCAGGCTGGCGGTCTTGTCGACTTCGTCCCGCAGCTGCGTCTTGTCCTTGGTCTTGCTGACGCCCGGGTACTCGCTGACCTGGGCGTTGTCGATGCCGTAGGCCTTGCGCGTCGCCGCCAGGTTCTTCTGGACGTACGGCGCTTCCTTGGCCTGTTCGTTCGGCTGGACCTGGAACTTCTGCACGATCGCCGGGTACAGCCCGCCGATCAGGATCGCCGAGAGCACCATCAGGCCGAAGCCGATCACCGGGAGCTGCCAGGTGCGCCGCCACAGCGTCGCGAAGAACAGCAGCGCGCAGATGACCGCGATGCAGAACAGGATGGTCTTCGCCGGGAGGTAGGCGTTGGCGTCCACGTACCGCAGGCCGGTCCAGTTGTCGGTCGCCTTGAAGTCGCTGGACTTCACCGCGAGGCCGTACCGGTCGAGCCAGTAGGCGACCGCCTTCAGCGACACGAAGACGCCGAGCAGCACCGACAGGTGCCCCGTGGCGGCGGCGGTGGCGCGCGCGCCGGGCGAGGTGACGCGGAGCCCGCCGTACAGGTAGTGGGTGAGCGCGGCGGCGATCAGCGACAGGATCGTCGCGGCGAAGCCGAAGCCCAGCAGGAACCGGTACCAGGGCAGGTCGAAGGCGTAGAAGGAGACGTCCAGGTGGAACTGGGGGTCCTTCTCGTGGAAGGGCACGCCGTTGACCCACATCAGCCAGGTGCGCCACTGGCTGGAGGCGGAGGCGCCGGCGATCAGACCGACCAGGGCGGTGATGCCGAGCAGCAGCCACTTCTTGTACGGCGCGATGCCCATCCGGTAGCGGTCGAGGCTCTGCTGCTCCATCGACATCGCGCTCAGCGGCGGACGCAGCCGGTGGGCCAGCCAGATGTTGAAGCCGACGGCGGACGCCATCAGCAGACCGAAGACGGAGAACAGTCCGATCTTGGTCCACAGGGTGGTGGTGAAGACGGACGAGTAGTGCACCGACCTGTACCAGAGCCAGTCCGTCCAGAAGCCCGCGAACATGGTGAAGACCATGCCGAGGACCGCAAGGACGCCCAGCGTCATGAGCAGGGTCCGGACACGCCGGGACGGGCGGCCCACTCTGATCCGTGGCCCTGTCGGGCCTCCGCCCCGGTCCGGCATCTGGAAAGCCAAGGTGCGCCCCTCGAAGTTCGCTGTCGTTCCGTCAGGCCCGCGTGTTCGCCGGCCCCCCGTGGCCCGCTGTGATCGCGGGCCCGCATATAAGCAACTTACTCACCCTTTACTCGGTTCCCGATTCCGGTCAGGAACGAGGCAGGATTGTGACCATGTCCAACACTCCCATGGCGGCGAGCCCGCTCACCCGGGCCGTGCTCGAGATCGACGAGTACGCCTCCGGCCTCGGCTGGGACCAGCCCGCACGCCTTTTCGCCCTCGTAGACACCGCGCAGCTGCGGGCTCAGGAACCCGGCCTCGCCGCCCAGCTCGGCCTGGGGGACGAGCAGCAGACCGCCGGTCTCACCCCGATCGAGCAGGACGAGATTGCAACGGACAGGCCGCTCGATGAGTTCCTGGCCACGATCGCCTGGCCCGACGCGGTGGCCGGATGTGCGCTGACCGTGGAGCGGCTGATGCTGCCGCCGTCCGCCGAGGCCCAGGTCCCGGAGGGCCTGGACGAGAAGAAGCTGACGCAGTGGGTGGCCGAGCATCCCGAGCGGCAGGAGGTCCGGATGACGGTCGCGGTGCTGCGTGACGGCGCCCGCGAGTCGGCGCTGAGGCTGCGCGAGAAGGACTCGCCGACGGAGGTGCTCACCGGCCCGGATCTGGTGCCGGGGCTGGCGGACGCGCTGGCGGCGACGTTCGAGGAGTGAGCCCGCCGGGCGGGGCCTGCGAGGAGACGGTCCTCACGGTCCCCGCCCCGACGGCCGGGGTCAGCCCTTGGTCGTGCACTTCGGCAGGTCGGCGGTGTTCCCGGAGCGGATGTCCTCCAGGGCGTCCAGCGCGTCGGAGATCGTCTTCACCTTGACCAGGGTCAGCCCGTCCGGGGTGTCCTTCGCGGCGGCGGCGCAGTTCTCGGCCGGTGTGAGGAAGTATTGGGCGCCCTTGTCGCGCGCCCCCACCGTCTTCATCTCGACGCCGCCGATCGGGCCGACGGTGCCGTCGTCGTCGATGGTGCCGGTGCCCGCGACGAACTTCCCGCCGGTGAGGCTGCCGGGGGTGAGCTTGTCGTAGATGCCGAGCGCGAACATCAGTCCGGCGCTCGGGCCGCCGACGTCCGCGAGCTTGATGTCGATCGTGAACGGGAACGTGTGATCGGTCCCGGCGGAGATCCCCACCACGGCCCGCGGGGCACCGCCGTCGTTCGAGGTGGCCGTGGTGATCGTCACGTCCTTCGTCACGGTCGCCGTGCGGTGCTCCTTCTCCGCGGCGGCCTGCTCCTTCGCGGGCACGATCGTGAAGACCACGTCCTGGCCGGGCTTGTGCTTGGTCACCAGTTCGGCGACGTCGGACGGCTCCTTCACCGCCGTACCGTCGACCTTCTTGATCACGTCACCGGCGTGCAGCTTGCCCTCGGACGGCGAGCCCTTCACCACCGTGGAGACGACCACCCAGGAGTTCACCGGGATGCCCAGCTCCTTCAGGGCGGCGACCTTGGCGCTCTCCTGGGACTGGCTGAACTCCTCGGCGTTCTCCTGCGTGGACTCCTCTTCCGTCTTGCCGTTCGGGTAGAGGGTCTCGTGCGGGACGACCTTGCTGTCGCGCGCCAGCCAGCCGTAGACCGCCTCGACCAGGCTCATACGGTAGTTCGCGCTGGTCACGCGCACGGTGGTCATGTTGAGGTGACCGTCGGTCGGGTACGTCCTGTGCCCGGAGATCTGCAGCACCGGCTCGCCGTCGTGCTCGCCGAGCGTGTTCACGGTGGGTCCCGGGGACATCTCGGAGTACGGCGCTTTGATCAGCACTCCCGCGCACAGGAGTGCGATCAGCATCAGAGTGGAGGCGAGCATCGTCGCGGTGCGGCGTGGCATGGAACGACAGTACGGGACGCGTCTGTCAGCACACCGTCAGGGCCGCTCCCGGGCGCACGGCCGTGCCCCGCGCGCCGGTCAGCTGCCCGTGTGGGACTTCTCCATCGCGGCGCGGAACCGGGCGTACCCGTCGAGCTCCGGGCCGTCGCCGCGGGACTTGCGGGTCCGGTTCGCCCAGCTGCCCCACAGCCCGGCGCCGATCGCGGCGAACAGCGGAATCAGCAACCAGACGAGCGCCCCCATGCCGACCTCCCTACCGTCCGAGCCACCGGAACTGTGCATCCGACCGATCTGACTGATCAGCAGATTAACCATCCGCAGTGACAACGCTCACGTCAGGGGGGCGGTTACGCAACCGGAGACCGGGCGGCGACGCTCAGCAGGCGCCGACCCACTCCTCGGTGCCGTCGGAGAACCTCTGGTGCTTCCAGATCGGCACCTCGTGCTTGAGGTCGTCGATCAGCTTCCGGCAGGCCTCGAACGCCTCCCCGCGGTGCGGGCAGGACACGGCGACGACCACCGCCAGGTCCCCCACACGGAGGTCCCCCACCCGATGGACCGCGGCCAGGGCACGCACCGGGTAGTCGGCGACCACCTTCTCCGCGATCCGCCGCATCTCCGCCTCGGCGGAGGGATGGCAGGAGTACCCCAGCGCGTCCACGTCGGCGCCCCCGTCGTGGTTCCGCACGGTCCCCACGAACAGCGCGGTCCCGCCGGCCGCGTCGTCCCCGACGGCGCGGAAGACTTCGTCCAGCGACAGCGGCGTGTCCCGGACGGCGATCAGCTTGACGGGGTCCGGCGCGGCCTGCTCGCCCGGATGCTCAAGGGTGGATGCCATACCCCCATCGTGCCCCACCCCTCCCACCCCCCGGAACTGCCACATCTTCCGGCACACGCACATGCGGTTTTGGAGATACCTACGGAACGGGGCCCGGCCGGACCGGCCCACCGAGCCCCGAAGACCCAGGCGCATGCCCACACAGCCGTGGGCAGACGTACCGAGCTGCGGGCAGTCGTGCCGCGGGGGCGATGGGGGTACCCCCTCTGGGGG
>NZ_JALLGL010000157.1 GCF_023072675.1 Streptomyces sp. XM83C
GGCACGAGGGCCTTTCTGGTCGCCGGTGCAGATCTCGCAATCCACACCGAGCCAGAGGGCCCTCACCCATTTCAAGATCACACGTCAGTGATCGCTGTCACCAACCTCCGTGGACAGAACACCTAGGCCGGTCAAAGAAGGCACTGCCGGGGCGGCACGAGTGGACCTCGAGCAAGGCTCGAGTGCTTGAGGCTGAGTGGATGTTGTACTGAGCACAGAGACCGGCCTCGATCGAGCACGGCGCAGGGTCGGTCTTTCTGACCCACGGGCTGGAGTGACCATGAGCGGTACCAAGAAGAGCGAGTACGAGGGATTCACGGCCGAGGAACGGGCCGCGATGAAGGAGCACGCGGCGGAGCAGAAGAAGGCCGCGCGGAAGGGATCGGCCGCGGAGAAGGCGGCGGAGGCGGAGCGGGACGTCCTCGCGAAGATCGCCGACATGAAGGACGACGACCGGGTCATGGCCGAGCGCGTCCACGCCGTCGTCACCGAAAGCGCCCCGCAGCTGGCGCCGAAGCTCTGGTACGGCATGCCCGCCTATGCCCTGAACGGCAAGGTCGTCTGCTTCTTCCAGAGCGCCGCGAAGTTCAAGGCGCGGTACGCGACGCTCGGCTTCAACGACGCGGCCCGCCTGGACGACGGGGCCATGTGGCCGACCGCCTTCGCCCTGACCAAGATCACACCCGAGGTGGAAGAGCAGATCGCGGCCCTGGTGAAGCAGGCGGCCGGCTAGGGCCTGTCGCCCGGGTCAGCCCGGACGGGGGCCGCCGGCCCTCTCCCTGGTCTGCCGTATCGGCCGTACGCCGGCTCGGTGGTTGGACCTTTGCAGCGGTGCAGCGGGGGAGTGCTGGGTATAGTGGAGGCACGACCTCTACTCAGGCATCGAGGCCCCGCCGGTTCTCCGGCGGGGCCTCGGTTTTTGTCTCAGGCGGTCAGTCGGCCTCGGTCCGGAAGACCTCGCTCAGGCGACCTTGAGGTTCGGGCGTCCGTCCGCGGTGGGGGGCACGGTCGCGTAGGCGGGCAGTTTGAGGTTCGGGAGGTCCCCGGCCTTGATTCTGGCGATCGCCGTGCGGAAGGCCGCTTCCATGTCCTGCGGGCTGGCGTATTTGGCCGCCAGGGGGTGCAGGCGGTACGAGTTGCCCTTGCCGCGGCTGCCGTCCTCGTTGGTGGGGCGCAGGACGATGTTCAGCTCGCACAGGGGTGCGATGAGGTTGCTGACGGCCTGCGGAGTGACGCGGTACTCGGTGGCCATGTCCTTCTGCCGGACCGGCAGGTGGCCTCCGAAGTCGCTGCGGTAGAGCAGGTACTGCAGGAACTTGACGGTCGCCCCGGACACGGGCAGGGCCCAGATACGTTCGGACACGACCGGTGACATGACCTCAGCCATCGGTATCCCTTCTGCGTGCCGGTGGGCGGAGCGCTTGCTGCTTGTGTATCACCCTGTGCGTCTCCCCGCTCCGTAGTCGGGGTGCTCCTGGGCGACGAAGTCGAGGTCCAGCTCTTCCTGGAGGGCGTGGGGACCGATGTCGTGGGGGAAGGCCTCCGGGTCCCGGTCGTGCTGGGTGGCGAGCTTCTCCAGGACCGCGTGCTGGGCGTTGCTGTTGCCGTGGAACCACAGGCGGACGTTGAGCTGGATCATGCCGTTGCCCAGCTGCTCGATCCACTTGTAGCCCACGAGGGCCTTGATGGCGCGGTTGACCGTCGAGCGGGTGATGCGTTTGCCGCCCTTCTGGTCGGCCATCTTGTTGAGGCCGTCGGTGATCTCCTGCTGGGTGTACTGGGCGACGCCGGTGCCGCGCTGCTGTCCTCCCGCGACGTAGAGGAACACGCACAGCTGCGACTTGGTGATGGAGTTGGCGACGGCGAGCTGGGCCAGGAGCTGGGTGAACCAGTTCGAGGCGAGGCTGTAGCCGGCGTCTCCGGCCATGTCGTGGACGGCTGTGTGGTCGTGCTCGTACTCGAAGGTGACGTTCTTGAGCTTGCGGCGGGTTCGGGGGTCGTTGCTCTGGGTGGCTTCCGCGAGTTGTTCTCCGAGGACCTGGAGGAGGTCGTCGAAGCCCGCGTCGCCCGATGCGGCGTCAGGGACGGCTCGGGGCCGTCGTCGTGCTGGTGGATCGGCTGTCACAGGACCTCCTTCGTTACTCAGGCGGTCCAGAGACTAGCCGAAAAATCAAGCACTGATTGTCTTTTGGGTGGACGGCACGCCGGGTCCGGGCCTCGTGGAGGCCCCGGCTGCGCGGGTGGCTCGGAACTCAAGCACAGCTTGAGTTCCGCGACCCTCTACACCGGGAACTCAAGCACAGGTTGATAAAACGTGCCCTCATCAGGGCACATCTAAGCGCTTGGTTATGGCCTTAGGTTGCCTCTCCGGAGTTGTGCGGCAGACACCTGACCTGCGCCTGACCTGCGCCTTCGTGAGCACTGTCGAGCCCTGAGAAAAATCAACCACAGCTTGAGTTTTCCGGGGAAATGTGACCGCCACATTCACATTCCGATCCCCGAAATGTGCTCCCCAGGACACCATGACCCTCGCAAAACCGCAGGTCAGAGGCATGCGAGCGGCGCGGCCTCTTACTAAAGAGGCGGTGGCTCGAACCGCACGTCCATGCTCCGGATCTCTCGCTCACGACCCCCCTCTCTGACCTGCACCACAGAAAGGCAACCCCCGCGGCGAGTCAGCCGACCTCCGACGAACGGAGGTACCTCAGCCACCCACCCGGCCCAGCCACGCATATCTGGGCAACATCAGCCAGCGACGCACAGGGGGGTGCTGCACGACCGTTGCAAAGTGACTTGAGTCGCTGTTGCCGGTACTACAAGAAGTCCGGTAGTGCCTGAGTCGCTGCCCTCAGACCACCGGATCGGGACAGCGACTGAAGACCCAGCGACCGAACGGGCGTTGGGTCGCTCTCAGTCGCTGACGAGAAGTACCAGGTCAGGGAGACTTTATGGAAGGAAGAGCGACTGAAGCGACTCAAGGTCCGGGTATATGAAGACATTTGCGCGTGCGCGTGTGCGTCATAGATAGGAGGCTTGAGTCGCTTCAGTCGCTTTTTCGTTGTTCTGGTGGCTGTGACCTGCAGGTTCTTCCGAGACTGAGGGAGCGACCGAAAAAGCTTGGGTCGCTGGGGCAGTTACGCTCGGTCGCTGGTCCGTCGGGAGCCGGAAACTTTTGTTGTCGCGTGGCCGTTTGACCAACCGTCTGCTTCGCTAGTCTGTCCTCGTCGTTCAGTCGCTTGGGTCGCTCACGGGGGGTGCGATGGCCTTTGAGCTGGGGGAACTGACCGAGGGTTCCCGCACGAGTGACCTGACCGCGTTACCTCGGCGCCCCAAGGACATCATCCGCACCGGACTGACCGCCCGTGCGCTGCGGCACCCGGAAGGGCGCTCATGACGTCAGGGAACGGCAACACGCTCTTCGACCCGCAGACCGTGTCCACCGAGAAGCTCTACGCGCAGCGCCGCCAGCGGTCCCGGGACGAAGCCGACGCCCAGGAGGCCGGCGGGCAGGGCAAGGTGACAGCCGAGGGACTGCTGCCGGACACCCTCAGCGACCGCGGCAACGCCAAGCTCTTCGTCAGGCTCTACGCCAGTGACTACCGGCACGTCCCCGGGCTCGGCTGGTTCCGGTGGGACGGCACCCGGTGGTTGCTGGACGAGGACGACACCGTGATGTGGGCCGCCGGTGATCTGGCCGAGTCCCTGGCGACGACGGACCCCCGCGGCCACTTCAGCGCGACAGCCCTGCAGCAGCACCGCCGACGGGCCCTGAGCACCAGCGGCATGACCGCAATGCTCGTCCAGGCCAGGTCCGCTCCCGGGATGGTCCTCAACGCCTCGCTGCTGGACGCCGACCCGTACTCGCTGTGCACTCCGGGAGGCGTCGTCGACCTGCGGACGGGGGCGATCAGGGCCCCCGATCCGCACACGGACTTCCACTCCAGGTCCACCACTGTGGCCCCGGAGCCGATGCCCACGCCCCGCTGGCACCGGTTCCTCACCGACACCTTCGGGGACGGGCCCGAAGGCGAGGAGATGGTGGGCTTCCTGCACCTGCTGCTCGGCTACTCGATCACCGGGGACGTGGGCGCCCAGGTGATGCCCTTCCTGTTCGGCTCCGGCAAGAACGGCAAGTCGGTGCTGCTGGACGTGCTGATGAAGCTGCTGGGGGACTACGCCGATGCGGCTCCGCCGGGCTTCCTGATGGCCCGCCCCTACGAAGGCCATCCCACGGACCTCGCGGAACTGCACGGGCGGCGGGTCATCGTGTGCAGTGAGGTCAAGCACGGCGACCGGTTCGACGAGGCCCGGGTGAAGCTGCTCACCGGCGGGGACCGGATCAAGGCCCGCCGGATGCGCCAGGACTTCTTCAGCTTCGCCCCGACCCATAAGCTGTGGCTGCTGGGCAACCACCGGCCCGAGGTCGGCACGGGCGGCTTCGCGTTCTGGCGCCGGATGAGGCTCATCCCGTTCGAACGCGTGGTCTCCGACGCCCGCAAGATCGACAACCTCGCGGACGTCCTCGTCACCGAGGAGGGGCCCGGCATCCTCAACTGGCTGGTGCTGGGCGCCCGCCGGTACCTGGGGGGCGAGCGCGACCTCACCGGTCCCGAACAGGTCAGGATCGCCACGACCGCCTATGCCGAGACGGAGGACCACACCGGCCGCTTCCTGAGCGAATCGTGCCAGCTGGAGTCCTCGCTGCGGACCGAACAGGCTCATCTCTACGCTGCTTACAAGGCCTGGTGCCAGAATGACGGGGCACCGGCCGTCTCGTCCCGTGCCTTCGCCGCGCGGGTCCGGGAGGTCGTGGGACTGGCTTCGCCCAAGGAGATGATCCTGTCCAACCAGCGGAAGTACTACCCGGGCATCGGACTGGTCGCCGACGAGGAGACGGCATGAGCGCTCTCATCGGAGAGGACGAGATCCTTCACGAGGCTGAACTCATCTGGCTGGAGGACATCGCCGGCCTCGACTACGTCCGCCAGAGCCTGGACCGGCTGCCGACCCGGCGCGGCAAACCCGCCTACCACCGCGACGGACGCATGGTCGGCTATGCCCTGCTCGGGCCGCAGGCCAAGCCGTCCCGCTCGTCGGGCACCTTCCGCCGCCGGGTGTTCTGGCTGCTGCCCCACGACCGGGACGCCGATCCGCAGGGCCTGTACGCCACCGGGGCGCCGGCCGAGGCCGTGGACCCGCGCACGCTGTCGCCGGGGCGCAAGGGACGCAAGACGGAGCGATCGGAGGGCGGCCCGCTGTCCTGGGCGGCCCGGGAGCCGCAGAACGGGCTGCCGCTCTGACGGTCGCCGCCGGGCGTTCCGGCTGCCGCCCCACGAGTCGGGAGCGCCGCAGTCCGCCGGGAGGACCGTGACACACCGTCGGCGAGCGGCCTGGCCGGTCACGCACGTACGTCGGGGCGGCGCGCAAGGACCGTGAACCGTCGGCGGCGCAATGGGCCGGCCCGAGCGTGGCCGGAGGGAGTACGGAGGCCCGTGTTTCCGGGTCCGGTCGGCTCGTCGGCGACCCGTCGTCGCCCCCTCTTCGAGCCGCCTGCGGGCAGCGGACGAACGATCACGGAGTGGTCAAGGTACGACCCTTGAAAAGAACCGTCCACTCGGTATATTTCTTGGCGTCAGCCGCTCGCATCTCCTGGGGAGACGGGCCGGCTTCGGTACGTCACACCAGGGGGAGGGCGTGCATCAGGGGTGCTCCGGGCACCCCGTGCCCCAGAACCCTGCCACCGCGCATCGAGGTCAGGGGAGGTCCTACGGTGAACAGTCGTCTGCGGGCGCAGGTCGTGATCGTGGGGGGAGGCCCCGTCGGCATGCTGCTGGCGGCCGAGTTGGGGGACTACGGGGTGAGCACCGTCCTGCTGGAGGCGCAGGCGTCGGTCTCGGAGCGTCCCAAGGCCTCGGTGGTGCATGCCCGGGCGCTGCAGGGGCTCGTCAGGCGGGGGTACTTCGGTGAGATGGTGCCGAGGACCGCCGAGGCCGGCGAGGTCGAGGCCCCGTTCCGGTTCGCCGGCATACCCGGCCTGTCGATCTGCGCCCCGGCCTCCGAGCCCGGCCCCGTCCTGAGACGTCCGCAGGCCGACCTTGAGCGCCTGTTCGAGCGGCGGGCGCGGGCGGCGGGCGTACGGGTGCTGCGGGAGCACTGGGTGACCGAGGTCGCCCAGGACCACGACGGTGTCCGGGTCGCCGCGGTGGGGCCCTCGGGGCGCGTGGAGTGCACCGCCCGGTACGTCGTGGGCGCGGACGGCGGGCGCAGCACGGTCCGGGACCTGACGGGGGTCCCCACACAGACGTACGGTGCCACGACGTCCGGACTGGCCGGCCTGGTGACGCTGGAGAACCCGGACGACCTGCCGTCGGGCTGGCACAGCACCCCGCGCGGCTGGATCGTCGTACGGCACATGCCGGGCGCTGGCACGCACATCAAGACCCTCGACTGCTCCGGCGCCCACCCCGACCGGCGCCTGGAGCCCACCGCGGCGGAACTGCGCGACGAGCTCGCCCGGATCGCCGGGAGGGAGATCGCCTTCCGGGAGCCGCGCTGGCTCAGCCGGTTCAGTGACTTCGCCCAGCTCGCCTGCTCCTACCGCTTCGGGAAGGTGTTCCTGGCGGGGGACGCGGCCCACATGCACTTCCCGGTCGGCGCCCAGGGCCTGAGCACCGGCCTGCAGGACGCCCTCAACCTGGGCTGGAAGCTGGCGTACGTGGTGCGGGGACTGGCGCCGGACGGCCTGCTCGACACCTACGACGCGGAGCGCCGGCCGGCCGCCGGGCGCGTCATCGAGAACACACGGGCCCAGCTGGCCCTGATGCGCTGGGGGCCCGACACCGACGCTCTGCAGGCCCTGTTCGCCGGGGTGGTGGCGGCCGACCGCATGAGCCGGCACCTCAGCAACCTGATCAGCGGGCAGGACGTGGTCCTTCCCCGCCGTACCCGGCAGTCCTCGCCCTGGGAGGGAAGGTTTCTGCAGAACGTGTCCCTGCGGACCGCCAAGGGCCGGCGGGACGTGATCGGACTGCTGCGGGCCGGCAGACCGCTGCTCCTCCTCTTCGGCGAGGCGGACGGCAGCCACCTGGCACAGGCCCAGCACTGGTCGCAGGTGGTCGGCACGGTCCGCGCCGAGCCCACCCCCCAGATCACATGCGAGGCGTTGCTGCTGCGGCCGGACGGATACGTCGCCTGGGCCTCCGGGCCGGGCGGGGACCGCCTTCAGGACGCGCTGGAGCTGTACTTCGGCGCCTGCCCGGGCCGGCCCGTGCAGCAGCCGGCCATGGCGGGGGCGGGGGCCCTCAGCTGACGGCGGCTGCGGGCTGCTTGTCCTGCAGGCGCAGGATCTCGTCGTAGACCTTCTTGCCGCGCGACTCGGACAGGTCCAGCAGGGCCACCACGGAGGGCACGCCGATGCCGGGGAACAGATGACGCAGCAGCTCGGACGTCCTGGGCCGCAGGTCCCGGTAGTCGCTGACGGCCTGGGACATGGACTGCACGCCTGCGAAGGCGCTCACCACGATGTCGGCCGTCACCGAGGGCACGATGCGGGGCAGCAGCTCGTCCTGGGCCTGCGCCTTCTCCAGCAGCTCTCGGCAGACGTCGCTCCAGCGCACGAAGGGCCCGCTGCGGTCCAGGCCCTCCGCATGCTGGTCCATGGTCAGCCGTACGCCCGCGCGCACCATCGGGTCGGACTGCAGGCGGTAGGCGTGCAGCAGCACCACGTCCGCCAGCTGCTGCAGCTTGCGCTCGCGGTCGGGGACCACGAGCCGCTGGTCCTGCTCGTTCAGCACCCCCTGGGCCAGGTGCTCCTTCGAACCGAAGTGGAAGTACAGGGCGCCCTTGGTCACGCCGGCGGTGCTGAGTATCTCGGCGATGGTCGCGGCCTGGTAGCCGCGTTCCTCGAAGACCTTCGCCGCGGCCTGAAGGATTGTCCTGCGCGTGCGGATCGCCCGATCCTGTTTCACCACGTGGTGGTCCTCCTGCTTCTCGAAGATCACATCGACCGGCGAGGACGCCGGGCCGGCTCCCTCAAAAAAACCGCCCAGTTCGTATCTTACAACCGGTGGTGTGCGCCGCCTCAAGACTCCGCGCTCGGCGGCACACTCTCCGGTGCCTCACCCACAGAGGAGGACATCGGTGATTCTCGTGACAGGCGCCACCGGAACCCTGGGGCGAGAGGTGCTCAAGGGGCTGCCCGCCGGCCTTCCGTTGCGGGTCCTGGCCCGGGACCCCTCGCGTCTGGGGGACGAGGCCCACAAGGCCGAGATCGTGGCCGGCGACTACGGCGACCCCCGGTCGCTCGACCGCGCCCTGCGGGGAGTGAGCCGCGCGTTCCTGCTCACCTGCCGGGTGGGCGGTGACGACGACGCGGGCTTCCTGCGTGCCGCGCGGTCGGCGGGCGTCCAGCACGTGGTCAAGGTCTCCGCGGCTGCCGTCGAGGACGAGGGCGCGCACGACCTCATCACCCGCTGGCAGCGCACCAACGAGCAACTGCTCCTCGGCAGCGGCATCCGGTGGACGCTGCTGCGCCCGCGCGCGTTCATGTCCAACACCCTGTCCTGGGCGGCGTCCATCGCCTCCGAAGGGGTCGTACGCGCGCTGTGCGGCACGTCGCCCAACGCGTGCGTCGACCCGCGGGACGTCGCAGCCGCGGCGGTGCGCGCGCTGACCGAGGACGGCCACGAGGGGAAGATCTACACCCTGACCGGGCCGGAGCCGATCAGTGCGGTCGAGCAGACGGCCCGGCTCGGTCGGCTGCTGGGCCGCCCCCTGCGGTTCGAGGAACTGTCCCCGCAGCGGGCGCGCGTCCTGCTGGGCGCGCGCCATCCCGCTGCGGTCGTCGAGGCGTTGCTGACGGCGGCGGAGCGGCAGCGGGCGGGGGCCAAGGCGGGCGTGACGGACGCCGTCCTCCGCCTGACCGGCCACCCGGCGCGGCCCTTCGGAACGTGGGCAAAGGACCACCTGGCGGCCTTCGGAGCGGTGCGGTAGGCCGGTCAGCGCGAATCCCACGCCGCCCGGGCCCTGCGGAGGGCGCGGGCGGTCCGTGGGTACGAGGCCCAGTACGAGCTGGCAGACCTGGTGGTCTGGTGTCGTGGCGGACCGGTTGTGGCTGACTCGGGGGCCATCGTCCACCGGCGGTGAGCCCGGCCTGGCCCGCGGCCTGGGGATCCTCGACGAGGCGGTCGCCCGTCCGGCCAGGGACCCCGCCGTCGCGCCCGCCGTCGCGCCCTCCGGCGGGCGGCAGGGGGCCGGCACCCCGAGGTCCGGGCCGCACTCAGGCCGGTGGCCGTCGGGATTCGTACGATGCTCTGTTTCCGTCAGGAGCACCTGGTGGGCGCCGGCGGGCGCGCGCACGGCCACGGGCGCACCGGCAGCAGGTCATGGACCAGGTCGCCACCGCTCTCGACGGGCAGGAGGAGCCGCGTCGGCGGTCGGCCGGCACGGCGCCCCGGGGCCTCCGATTCCCCCAGAGCGCCACGGCGCCTGCGGCCGTTGTGCCTTTCCGTCCGCCCGGGGCGGCCGACCGAGCCGGCCCGGGCGGACGGTCAGTCGGACGCTGCTGTCAGGGTCGCGCGGAAGGCGGGCTGGTCGTCCTGCGAGCCTGTGACGAGGATCGTCTCCGGGTCGCCGGGCGCGGCCTCGGGCAGGCGTACGGCGTCGATCAGGCAGGGCATGTCCAGCTCCACGTACTTCTCGAACTCGCAGTCGAGGACCTGCGGGAGGAGCACGGGCCGGCCGAGCTTCGCGGTCGCCGCTTGCCGGGCGGCCTCGAGGAGGGCCATGCCGGGGACGTGGTCGACCTGGTGGTCGAAGAGGATGGGGTGGCGGGTGTCCACGCGCAGGAGCCAGCGGTCCGGTTCGCCGGTGGGGGAGAGGACCACGTCGGTGGGCGAGAAGCGCCCCACGGTCTCCGGGGCCACCGGGGCTGTCAGCGGCAGGGGGCGGAAGTCGGCCTCCAGCACCCGCGGCGGACGCAGCCGCCGGTACACGGCCGGGGTGATGACGGTGAAGGAGATGCGCCCCGACGCGGTGAGCCGGCCCTCGCGCCGCACGGTGGTCTCGTAGCACATGCCGGTCAGCCGGTGACCGCGTCGCTTGACCTCCGTACAGACCACGTCGATGTCCAGCGCGGCCGGTGCGTGACCGATGCGCAGCGCGTCGGGGTGGACCGTGAGGGCGAGCTTCTCCATGAGGAACTGATGGCCGAAGGGGACACCGAACTCGGCGTGGGAGAGCAGGGAACCGGCCTGGCGGATCGTTTCAGCGGCGATCAGCGGGTCGTGGTGCGTTCCGTTCACCGGGGTGAAGAAGCTGTGTCCCCGCGGCCACTGCGCGGACAGCGTGAAGCGGGTGTCGTCGAGGCGCTGCCAGCCGGTGAGCATGACCTCGGCGACGGCTGCGCGGTGCACCAGCTCCCTGGGGACCGTCATGGTCAGGTGGCTGGTCAAGTGGCTGGGCAGCAGGGTGATTGCCGGGAAGGGTGACTGAGCGGCCTGGACCGTCGTCTCTGCGATCGACGGGTCTTCCACCTGGAACGTGCTCGCGGTCATCGCTCCTCCTGGACGCGATCGGAGATGAGCTGGCGGAGAGAAAAAAATAGGGGTCAACCGGTTTTTGCTCTAGAGGAACCGAATCCTCCGCACGGGTTCGTGCGCGGCTTCGGTTCCTGAGCGGGCGCGCGGCCGGGCGCAGCCCGTCCGCGCCGCTCCGTTCGTCCAGCTCACGGCCGCGATGCCGGATCGAGCCGCTCGAACCGCCCGCCTCGGTGTCTTTCAAGCGGCGTTCGAGCGGCTCTGTAGCGCGGTGCCGCAAGGTGATCACAACCGAGAGGGGCGGACATGGGCGCAGCGGACGTCATCCCCGTCGAGCTACGGGTGGAGCGCGGACAGGCGGACGACGATGAACTGGCCGCGGTGGCCGTCGTGCTGTGCTCGGTGCTGGCGGCCGGCCGCACGGCCGCGTCCCGCCGCAAGGCTCCGCCCGCCGACGGCGCCCCGTCGTGGCGCTGTCCCGAGCGCGCGGATGCGCGGTGGCGCTCTCCGTACTCCTGGCGCTAGGTCGTGTCCGCAATGTCGCGTCGTCCGCCCCGGGGGCGGGCTGAGCGGCGTCCCGTCCGCGCATCGGCGTTGCCTGCCCGAGCCACGGGACCCCGCAGGATCAGGAGTTTCGGCCCGTGGCCGGAAAGGCGCATTTTCCAGGGCTGATTCATGCGCGCGCCCCCTTTGAACCTTGTAAACCGCACGCGCGGTTTATTAATCTGGGTGCAGTTCGGTCGCGCTCATGAGGGAAGGAGGCACAGTGACAGTCCTCAACGACATTCCCCGAAGGGCGACCGAACCGACGGACGCGCGCGGGCGGGTAGCCGAGCTGCGCGAGATCCGTGCGCAGGCGCTGGCCGGCCCGAGCGAGAAGGCGACCCAGGCGCAGCACGCGAAGGGCAAGCTGACCGCACGGGAGCGCATCGAGCTGCTCCTGGACCCGGGTTCCTTCCGTGAGGTCGAGCAGCTGCGCCGGCACCGGGCGACCGGGTTCGGCCTGGAGGCCAAGAAGCCGTACACCGACGGTGTCGTCACCGGCTGGGGCACGGTGGAGGGCCGTACGGTCTTCGTCTACGCCCATGACTTCCGGATCTTCGGCGGTGCCCTCGGTGAGGCCCACGCCACCAAGATCCACAAGATCATGGACATGGCCATCGCGGCCGGGGCGCCGCTGGTGTCGCTGAACGACGGCGCCGGCGCCCGTATCCAGGAGGGCGTCTCCGCGCTCGCCGGCTACGGCGGCATCTTCCAGCGCAACACCAAGGCCTCCGGCGTGATCCCGCAGATCAGCGTCATGCTGGGCCCGTGCGCGGGCGGCGCGGCCTACAGCCCCGCCCTCACCGACTTCGTCTTCATGGTCCGTGAGACCTCGCAGATGTTCATCACCGGCCCCGACGTGGTCAAGGCGGTCACCGGCGAGGAGATCACCCAGAACGGCCTCGGCGGCGCCGATGTGCACGCCGAGACCTCGGGCGTGTGCCACTTCGCCTACGACGACGAGGAGACCTGCCTCGCCGAGGTCCGCTACCTGCTCTCGCTCCTGCCGCAGAACAACCGGGAGAACCCCCCGCGGGTGGAGTCCACCGACCCCGTCGAGCGCCGCTGCGACAACCTGCTCGACCTGGTCCCCGCCGACGGCAACCGGCCCTATGACATGTCCAAGGTCATCGAGGAGATCGTCGACGACGGCGAGTACCTGGAGATCCACGAGCGCTGGGCGCGGAACATCATCTGCGCGCTCGCCCGCCTCGACGGCCAGGTCGTCGGCATCATCGCCAACCAGCCCCAGGTCCTCGCCGGTGTCCTCGACATCGAGGCCAGCGAGAAGGCCGCACGGTTCGTCCAGATGTGCGACGCCTTCAACATCCCGATCGTCACGCTCCTCGACGTCCCCGGCTTCCTGCCGGGCGTCGACCAGGAGCACGGCGGCATCATCCGGCACGGCGCCAAGCTGCTCTACGCCTACTGCAACGCCACCGTCCCGCGGATCTCGCTCATCCTGCGCAAGGCGTACGGAGGCGCCTACATCGTCATGGACAGCCAGTCCATCGGCGCCGACCTCACCTACGCCTGGCCGACCAACGAGATCGCCGTCATGGGCGCCGAAGGCGCCGCCAACGTCATCTTCCGCCGCCAGATCGCCGAGGCCGACGACCCCGAGGCCATGCGCGCCCGCATGGTCAAGGAGTACAAGTCCGAGCTGATGCACCCCTACTACGCGGCCGAGCGCGGCCTCGTCGACGACGTCATCGACCCCGCCGAAACCCGCGAAGTGCTCGTCCGCTCCCTGGCGATGCTTCGCACGAAGCACGCCGACCTGCCCTCCCGCAAGCACGGCAACCCCCCGCAGTAATGGAGCACCCCGAATGGTCAGACAGGAACGAGCGCTGCGCACCCGCGAGGCACTGATCGAATCGGCCGCCACGGTCTTCGACCGGGACGGTTTCAGCGTGGCGTCGCTCGCCGCGATCAGCTCGCTGGCCGGGGTGAGCAACGGAGCGCTCCACTTCCACTTCTCGAGCAAGGCCGGGATGGCCGACGCGGTGGAGCAGGCCGCGTCGGAACGCCTGAAGCGTCTGGTCGCGGCGCGCGGGGAAGCGGTCGGCAACGCCCTGCAGATGCTGGTGGACACCTCGCACCGCCTCGCCCGGCGGCTCGGCGAGGACGTGGTGCTGCGTGCGGGCTTCGAACTGAGCCGTGACCAGGTCCGTCAGGGCGGCCGGGACCTGTACCGCCAGTGGCACGCCTGGGTCGAAGAGGCCCTCAAGCGCGCCGAGGGCGAAGGCGCGCTCAACGGCATAGCGCCCGAGCAGGTGGCCTCCTCGGTGGTGGCGGCCACCACTGGGTTCGAGGTGCTGGGCGCACGGGACCCGGAGTGGCTCTCGCGTCGCACCGTCACGAGGTTCTGGCAGCTGCTGCTGCCCCAACTGGCCACGCCCCCCGTGCTGGGGAGCCTCGTGGCGGCCGGCGGTCCGCCCGGTGACCACGCGCGGCGCACGCAAGGCGGCAGACCGGCCGCACGGGCCGGCGGAGAGGACGACTGACAGCCGCACGGCGCTGCCCCCGACGCCGGCCTCCCGCAGCGGTGTGAAGGAGCTGTGAACGCGTGCCGCGCCTTCCGCCCGTCCGGCCCGCCCGTCGCCGCCGGAGCGCTCCTCGTCGGCATCCACAGGCCCTCCGGAACTCCTCCGGGGGGCCTCGCAGTTGCTCTGACCTGCCGGGCGAAGGGAACCCATGGAGCGCCGTCTTCACCTCCCATTGACAAACCGTCTGTGCCGTTTTTTTAATCGTACTCGAGCAAGAGCCATGGCACACCCGTCCAGGCTTACGAGTGGTGGTCCCATGCCATGGACCCGTACGCACCCGGCACACGACTGAGGGGGAGAAAGCAGTGGACATCGAAGTACTGGGCGCGCTGTCGGTACGCGAGCACGGCATCTCCGTTACACCGACGGCCCCGAAGCCGCGGCAGGTGCTGGCCCTGCTCGCCCTGCACGCGGACCGGGTGGTCCCGGTCTCCTCCCTGGTCGAAGAGCTCTGGGACGACGAACCGCCGCGCAGCGCCCGCACCACCCTGCAGACCTACGTGCTCCAACTGCGGGAACTCATCGGCGAAGCCCTGGCCCAAGCCGGCGAGAAGGGCGTCACCGCCAAGGACATCCTCGTCACCCTCCCCGGCGGCTACCGCCTGAACACCCGCGGCGGTCGCGTCGACTTCCGCGAGTTCGAGAAGCAGGCCGGGGCGGGCTACCGGGCCATGGATGCCGAGGACTTCGCCGGTGCGGCACGCAGGCTGCGGGAGGCGCTGTCCCTGTGGACCGGCGCCGCACTCGCCGACGTCACCCCCGGCAGCCGGACCGGCCTCGAGGCCAAGCGCCTGGACGAGGCCCGGCTGTGCGCCCTGGACCAGCGCATCGAGGCCGACCTCCGGCTCGGACGCCACCGGGAGCTGGTGTCCGAACTGACCGTCCTCGTCAACCGGCACCGCCTGCACGAGAGCCTGCACGGCCAGTACATGGTCGCCCTGCACCGGTCAGGGCGCCGCGGCGAGGCACTCAACGCCTACCAGCGGCTGCGCACCACGCTCGTGCGCGAGCTGGGTCTGGAGCCGTCGGCGACGCTGCGCCGGCTTCAGCGCTCCATCTTGCTGGCCAGCCCGGAGACCGTCCCGGCCCGCGGCACGGCGCTCGCCGGGCAGCCCGTGGCCCTGGGGAGCTGACCCCGGCCCCACCCCCGCCCCTTGTGCTTATCAA
>NZ_JALLGL010000158.1 GCF_023072675.1 Streptomyces sp. XM83C
CGGAGGGGTGGCGGGCGAGGCTCGGGCGCACTGAGCGCGGCGGACGGCTCCGGCCCGCGCCGGTCGGTCCGGGCCGGCGGTCCCGTGCCGTCGGTCGGGGGTCGCCGGTGGAGGGTCTCGCTTCCGGACGGGGCCGGGGAGGCCCGGGGGGCCCGCAGCTCGATGCCGCGTCCTTATGCCCCACGGCGCCCTCGATGACGCCTCCCGGTCAGGGACCACCCGCCGGCCACGACATCGGCCACCATCGGCCTCACGACGCCTCCCGGTCACAGAGGCCGCCCGTCGGCTCGACCTCGGCCACCGGCGCCTGCGTCGCTCTTCCGGCGGGGTTCCGGTCAGGGGCGCTCGTCTAATCTGGGCACATGCCTCGCTATGAGTACCGCTGCCGCACCTGCGGCGACACGTTCGAACTGAACCGGCCCATGGCGGAGTCGTCCGCCCCCGCGGAGTGCCCCGCCGGGCACGACGACACGGTGAAGCTGCTGTCGACCGTGGCCGTGGGCGGCACCGCGTCCGCCCCCGCCGCAGCCCCCAGGGCGGGCGGCGGCTGCTGCGGTGGCGGCTGCTGCGGCTGACGGCAGCCGGGTACGGCACCACGCCGTACCCCCACCGGCACCACGCCGCCGTGCGCCCCGCCGCGTCAGCCCGGTGTGCGCGTCGCCTTCAAGAACTCCCGCAGGATCCGCTCCCCCGCCAGCACGCCCCGCTCGGGCAGGGCGCTGATCCGCGGCGCCGACCAGGCCACGTCGGCGAGTTCGCCGTGGCCGGGGCGCCAGCCCCGGTCCGCGGCCAGCAGCAGGTCGGCGTCGAGGAGGGAGTCCCCGGCGGCGAGCGTGAGGTCGGCACCCGTGCGGCGGGCGACCTCGCGGACGGCCGCGCTCTTGGTCAGCGGCTTCGGGACGGCGTAGATCTTGCGGCCCTGCACGGACACCGTCCAGCCGCGTGCCTCCGCCCAGGCGGCCAGCTCCTTCACCCACTCCTCGGGCAGCAGGTCCCGTTCGACGACGAGGTACGCGAACAGGTCCTCCGCGTCGCGCTGCTTGCGCACCCACACGGGGTCGGCGGTGCGCCGCAGATGGTCCTGCACCTCGGCGAGCGGCGCGCACTCGTCGGCGAGACGGGCGGTGACGGCGCCGTGCCAGTCGCGGTCGGAGACGCCGTCGACGAGGAGGTGGCCGCCGTTGGCGCAGATCGCGTACGTCGGTGCCGGGCCCGGAAGGTTGATGCGCAGGTACTGCTTACGGGTGCGGGTCGTCGTCGGCACGAACACCGCCGTGTCCGCGAGGTCGGTGAGGAGCTGCGCCGCGGTCTCCGTCATGTAGGACAGCGGCTTGCTCTCGTGCACCTCGACGCAGAGCAGGCGGGGCGCGCGGGCGTCCGGCATGGTCAGGGCCAGGGCGGCCGAGGAGTAGATCAGCGTCCGGTCGAGATCGCTCGCCACCAGCACCGGCATCAGAGGGTCACCGCCTTGCCGTCGGCGCCGGTGGCACCGCGCGTGTACTTGGGGTGGATGAGTCCCACACAGGTGTACGGCAGGTCGGGGACCTCCTCGACGGGTACGCCGCGCTGCTCGGCGAGCAGGCGGACATGGGCGAGGTCGGCGCCCGCGCCGGCGCGGGCGAGGATCTTCCAGGGTACGCGGCGCAGCAGCACCCGCGTGGTCTCGCCGACGCCGGGCTTGACCAGGTTCACGTCGTGGATGCCGTACTCCTCGCTGATGCGTTCGACGGCGGCCCAGCCCGCCCAGGTGGGGGTGCGGTCGCCGGAGCGGAGTTCCTTGACGGCGAGGTCGACGGTGTCGTCGACGTCGCCGAAGCGGGCGGAGACGGCGTCGAGGAACGCCACCGACACATCGGCGCCGGCGAGTTCGCGGTAGAACTTGGCGCCGTGGTAGTCGTGCGGTCCGACCAGGTCGGCGCGGAGCACGGTGCGCGATATCAGGCCGGAGACGGTGGAGTTGAGGCACGCGGAGGGGATGAGGAAGTCCTCGCGGGTGCCGTAGGTGCGGACGCAGGAGCCGGGGTCGGCGAGGACGGCGATCTCCGGGTCGAAGCCGGTGATGCCGTCGGAGGCCTCGAACTCGGCGAGGGCGTCGGCGAGTTCGCGGGTGATGGCACCCTTGCCGGTCCAGCCGTCGACGAACACCACGTCCGCCGGGTCGTGGTGGGCGGCGAGATAGCGCAGGGCGTTGGCGTCGATGCCGCGTCCGCGGACGATGGAGACGGCGTAGTGCGGCAGGTCGAGGCCGTGGCGGTGCTGCGCCCAACGGCGCATGAGGACGCCGATCGGGGTGCCGGCGCGGGCCAGGGACACCAGGACGGGGCGGGGTGAGCGCTCGGCGAGGACGGTCTCGGTGACGACGCCGACGGCCTGCGCGAGGCGGGCCGCGGACTCGTGCAGCGCGGTGTGGAAGAGCTGCTGGTACTGCTCGGTGGGCTGGTACTCGACGGGCAGGGACTCGGCGTAGTGGGCGCCGCCGCTCTGGATGGCCTCCTCGCGTTCCTCGGTGGGCGCCTCCAGGGTGATGTCCGAGAGGTCCTGGAGCAGCCAGCCGACCTCGTCGGGCGCGTAACTGGAGAAGGCGGGGCCGCGGAGGGGCTCGGGCAGCATGACGGGCCTTTCGGGGTGGTGCGCGGTCGCGGGGGCGGTGGTCTCGGGGGCGGCGGTCGCCTCGGTCACGGTCGCCTGCGGGCCGACGGCGGGCGCCGGGGTGGCCGCCCCGGTCGTGGTCCTGTGTCGGCGGGTGGTTGCCGCCGGGACGTACGAGGGCACGACCGTGAGGACGACGTGCGGTATGTGCTCGGCGAGGCGGGCGAGGAGGCCGTCCGGGGCGTGCAGCGCGGGTGTGTCGGCGGCGGAGTCGACGACGACGGCCACGGCGTCGAAGCCGGCGCCGGTGATGTTGTAGGCGTAGCGCTCGCCGGGGCCGTCGGCGGGGTCGTCGTGGGCGGGGAAGACCAGGCGGGTGCGGATGGCGTAGCCGGGGTCGTCGACGGCGAGGACGGGTGAGCGGGTGGTGGTGGAGAAGCGGACCTCCATGCCGTCGGCGGTCTCCTCCAGGGCGCGGGCGAGGCGCAGCGGGGCGTACATGAGTTCCTCGAAGCCGAGGACGTGGACGCGGCGGGCGCCGGCGGGGAGGGCGTCGGCGAGGCAGGCGGCCATGGCGGGCAGGGCCGCCTCCAGGCGGGCGCGGTGGGCGGGGGTGAAGCCGTGCCGGCCGCCGTCGGGGAGGCCGTCGGGCCAGCCGAGGTCGACGCGGGTGATACGGCCGGGCCGTGCGGCGGGGGCGGGCCCGGCCGGGGTGTCCTGTTCGTGCCGGGCGACGAGCGCCTGCCCTTTCTCCAGGACGCCGTCCGGGAGGTGTACGGCCCCGGACGCGGTGGTGACGAGGTCGATGCGGGCGCCGATCTCGCGGGCGAAGGCGTCGAGGCGGCCGGTGTCGGCGGCGGAGCGCATGTCGACGAGGGCGACGACGACGTACCGGGTGCGGGGGTGGCGGGCGTGCAGGTCGCGGATGGTGTTGAGGACGGTGTTGCCGGTGGAGAACTCGTCGTCGACGAGGACGAGCGGCCCGTCGCCGGCGAGGAGGGCGGGGTCCTCGGGCAGCAGCAGATGGGAGGTGGCGTGGGAGTGGGACTCCTCGAAGCCGCCGGCCGGGGTGACGCCGGGGAGGGGGCGGCGGGTGGAGTGCAGGCAGGGGGCGACGCCGAGGCCGTCGGCGACGCAGTGGCCGAGTCCGGTGGCGGTCTCCGCGTAGCCGAGGACGACGGCGCGTGCGGTCTCGTCGGGGCCGAGGAGGTCGCGGACGCGGCGGCCGAGGTCGAAGCCGTGGCCGTAGACGACGGTCGGGGACTGCGGCACGTGTTTGCCGAGGACGTTCGACACGAGGAGGTGGGCCCGTTTGGGGTTGCGGCGCAGGGCGAGCCCGAGCAGGCCGGTCAGGGTGTCGTCGCCCATGAGTTCGACGCCGAGCCTCCGGGCGACCCAGGTGCCGGACCAGGGTCCGTTGTTCACTGCCTTGTTCATGAGTCCCTAGGGGTGGGTGGGGGGTCAGCCGGGGATGCCGGCGGCGAGCAGGTCCACGAAGCTGACGTCCTCGTGGGCGACGCCGAAGACCTCCGCGCGCAGCATGGTCCGCTCCGCCCAGGCGCGGTGCGGCTTCACCTCGTTCATCTTGTTCGTGTACTGCGATCTGAGGACTCCGCCGCCGTCGCGTTCGGGGCGCAGGATGTCGGCGGCGTCGCTGTACTCCTCGTGGCTGACGACGGACAGCGCGTGCACGGCCGGGACGTGCGAGGGGTGGATGCAGGTCTTGCCGAGCAGGCCGTTGGCGTGGTCGAGGGAGATCTCCCGCAGCAGGCCGTCCATGGCATGCTCGATCAGTTTCTCGCGGAGTTCGACGGCCTGCCCCTCCAGGAAGGGGCTGGTGCGCAGCATGGGCTTGAAGAGGCGTTCGGGTACGCGGAAGTACTCCCAGACGGGGCCGGTCACGGTGAAGCCGGTGCCGTCGGCGCGGCCGAGCATGTTGACGACGTCGGCGATGACGGAGGCGACGATCTGGACGTCGTAGGCCGTCATGTCGGGGGCGCGGCGCAGCCCGTAGGAGGAGCAGAAGTCGGTGACGCCGAGGCGGAGGGCGAGGACGCGGTCGCGGTATTTGTCGACGGCGCGGAAGATGCCCTCCAGGGTCTCCACGCGGGATTCGCGGTAGAGCAGCTCGGGGGATTCCAGGACCGGCATGGCGAACAGGCGGTGGCCGCACGCGGTCTCGGCGTCGGCGAGGGCCTCCAGGAAGGGCATGCCGCGTTCCTCGGTGAACTTCGGCAGGACGAACCCGGACAGCAGGCGTACGGCGGGGCCGAAGCGGCGGACGAGGTCGGGGATCTGCTCGGGGGTGCGGACGCGGACGAACAGCAGCGGCAGTTCGGTGCCGGTGCGGCCCGCGAGGTCGGTGAGCTGGCGGACCAGGTTCTCCTCGCCCTCGGGGACGTCCTCGTCGCCGATGGAGTCCTCCAGGCACAGCACCATGGAGACCACTCCGCCGGCGGCCTGTTTGACGATGTCGTCGGCGAGGCGGGGCCGGGTGGCGGGGCTGTAGAGGGTGGCGCCGAGGGCCGCGGAGAGCAGCCGGGCGGGCGAGTCGGGGGTGAAGGTGCAGGGTTCCTGGTGGAAGAGGCGTCGGCGCACCTCCGGGGCTATGTGCCCGAAATGACGCATGGAACTCCCCCGTGGGTGTGGGCCGGGCCTGGTGGACTGGCCGATGATGTGCAAACAGGTGGCCGGTAATAGTACGTATGCCCCAGGGTCGGGGGTTCCCGATGGGCGTGAATTTCCGGTAACGGTGCGCGGTACGAGCGGGGTGCGCGGTACGGGCGCGACACACCCCGCGTTGTCGTGACCAGGACCGAGCAGGCAGGATGACGGCATGACGCACGCGATGCTGAAGGGGTCGAACATCCCGCTGGAGGCGGCCACGGTGCGTGCCGTGCTGCGCTGGTCTCCGGGTCAGGGTGTGCCGGATGTGGACGCTTCGGCGCTGCTGCTCGGCCCGCAGGGCCGTGTGCGCTCGGACGAGGACTTCGTCTTCTACAACCAGCCGCGGCATCCGTCGGGGAAGGTGTGGCGGCTGGGCAAGAAGCAGGTCGCGGAGGGGCTGACCGACACGATCCAGACGGATCTGGCGGGTGTGGAGCCGGAGGTCGGGCAGATCCTGCTGGTCGCGTCGGCGGACGGGGTGACGTTCGACCGGGTGCGTGATCTGCGTATCTCGCTGTACGACGCGGCGGTCGCCGGCGGGGAGCCGCTGGCGTATTTCGACATCACCCCGGAGACGGGGCAGGAGACGGCGCTGATCTGCGGTGAGCTGTACCGGCGCGGGGAGGGCTGGAAGTTCCGGGCGCTGGGCGAGGGCTATTCGAACGGTCTGAAGGGTCTGGCCACGGACTTCGGTATCTCGGTGGAGGAGCCGGAGGCGGAGGACGGTCCGTCGGCGGCGGACCCGGCGCGGCCCGAGTCGGCGTCGCAGCCGCTGCCGGAGCCCTCGCAGCCGCTGCCGCCGGAGCAGCCGCCCGCTGTGGCGCCCGGCCCGCTGCCCGCGGCGTCCCCGGCGCAGCCGGGCCCGGTGCCGGGGCAGCCCGGGTACGGGTATCCGCAGCCCGCGGCGACGGCCGCGGCGTCGGCTCCGCCGCAGGCGGCGAATTCGGCGGCGACGGCGCCGGCGCAGCCCGGGTACGGGTATCCGCAGCCGGACGGTGCCGGGTACGCCCCGGCGCGGCCGGCGGCGGCCGGGGGGTACGGTTTCCCGCCCGCGGCGGCCGGTGCGGACGGTGAGTTCCGGCTGCCGCCGCAGGGGCCGCAGTTCCTGGGGCGCTGACGGTTCGGGCGCCGGGGCGGGGCCGGGTGCCTGCGGGCTGCCCGCGGGTGTGCGGGCGGGGTCAGGTGCCGGCGGGCTGGTTCTTGTAGCCGCGGCCCCATTGCAGGCCCCAACCGTAGAGGCGGTCCAGTTCGGCCTGGAAGCCGTAGACGAACTTCACCTCGCGACGGACGAGCAGTTCGTCCTTGACGTTCTCGATGAGGACGACGGCGCACGAGCGGGCCTGGGGGTGGCGTTCGTCCAGGCCGATCTCGATGCGGGGGCCGTTGCTGGGGTAGAGCGTGACGACGGCGTGGGTGCGGTCGAAGGCGGGGGTCTGGTCGTAGATGTAGACGAAGACCAGCAGCCGTTTGATCTTGTCGCGGTGGTCGAGGTTGATGTACATCGTCTCGCCGGACGCCGAGCCGAACCGGTCGTCCCCGCTGAGTTTGACGTACGGCGGTGAGTTGACGTCACCGAGGAGGCCGCCGAGGGGCTGGACGACGCCTTTGGTGCCGTCGGCCAGTTCGTACAGGCAGCCCAGGTCGAGGTCGACGTTGACCATGCTCTGGCTGTGCCCGACGACCTCCGGCGGCTTGAGCGCCTTCAGGGGGTGGCGCAGCAGGCTCTCGCGGGGGCTGCCGCCTATGTCGGAGGTCCGCATGCGCCAGGCGAGGTTGATGCGCAGATGGCCGGTGGCGGCGCCCTGTTTCGTCAGGGAGACCTGCCGGTGCCGTGAGGTCAGCTCGATGGCATTGCTGGCCGCGCTGCCGGAGTCGAACTGGGCGGCGCGTCCGCCGCGCAGCCCGTCGAAGATGCCCATTCCCGCCCCCAGGATCGTGTTGTCGGTGCATCGCCGGTGAACGACCGGCGGGGCGGTCACGGCCGAGGACGTGCGTCCTTGCCGTGGCCGCCCCGCCACAAAGCGTTCCCTGCCGGGGGTGCCGGTCACACCCCGGAGGAGACCTCGGCCTTCTCGCCGCTGCCGGGCGCGCCTTCCTCGGCGGCGAGGGCGCGGTTGCGGCGGACGGAGGACCAGAAGGACCAGGCGATGAGGATGACGCCGATGAGGCCGGTGATCACTTCGTTGATCTCGTACTGGATGGTGACGAGGAGCAGGACGGCGAGGGCGCCGATGGCGTAGTGGGCGCCGTGCTCCAGGTACACGTACTCGTCGAGGGTGCCCTGACGGACCAGGTAGACGGTGAGGGACCGCACGTACATGGCGCCGATGCCGAGGCCGAGGGCCATCAGCACGATGTCGTTGGTGATGGCGAAGGCGCCGATGACACCGTCGAAGGAGAACGAGGCGTCGAGGACTTCCAGGTAGAGGAACATGAAGAACGCGGCCTGGCCGGCCAGTTTGACCGCTGAGCGGGGTCTGCCGGTGCGTTCGGCTTCTTCCTCCTCCTCGTGCTCGCGTTCCTCCTCTTCCTCCAGTTTGTCCTCGAAGTAGCCGGAGAGGCCGCCGACGACCATGTAGGTGATCAGGCCGGCGATGCCGGCGATCAGGACGGTCTGCGCCTTGTCGACATGGGCGCCGCCGTGCTGGTGGGCCTGGGTGGCAAAGGTGAAGGAGGTGATGAGCAGGACGATCAGCGAGATGCAGACCGACAGCATGTCGACCTTGCCGAGCTTGGCCAGGGGTCGCTCGATCCAGCGCAGCCACTGGATGTCCCGGTCCTCGAAGATGAAGTCGAGGAAGATCATCAGCAGGAACATGCCGCCGAAGGCGGCGATCGCCGGGTGGGCGTCGGTGACCAGCTCCTGGTAGCGGTCCTTGTTGTTCAGCGCGAGGTCGACGGCCTCGATGGGGCCCATCTTGGCGCTGATCGCGACGATCACGACGGGGAAGACCAGCCGCATGCCGAAGACGGCGATGAGGACACCGACCGTGAGGAAGATCTTCTGCCAGAAGGCGTTCATCTTCTTCAGGATTCCGGCGTTGACCACCGCGTTGTCGAACGACAGCGAGATCTCGAGGACGGAGAGGATCGCCACGATGCCGAAGGCTTCCCACCCCCCGTAGAAGACCGCTGCGACCAGGCCGAGCGCGGTGACCGCGAACGACCAGCCGAAGGTTTTCAGAAGCACTGGCTACCCAATCGTGTAAGTACGGGTCTCCCCCGTCGCCGCACTTGGCTTTACGAACTTTTGAAGGCGGAGTCTAGCCGGACGCCCTTCGCACCCCGGCGGGCCCCGGGGTATCGCTCATAAAGCGCTACGGGATGTTGACCGCTACGAGACGTTCACGCCGAAATCGAGGGCGATTCCCCTCAGCCCGGACGCGTACCCCTGTCCGACGGCGCGGAACTTCCACTCGCCCTGGTAGCGGTAGACCTCGCCGAAGATCATGGCGGTCTCGGTGGAGGCGTCCTCGCTCAGGTCGTAACGGGCGAGTTCCTGCCCGTCGGCCTGGTTGACGACGCGGATGAAGGCATTGCTGACCTGGCCGAAGGTCTGGCCTCGCTCGTCGGCCATATGGATGGAGACCGGGAAGACGATCTTCTGGCACCGCTCGGGCACCTTCGACAGGTCGACGAGGATGGACTCGTCGTCGCCCTCGCCCTCACCGGTGAGGTTGTCGCCGGTGTGCTCGACCGAGCCGTCGGGGCTCTTGAGCTGGTTGTAGAAGACGAACCACTCGTCGCCCAGGACCCGGTTGTCGCCGCCGAGGAGCAGCGCGCTGGCGTCGAGGTCGAAAGGCGCCCCTGTGGTGGAGCGCGCGTCCCAGCCGAGGCCGACCATCACCTGGGTGAGGTTCGGCGCGGCCTTGGACAGGGAGACATTGCCTCCCTTGGCGAGTGTGACGCCCATGTTGCTGTCCCTCCCGCTGACGGTGTTCCTGTGCTTGTCCTGCGCGTCCGGCGCCGCACGCAAACCGTGCGGCGCCGGACGGAGCGGCCCGGGGGCCGGATCAGACGTTGACGCCGAAGTCCTGCGCGATGCCTCGCAGGCCCGAGGCGTACCCCTGGCCGATGGCGCGGAACTTCCACTCCGCGCCGTGGCGGTACAGCTCGCCGAAGACCATGGCGGTCTCGGTGGAGGCGTCCTCGCTCAGGTCGTAGCGGGCGATCTCGGCGCCGCCGGCCTGGTTGACGACGCGGATGAACGCGTTGCGCACCTGGCCGAAGGACTGCTGGCGGTTCTCGGCGTCGTAGATCGAGACCGGGAAGACGATCTTGTCGACGTCGGCGGGGACGGCGGCAAGATTGATCTTGATCTGCTCGTCGTCGCCCTCGCCCTCACCGGTGAGGTTGTCGCCGGTGTGCTCGACCGAGCCGTCGGGGCTCTTGAGGTTGTTGAAGAAGACGAAGTGCTGGTCGCTGATGACCTTGCCGGAGTTGTTGAGCAGCAGGGCGCTGGCGTCGAGGTCGAAGTCGGTGCCGGTGGTGGTGCGGACGTCCCAGCCCAGACCGACGATGACCGCGGTCAGGCCCGGGGCCTCCTTCGTCAGCGATACGTTGCCGCCCTTGCTGAGGCTGACTCCCACGAGTCCTCCATTTGTGTCCGGGGGCGGGGAGCCCCGTCGTGCTGTGACATCGGATCAACGCCTCGATCCTAGTGACGGGTTCCCGCCCGCCGCAGGCCCTGGGACCGGACGGTCACAGAGTGTCGAGCGCCCTGACGTACTCGTTCAGGTCACGGGCGTCGGGCAGCGCGTTGACGACGGTCCAGCGCACGATGCCCTCCTTGTCGATGACGAAGGTGCCGCGCACCGCGCAGCCCTTGTCCTCGGCGAAGACACCGTAGGCGCGGGAGACCTCGCCGTGCGGCCAGAAGTCGCTGAGCAGCGGGTATTCCAGGCCTTCCTGCTCGGCGAAGACGCGCAGGGTGTGGATGGAGTCGTTGGAGACGGCGAGGACCTGCGTGTCGCGGTCGGCGAACTTCGGCAGGTTGTCGCGGACCTCGCACAGCTCGCCGGTGCACACGCCGGTGAAGGCGAAGGGGTAGAAGAGCAGGACGACGTTCTTGCTGCCGCGGAAGTCGGACAGCTTCACGGTGGCGCCGTGGTTGTCCTTGAGTTCGAAATCGGGGGCCTTGTCGCCGACCTGGATGGCCATGTGGAGGTTCGTCCCTTCGTGGACTGTTCGGGTCGGGAACAGCCTACGCAGCGGACGTCGCCCCCTGACGGACGGGCCGGACCTGGCCGACCCGTCCGTTCGGGTGCGCGGACGGGCCGGACCGCGCCGGCCTGTCCCCTGGGTACGGGGCGGAGCCCCGGGTGATGTCCTCCTACGAGGTCACCGCTTGGCCTTGGCGGCCTTGGGGGTCGCCAGGCGGCTGCCGCTCCAGTCCTTGCCGACACTGACGCTCTTCGACGCCGTCAGACCCGCCGTCGTCGCGGCTTCCGAGATGTCGCTCGGCTCCACGTACCCCGTACGGCCGGTCTTCGGCGTCAGGAGCAGGATCGCGCCGCCCTCTTCGATGTACGTGGTGGCATCCACCAGCGCATCCGTGAGGTCGCCGTCGTCGTCACGGAACCACAGCACAACGGCGTCGGCCACGTCGTCGTAGTCCTCGTCCATGAGGTCGCCCTCGATGGCTTCCTCGATGGCCTCGCGGAGCTCCTGATCGACGTCGTCGTCGTAGCCGATCTCCTGGACCACCTGCCCGGGCTGGAACCCCAGCCTGACGGCGGGGTTCGTCCGCTCCTCCGCGTGGTCCGCGGTCGCGCTCACGGGTTGCCTCCTGATCATGTCTTGGTGAGTTTCTCAGCCACGCGCGTGCGCGAAGCATTGGGCGTAGTCCACACGGGCGGGGCGGATCGCGCAAGTACCCGGCCGTTCAGACCGCCGAAACGGTGACGATCCCGGCCGTGTCGCCGCAACTCCAGCGACACCGCTCAAGGACAAAGTGACATACACCACACCTTTGTGCCCGGTTTGCGGGGCGGGGAACCTTCTGTGGATACCTGACGGTAGAGATGACGTTTGCCGCCCCGAGGTACACGATGGGGAGCAGCGGCCATCCGCTCCGTACACATGACGGCCGCCCTGCACATCCGCCCTCCGACAGGTAAGGAACAGCGTGGCTTCCGGTTCAGATCGCACCCCGATCATCATTGGCGGCCTTCCGAGTCAGGTTCCTGACTTCGACCCCGAGGAAACCGAGGAGTGGCTCGATTCGCTCGACGCCGCCATCGACGAGCGCGGCCGGGAGCGGGCGCGCTATCTGATGCTGCGGCTGATCGAGCGTGCCCGTGAGAAGCGCGTGGCCGTGCCGGAGATGCGCAGCACGGACTACGTCAACACGATCGCCACCAAGGACGAGCCGTTCTTCCCGGGCAACGAGGAGATCGAACGGAAGATCCTCAACGCGACCCGGTGGAACGCGGCGGTGATGGTCTCGCGCGCCCAGCGGCCCGGGATCGGCGTCGGCGGCCACATCGCGACGTTCGCCTCGTCCGCCTCGCTGTACGACGTGGGCTTCAACCACTTCTTCCGCGGCAAGGACGAGGGCGACGGCGGCGACCAGGTGTTCTTCCAGGGGCACGCCTCCCCGGGCATCTACGCGCGCGCGTACCTGCTCGACCGGCTGTCCGAGCAGCATCTGGACGGCTTCCGGCAGGAGAAGTCGAAGGCGCCGTACGCCCTGTCGTCGTACCCGCATCCGCGCTCGATGCCGGACTTCTGGGAGTTCCCGACGGTGTCGATGGGCCTCGGCCCGATCGCGGCGATCTACCAGGCGCGGATGAACCGCTACATGCACGCGCGCGGGATCGCCGACACCTCCCGCTCCCACGTGTGGGCGTTCCTCGGCGACGGCGAGATGGACGAGCCGGAGTCGCTGGGCCAGCTGAGCATCGCCGCGCGCGAGGGCCTGGACAATCTGACCTTCGTCGTCAACTGCAACCTTCAGCGGCTGGACGGCCCGGTCCGCGGCAACGGCAAGATCATCCAGGAGCTGGAGTCGATCTTCCGGGGCGCCGGATGGAACGTGATCAAGCTGATCTGGGACCGCTCCTGGGACCCGCTGCTCGCACAGGACCGCGACGGCATCCTCGTCAACAAGATGAACACGACGCCGGACGGCCAGTTCCAGACGTACGCCACCGAGTCCGGCGCGTACATCCGCGAGCACTTCTTCGGCGGTGACCACCGGCTGCGCGCCATGGTCGAGAACATGACCGACGACCAGATCCTCCACCTCGGGCGCGGCGGGCACGACCACCGCAAGATCTACGCGGCGTTCAAGGCGGCGGTGGAGCACAAGGGGCAGCCGACGGTCATCCTCGCCAAGACCATCAAGGGCTGGACGCTCGGCCCGAACTTCGAGGGCCGCAACGCCACGCACCAGATGAAGAAGCTGACGGTCGACGACCTGAAGCACTTCCGGGACCGGTTGCATCTGCCGATCTCCGACAAGGAACTGGAGGGCGGCCTGCCGCCGTACTACCACCCGGGGCGGGACTCCGAGGAGATCCAGTACATGCACGACCGCCGCAGGAGCCTCGGCGGTTACGTCCCCACGCGCGTGGTGCGCTCCGAGCCGCTGCCGCTGCCGGACGACAAGGCGTACGCGACGGTGAAGAAGGGCTCCGGTCAGCAGTCGATCGCCACGACGATGGCGTTCGTGCGCCTGCTGAAGGACCTGATGCGGGACAAGGAGCTGGGCCGGCGGTTCGTGCTGATCGCGCCGGACGAGTACCGCACCTTCGGCATGGACTCGTTCTTCCCGAGCGCGAAGATCTACAACCCGCTGGGGCAGCAGTACGAGTCCGTGGACCGCAAGCTGCTGCTGGCGTACAAGGAGTCGCCGACGGGCCAGATGCTGCACGACGGCATCTCCGAGGCGGGCTGCACGGCGTCCCTGATCGCGGCGGGCTCCGCCTACGCGACGCACGGGGAGCCGCTGATCCCGGTGTACGTCTTCTACTCGATGTTCGGTTTCCAGCGCACCGGCGACCAGTTCTGGCAGATGGCGGACCAGCTGGCGCGCGGTTTCGTCCTCGGCGCGACCGCCGGCCGTACGACTCTGACCGGCGAGGGGTTGCAGCACGCCGACGGGCATTCGCAGCTGCTGGCGTCGACGAACCCGGCGTGCGTGGCGTACGACCCGGCGTACGGCTACGAGATCGCGTACATCGTGCAGGACGGCCTGCGCCGCATGTACGGCGCGAGTCCGGAACACCCGCACGGCGAGGACGTCTTCTACTACCTCACGGTCTACAACGAGCCGATCCAGCACCCGGCGGAACCGGAGGACGTGGACGTCGAGGGCATCGTCAAGGGCGTCCACCGGCTGTCCGAGGGCTCGGCGGGCGAGATCCCCGCGCAGATCCTCGCGTCGGGCGTCGCCGTGCCGTGGGCGCTGGAGGCGCAGCGGATCCTCGCCGAGGAGTGGAACGTGCGGGCCGGCGTCTGGTCGGCGACGTCCTGGAACGAGCTGCGGCGGGACGCGGTCGCGGCGGAGGAGCACAATCTGCTCCACCCCGACGAGGAACCGCGCGTGCCGTACGTGACGCGGAAGCTGTCGGGGGCGCAGGGGCCGTTCGTGGCGGTGTCCGACTGGATGCGGGCCGTGCCGGACCAGATCGCCCGGTGGGTGCCGGGGCGGTGGCAGTCGCTGGGCGCGGACGGGTTCGGGTTCGCGGACACGCGGGGGGCGGCGCGGAGGTTCTTCCACATCGACGCCGAGTCGATCGTCGTGGCCGTGCTGACGGAGCTGGCGCGGGACGGCAAGGTGGACCGCGGGGTGCTGAAGCAGGCGGTGGACCGGTACCGGTTGCTCGACGTGACAGCGGCCGACCCTGGGGTGGCGGGGGGCGACGCGTAGCCCGACGGCGCGGGTGACGCCCTTTGCGCGCGGTTCCCCGCGCCCGCCTTGCCACCGGGGTGCCGGTGACGCCGCTTGCGCGCAGTTCCCCGCGCCCGCCTTGCCACCGGGGTGCCGGTGACGCCGCTTGTGCGCAGTTCCCCGCGCCCCTATTGGGGCGCGTGAGGTTTCGCTGTTCACCGCGGGCCGGTGGGGGCTTGGCGCGCAGTTCCCCGCGCCCCTTGATGTGGCGGAGCCATCGTTTTCACCTGCGGGCCGGTGGGGGCGTTCGCGCAGTTCCCCGCGCCCCTTCGTTTGGCGGGGCCATCGCTTTCACCTGCGGGCCGGTGGGGGCTTGGCGCGCAGTTCCCCGCGCCCCTTTCGTCTGGCGGGGCCATCGTTTCCACCTGCGGGCCGGTGGGGGGTTCTCGCGCAGTTCCCCGCGCCCCTGATGCCTGCGGCGGCCCGTTTCGGTGGTCGGGTGGCTGGTGTAGCGCCACCTGTCCGGTGGTGGGGTCGGGGGCGCGCCGG
>NZ_JALLGL010000159.1 GCF_023072675.1 Streptomyces sp. XM83C
CCCCCCGGGCACCCGCCCCCGCGCCGTCGCCGTCAGCCGATGCGGTAGTGGTCCCCGTAGACCTGCCACCGCAGCGGCGGGTCGAGGTTCAGGTTGCCCTCGCGCAGGAAGACCCGTTGGGCGGTGTCGACCCGGCTGGTGTCCTCGTGCGCTCTCTCCTGCCGCATCGCCCAGGTCCGCGCGTCGAGGAAGGCGGTGAGGTACGCGGTCTCGTCGCCGCCCCGGGCCGGTGTCCGGGCCCGCTGCACGGCCTGCGCGCGGATGGCGGGGAAGCCGAGCGGGTCGTCGCCGCCGCCGTGCATGACGAGGGCGTCGTAGTACGCGAACTGCCCGAGCACACCGAGCCCGTCCGCGACGGCCTGCCGTACGGCGGGGTCGAAGTAGACGCGGTCGCGTTCGTCGTCCTGGGCGCGCCGGAACTCCGGGTCGTGGGCGGCCCGGCGCCAGTCGTCGGGGAAGCCGGGGTCGAGGCCCTCGTGGGAGGCGGTGCCGTCGACGCGGCGCAGGGCGGGGAGGTAGGGGGCGAGGACGTTGCCGGGCCGGCGTGCCGTGTACAGCTCGACGACGTCGAGCATGTCGCCGGTGCCGGAGCAGAAGCCGATGATGCCGCCGGTGTAGCCGCGGCCGTCGCCGATGTCCTCGATGTAGGCGTACTGGGCCTGCCAGTCGAGCGAGGAGTTCTCCGCGCTCGACACCAGCCGCATGGCGATCTCCTTCTTCGCCGGGTGGTCGAGGCGGGCGGCGCCGGAGGAGGCCGGGCCGGAGTGCGCGGCGGACCGGGCGGAGGTCATCGGGACGGCGGCGGTGACCGCGGCGAGCAGGGAGAGGGCCGCCCTGCGAGCGGCGTGCATCACGAGGTCTCCTGGTGGGTGAGGGTGCGGGACCTGCCCGTACCGGCTTGTCGGGAAAATTCCTATCACTGTTCGACAGGACGCCACGAAGCTGTCCACGGTTCGGCCGGCGCCGGAGATCGTCCCGTCCGGCACGCCCCTCTCCCGCGCGTCGGCGGACTTCCGTGCCGAAGGCCTGCGGTGCCGTACCGGCCGGTGGTTAGGGTGGAGGCCGTATGGCTCGACCGGACGTTTTGGGCGGACCGAACGGGCCCGCCGGGCGTACGGCGGCGCGGCAGACGCGGCGACGCGTCCCGCGCGAGTGGTCCACGACCGCGCGGCCCGCGCCGCGCCGCACCCGAGGGGAGTCACCCCGTCCGATGACCGAGGCACAGCCGACCCGCCCGCGCCCGCGCGCCGCTCTCGCCATGTCCGCCGACACCGCCGCCGCCGTCCTCGACGCCGAGTCGCTGGCAGCGCTCGGCGAGGTCTGCGACCTCGTCCCGCCGCCCGTCCTCGACGATCTGACGACCCCTCGCGCGCGTGCCGTCCTCGCCGATGTGGAGCTGCTGGTCACCGGCTGGGGCTGCCCTCCGCTGGACGAGGAGGTCCTCGCGGCGGCGCCCCGGCTGCGGGCGGTCGTGCACACCGCGGGCAGTGTCCGCGGCCATGTCACCGGCGCCTGCTGGGAGCGCGGCATCGAGGTGTCGTCGGCCGCCGCGGCCAACGCGCTGCCGGTCGCCGAGTACACGCTGGCGATGATCCTCCTCACCGGCAAGGACGTCCTGGAGCAGGCCCGCGCCTACCGCACGGCCCGCGCCCGCGCCGCCTGGCGCACACTCCGCACGGTCGGCAACCACGGCCGTACGGTCGGCATCCTGTCGGCGTCGCTGATCGGACGCCGCGTCATCGAGCTGCTGCGCCCGCACGACCTGCGGGTGCTGCTGTACGACCCGTACGTCACCGACGCCGACGCCGAGGCCCTCGGTGTGGAACGGGTGGGGCTGCCCGAGCTGTTCGCCCGCAGCGACACCGTCAGCGTGCACACGCCGCTGCTGCCGGAGACGCGGGGACTGGTCGGGCGGGAGCTGATCGCGGCGCTGCGCCCCGGGGCCGTACTGATCAACACCGCGCGCGGGGCGGTCGTCGACCAGGAGGCGCTCACCGAGGCGGCGCTGGCCGGGCGGATCCGGGCGGTGCTCGATGTGACCGAGCCCGAAGTGCTGCCGCCGGACCACCCGTTGTGGGACTGCGAGAACGTGCTGATCACCCCTCATCTGGCCGGGTCCCAGGGCAACGAGTGGCGGCGCCTCGCCGGCACGGCGGTCGCCGAGGCGGCCCGCTGGGCCTCCGGCGCCGGTTTCCTCCATCCCGTACGACGCGAAAGGCTGGCCTTCCAGGCATGAGCGGTCCCGGCACCACAGGCCCCGGCACGACAGGCCCCGACGCCACGGGCCCCGCCCGCGCGGCATCCGCGGCCCCTGCCCGTGCGGGCGTCCCGTTCCCACTGCCCGCCGAGGACCGCGAGGTGAGCCCGTACACGGGGTACACCCGCGCCCACTGGGAGGCCGTGGCGGACGGGCTGCTCGCGGCAGCCTGGCACTGGCGCACGCCGGGCGGCGCGCTGCTGCACCTGCCGGGCCGGCCGTCGGTGTCGGGGGTGCGCTCGGACGGCCTGGAGGGGTACGCGCGCACGTTCCTCGCCGCAGCGTTCCGCGTCGCGGGCGCCGGCGGCGAGGACCCGCACGGCCGGCTGGAATGGTACGCGGACGGCCTCGCCGCGGGCACCCGCACCCCGGGCCGGGACGACGCCGAGTCCTGGCCGGTGATCCTCGACCACGACGTGCGGGGCCAGCCGATGGTGGAGTCCGCGTCGGTCGCGCTCGGGCTGCGGCTGACCGCGCCGTGGCTGTGGCAGCACCTCGACGAGGGGGTGCGGGAGCGGACGGAGGCCTGGCTGCGCGGGGCGCTGCGGCACTCCCCCGCGCCGAACAACTGGTATCTGTTCCCGTTCACCGTCGCCGGGTTCCTGGAGTCGGTGGGCCGGGGCGACGCGGAGACGGCGGCGGCCCGGGAGCGGGCGCTGGAGCTGCTCGAGACGTGGTACCGGGGCGACGGCTGGTACGCCGACGGCGACGGCCGTGCCTTCGACCACTACAACGGCTGGGCACTGCACCTGTATCCGGTGCTGGACGCCCACCTCTCGGGCGACAGGGCCCTCCTGGACCGCTTCGGGGCGCGGCTGCGCTCCCATCTGGCGGGGTACGGCCTGATGTTCGGCGCCGACGGGGCGCCGATGCACTTCGGCCGCTCGCTGACGTACCGTTTCGCCGCCTCGACGGCCGTGTCGCTGGGCGCGCTGACCGGGCACACGCCGCTCGCACCGGGCGCCTCGCGGCGGCTGGCGAGCGGCGGTCTGCGTCACTTCCTGGAGCGGGGCGCGCTGAGCGGGGACGGGCTGCTGAGCCTCGGCTGGTACGGCCCGCACGCGCCGACGGTGCAGGGCTACTCGGGTCCGGCGTCGCCGTACTGGGCGTCGAAGGCGTTCGTCGCCCTGCTGGCGCCCCCCGGGCACCCGCTGTGGACGGCGCGTGAGGAGGCGGCGCCGGTGGAGGAGGGCGACCGGGTGCTGGCGCTGCCCGCGCCGGGGCTGCTGGTCCAGGCGACTTCCGCGGACGGCGTCGTACGGCTGCACAACCACGGCAGCGACCATGTGCGCCCGCACGAGGGCGAGTCGGCCGCCGACGACGACCCGCACTACGGCCGCCAGGCCTACTCCACACGGACCGGGCCGACCGCGCCGGGCAACCCGGCGGACAACCGTCTGTCGGTGGAGGTCGCCGGCCGGAGCAGTGTCCGGCGCCGCCTGCACCCGCTGGGCGCCGGGCACGGCGACGGCTGGGGGTGGGCGGCGTCCTGGCACCGGCCTGTGTTCACGATCGGCCCTCCGATGGTGCCGGGCCTGCGGGTGGAGAGCGTCACGGTGGCGCACGGGCGGTACGAGCTGCGCGTGCACCGGGTCGTCGGGGCGCCGCCGGGCGCGCGGGTCAGCCACACCGGCTGGGCGACGGGGCCCGATGAGCCGCTGCTGTCCGCGTTGCATCCGCTGTACGGCTGGGACGCGCCCGCGAAGGCGGTGCCCGCGCCGTACGGCACCGCGTTCACCCGGTGGGCGCAGGTGCCGCGGCTCACCGGGACGGCCGGGGGCACGTCGGTGCATGTGTGCCTGGCCGTGCTGAGCGGCGACCCGACCGGCCCTCCGCTGCCCAAGGCCGTCACCCGCACCACGGCCGACGGGGCGACGGTGGAGGTCGTCTGGGCGGGCGGCGCGGTCACCCGGGTGTCGTTCGACCCGGTGCGGGTGACGCACGAGGCGGTGTGACGGAGGCGACGGAGTGCCGCACCCGGCGGCGTGACCGACGGGCGGGCCGCCCCCGGCCTCGGTGGCGACATCCCGTCGGAACGCGTCACGAACGCCTCTGGGGCCTGCGGGAAGGCGCGCCTGGCGTCGAGGCGTCCCCGTCCACCGTGAGCGAGAACCGCACGCGAGAGCGCGAGAGAGCCCCGGATGCCGTACGTCGTGCCCGTCGTCATCGGAATCGTCTACGCCCTGCTGATGTCCCTGGTCCGCGAGCCGCACCGGCGCCGCCTCGACGCCGTGCCGGTCGGCGGGGCGGGCGCCGCCCATCTCAGCGGCGGGGCGCTGGGCGGCTGAAAGTTCGCGTTCACGGCGCTCACCACGTATGCCGCCTGTCGGGGCCTGGACTCGTGGAACCGGATCGGCGCGGGCCGGCTGCTGTACACCGGCTGGGACATCGTGCACCACCTCCAGGGGCAGCCGTTCATCCCGTTCGCGCACGACGCGTCGTTCGGCTGCGCGATCTGCGATCCCGTGATCGCACTGTGGTGTCTGCGTGGCGGGGTCCGGCCGCGGGGCCGGCTGCCGGGCCGGACGCGTAGGCGGTTCCGCGCGGCGGGCGGGCGATGTGCGAATACGGCGCCGGCTACGGCCGGCCCGCGTGTGCGGTGCCGGCGGCGGACTCCCGGCCGTCGGCCGCGGTCCCGTCGTGCCGGTCGCGCCGCCGGTCGGCGACCGCCACGGCGAACGCGGCGAGCATCGTGGCGGACGCCGCGCCCACGGCGACCGACACGGCGGCCCGGTGGTCGCCGCCGGTCGCGTTCAGCACCAGATAGAACAGGCCCGGCAGCAGTGCCGTACCGACGGCGCTGCCGAGCCGCTGCCCGGTCTGGAGGGCACCGCCGGCCGCGCCCGCCATGCGGACCGGGACGTCCCGCAGGGTCATGGTGACGTTCGGCGAGATGACGCAGCCGCTGCCCAGCCCGGCCACGAGCAGGGCGGGGGCCGCGAACCAGGGCAGCGCGCCGGTGGGGGCGCGGCCCAGCAGGAGGGCGGTCGTGCCGAGGCCGGCCATCACGGTGACCAGCCCGTACACGGTGAGGAGCCGGCCGAACCGCTCCACGAGCCGTCCCGCCACGACGGCCGCTGTGGCGGAGCCGAGCGCGAACGGCGTCACCACCAGCCCGGAGCTGAGCGGCGAGTAGCCGAGCCCGTTCTGGAAGAACAGGGCGAAGACGATCCAGATGCCGCTGAACCCGACGAAGTACAGCGCGCCGAGCGTGGCGCCCGGCAGGTAGCCGCGGGTGCCGGTGGCGAGGCGCGGGTCGAGCAGTGGCTGCCCGCCGCGCGCGGTGACGCGGTGCTCCCAGCGGGCGAAGACGACCAGCAGGGCCGCGCCGGCCGGGAACAGCCACCACAGCCGGGCCACTCCCCCGTCCTCGGCGAACACCAGGGGCAGCATCAGGGCGAGCACGCCCGCGCCGAGCAGACCCACGCCGGGCAGGTCGAGCCGCCGGCTGCCCCGGCCGGGTGCCACGCGGGGCAGGAGGCGGGCGCCGAGGAGGAGAGCGGTCAGGCCGATCGGCACGTTGACGTAGAAGATCCACCGCCAGCCCTCCGGTCCGGAGGCGAGGGTGAGGACCAGTCCGCCGACGACCGGCCCGACGGCGCTCGACACCCCGACGGTGGCGCCGAGCAGCCCGAACGCGCGGCCCCGTTCGGCGCCGTGGAACATCTGCTGGATGAGCGCGGAGTTCTGCGGGGCGAGGCAGCCGGCGGCGGCGCCCTGCGCCACGCGTGCCGCGATGAGCAGGCCGGCGGTGGGTGCGGCGCCGGCGGCGGCGCTGCACACCACGAACGCGGCGAGAGCGGCGAGGAAGATACGGCGTCTGCCGACGGCGTCGCCGAGCCGCCCGGCCGGGACCAGGGCGAGCGCGAACGACAGGGCGTAGCCGGAGACGACCCACTGCACCGAGGCGGCGGAGGCGTTCAGGCCGTGCTGGAGGGAGGGCAGGGCGACGGCGACGATGGTCACGTCGAGCAGGGTCATGAACCCGGTGACGAGGGTGACCCACAGGGCCTTCCACCGCTGCCGGCCCGCGCCGGCCGGTGCCTCGGACGCCGTACGGGCCATACGGGCTCCTCTCCACGCGACCGGACCGAACCGGTGGCGCCGGTACGGCCGGGAGTACCGGCCGCGCCGGCGCCACACTTGTCCATGCGTGACCCGTGGGCGGCGTCCGAAACCGGCTGCGGGGCCGGTACCCACGGGAGAGCGAGCCCGGTCAGGGCTGGATGGGCATGCTCCAGCAGTTGGAGGTGGCCGCCCGGCCGGACAGCCGGTCGGTGAGCCAGTCGATCGCGTCGCCCTGGTCGGTGAGGAGCGGGGTGAAGTGGTTGATCAGGGCGCTGCCCAGGCCGGGCAGGACGACCGGCTTGTAGGTGACGTCGGCGCCCTTCTTGCACCAGTCGACGGCGAGGCGGCGGGCCTGCCCGTGCGGGACCAGGTTGTCATTGACGCCGGTCGCCACCCGGACCGGGCCGGACGGCTTGAGCCTGCCGATGCGCTGGGTGTCGAGGAAGGACTTCAGGGCGGGCGTGCCGGCGATGATCTCGCTCAGGGAACTGCCGTCGTTCGTCCACCGGGTGCTGCTCTTGTAGGCGTAGTGCAGGATGCCGTCGCCGACGCACATGGTGGACAGGTCCTGCATGGCCTTCTTGCCGGCGTCGTTGAGGTGGGCGTCGGCGATGGGCCGAAGGGACGGGTCGGACTGCAGGAAGCCGTTGAGGGACCAGCCGAGCGCGCCGGCCAGTTCGCTGCCGTCGATGGCCTTGGTGACCTCGGTGAGGTCGGCCGGGGGCGCGCCGACGTAGCTGCCGGACAGGCGGACGTCGGGCGCGTACGACGGCTGCAGTTCGGCCGCGGCGGCGGTGGCGCCGCCGCCCTGGCTGTAGCCGTAGAGCCCGATGCGGGAGGCGGAGGTGAGCGAGGTGCCGGGCAGGGCGCGTGCGGCGCGCACGGCGTCCAGGACCACATGGCCCTCGTCGACGCGGTTGACGTAGGTGTGGAGCCGGTCGGTGGTGCCGAGACCGCCGTAGTCGGTGACGACGACGGCGATGCCGGAGGCGAGGAGGCGGTAGATCGCCAGGTCCTCGTAGCCGACGGAGACCGTCTGGAAGTTCAGCGTGAGCGGGTGCTCCAGGCCGAGGGAGGCCGCGCACTGGTCGCCCTGGCCCAGGGTGCCGGGAGCCACGGCGACGAGGGGGCGGGCCCCGCCGCCCTTCCAGGAGGCGGAGGGTTCGATGTAGGCGCCGGTGACCGCCACCGGCCGGCCGTCGGCGTCGGTCGACTTGTACATCAGCCGGGTGGCGCGGCCGGGCAGCGGCCCGTCGAGGCCGGGCAGGCTGAGCGCCAGCGGCAGGGGTTCGGTGCGCACCAGCGCGCCGTTGGCGGCGGGCAGGGTGGCGGGCGGGGTGTAGAAGGCGGGAACGGTGACTCCACGGGACACGACGGTGTCCGTGGCGGATGCGGCAGGGGCGGCCAGGGCCTGTGCGCCCAGGCAGGCGGCGGCGGTGACCGCCGCGGCCAGAAGCCGTCTGCAGGCGGGCATGGGGAGACCTCCTGTGAACGGGCATGCGGGGAGAGGCGCACGGGGACGCGGTCGTCCCGCCGGTCGTCCGTGCGCCCGTGGTGAGTGGAGCGAAGGGACCGTAAGCGACCTGGAGTTACCGCGGGTAGCGCTCGTCAGGTTACGGTTCGGTAATTTGACTCAGTGTTCAATAACAGTCACCCGAACGCTCACTCAGCGCACAAGACGGCAGGTCAGGAGGGAGGAATGGTCCGGACCTGCCCCGCGCGGCCAGGGCCGGGGGTGCGGGCCGAGCGGGGGTGCGAGCGGGGCGGATGCCGGGGATCTTCTTGTCGAAGGCGGGCGCGGCGACGTGCTCCGGCTCCGACAGACCGACGGTGAGTCGCGAGGCGGCGGCGAGGAACTCGGTTTTGACGTCGATGCCCACCGCCCACGGCAGCAGGCACTCCTCGTCCGACAGCAGGGCGGGGTCCCGCACCCACTGGTAGGCCTCCTCGTCGAGGAACCCGCGGTCCCAGCCCTGGTCGACGGCGCCGGCGCCGGCCGCGGCGGGGTCCGCCGCATGGTGCGGGGGTCGCTGTCGGGCCTGGTCGAAGGCGTCCTGGGACAGGGCGATCACTCCAGCCCGCCCGCCGGGAACGCGGCTGAACGCCGGGGGGCCGGCTCGACAGCGTGGACACATGACCGACTGGAGTCTCGACCGCTACTGCGCAGAAATCCTCACCCAGACCGACCTGTTGCTCTCCCTCACGGAGGGCGCCGAGCTTGCCGCCCGCGTCCCGACCTGCCCCGGCTGGAACTTCGGTCAGCTGCTGCGGCACGTCGGCGGCACCCACCGCTGGGCCGACACCGTGGTCCGCGGCCGTGCCACCGAACCCGTCCCGGACACACTCGTCAACGAGGTCTTCCACTACGACGACAAGGACCCGGACGTGGTGCGGGACTGGGTCGCCGAAGGGGCGCGCCGGCTCACCGACGCGCTGACCGAGGCCGGTCCCGGCACGCGCGTGTGGACGGTCGTACCGGACCGGCCGATCACCTTCTGGGCGCGGCGCATGCTGACCGAGACCACCGTGCACCGGGCCGACGCCGCGTGGACGGCGGGCGTCCCGTACGCGCTGGACCCGGCGGTGGCACGGGACGGCTTCGAGGAGTGGCTGGGGTTCGGGCAGGTCCCGGAGGCGTACGGCACCGAGGACGGGGAGGTGCCGCTGCTCGGGCCGGGCCGCACGCTGCGGTTCGAGCCGTCGGACGGCCCGGGCGGGGGCTGGTACGTGGACCTCACCGAAGACGTCCCGCGGTGGACGGAGGACGGCGGCGGCCCCGCGGCCGTTTCCGTGCGGGGCACGCCGAGCGATCTGCTGCTGCTCGTGTACGGCCGTCCCGTCCGGGACCGGCTGCGCGTGGACGGCGACACCGCCCTGCTCGACCTGTGGCTGGAGCGGACCGCCTTCTGGATCGAGTGACGGCGCGCCGCGCAATGCGTGGCGCGAACCGAAAACCGATCGCCCTCCCTCAGCGTCCCCACCGATATGAACACGTTCAAAAACGGTGTGGCGCAGCTGGTCAGGTTCGGGGTGCTGCAACTGCGATGCTGCGCCTTCGCGGTGGCGCTGCTCGGCGGGATCGGTCTGTCCCGGCTGCTGCCGCCGCTGCCCGTGGCCCGCTACGACCTGGTGCTGCTGTACGGCGTGGTCCTGACCGTCGTGGCCCGGCTGGTCGGCTGGGAGAGTCGGCGGGACACGGTGGTGATCGCCGTATGCCATGCGGTGGGCCTGCTGTTCGAGCTGGTCAAGGTGCGGCTGGGTTCGTGGAGCTACCCGGAGGACGCCGTCACGAAGATCGCCGGGGTGCCGTTGTACGGCGGTTTCATGTATGCGGCGGTGGCCGGTTACATGTGCCGGGCCTGGCGTCTGTTCCGGCTGCGCTGCACCGGCTATCGGACGGTGGCGACGAGCGTCGTCGCGGGCGCGGTGTACGTCAACTTCTTCACCCACCACTGGCTGCCGGACCTGCGCTGGCCTCTCGCGGCGGCGCTGGTGCTGGCCACCGCGGGCACGTGGGTCGGCTTCTCGGTGGGCCGGGACCGTTACCGTATGCCGCTCGCCGTGTCGTTCGTCCTGATCGGCTTCTTCCTGTGGGTGGCGGAGAACGCCGCCACGTACGCGGGGGCGTGGAGTTATCCGTCCCAGTTGCACGGCTGGCAGCCGGTGTCACCGAGCAAGATCGTGGCATGGGCGCTGCTCATCAGCGTCACGTTCGTGGTGGCCGAGCGGGTGAAGGCGTCGGAGCGGCCGTGGACGGCATCGCTGCGGTCCGGGGGCGTGCCGGGTGCTTAGGTGGGGGTGCACGTGACCGTTCGAGCAGACCGTCCGAGGAAAGAGGTCCCGTCTTCATGGCCGTCATCCATCACACCCATGTGAAGCCGACCAAGCTGGAGCTGCTCACCTCGTGGCTGCCGGGCCGCCCGTGGTACGGCGGCGACGCCGGGGGCCCGGAGCTGGAGAAGGCCGGCGGGTTCCGGCTGGACGACCCGGCCGGGGAGGTCGGGATCGAGTTCATGGTCGTCAACGACACCTCCGGTCCGGAACCCGTCACCTACTCCGTGCCGCTCACCTACCGGGGCGCCCCGCTGGAGGGCGCGGAGCACGCCCTCGTCGGCACGATGGAGCACGGTGTGCTCGGGCAGCGCTGGGCGTACGACGGCTGCCACGACCCTGTGCTCGTCGCGCAGTTGGCGGCGCTGCTGGAGGGACGCGCGCAGGCGCAGGCGCAGAGCGTCAGCGACGCGCCCGATCTGGACGTCGCGGTCTCGTACACGGGCGAGGGGCCGCTGCCCGTGGCTCTGACCGCCGCCGACGACGCCGAGGGCAGCGTCCTCGCGGCGCCGGGCGTCGCCCTGCGGCTGCACCGCATGCTGCGGCCCGCACCGGACGGCTCGGTCGCGTCACCGGCGGCGGGTGTCCTCGGCCAGGTGTCCGGCGTGTGGCGGGCACCGGACGGCGCGCGCGTCCGCGGGGTGTTCGCCGAGCTGCACCGGACGCCGACGCCGGAGGCGTGACGTCGCCGCCCGTCCCGGCACCGGACTCGCGCCCCTCGTACGGTGCCGGTGCCGGTGCCGGTGCCGGTCAGAGCGTCGTGCCGAGGCCCTGTGAGGTGCAGGCGCACTCGGTGTGGATGTGGCCCGGTTCCAGCTTGGCCGTGTCGGTGCCCGGTGAGGAGACGCTGTCGCCGTCGGGCTTGTGCACGGCACCGGCGGCGGGCACGGCGAGCAGGACCAGTCCGCGGAGCAGGGCGAGCGGGGCGTGCGACGGCCAGGACGGCCGCCTGCGCAGTCCGGCGATGCCGCCGTGGACGGCTGCGGCGAGCAGTACGGCGGCGTGTCCGACGAGCAGGCCGGCGGGCACGCCGTCCGGGTCGGCGGGCAGCATCACCAGCAGCAGGACGGCGGTCGTCGCCCAGCACGCGAGCATCGGCAGCCATCTGCGCAGCAGCGCGTATTTGAGGCCGAGGCCGCTGAGGTTGAGCACCGCGACGGCCACGGCGAGCAGACCGTCCGCGGGTGCGGGCGGCGGCGCCGACGGCATCGGCGGCATCCCGGACGCGAGCGGTTCCGGCCCGTGGAACGGCACGTCCTGCCGACCGCCCGGCTCCGGCCAAGGCCCGGGTGGCGGCGGCCCGTTCGGGCGGTCCGGTTCGCCGTACGGGTTCGCGGCCCCCTGGCCGTACGGATCCTCCGACATGGCGGCTCCCCCCGTCGTGTCCGCCCGAGTGTCCGTGTGCCCGGCAATGTACGACCGGGCACTGACAGTGGGCAGACCTGTGGACGACCCGGTTCGCATCTCCGTTCGACACAACTGCGAGGGGGAGCATGCCCCGTCCGTGGCTGATGGCAGAGTGGATCCCAAGCCCGGCCGACCGCGACCGGCTTTCGACGCCCTCACCACCGGGAGGACCAGTGCCGGATCCGCGAACGCTCGCACCCGAGGAGCGACTCGCCGACGCGAAAAGGCTGTTGGACCTCCCCGGTATCGTCGTGATCTGCGGCTCCACCCGTTTCATGGCCGAAATGGCCGAGGCCGAGCTGCGGGAGACCGAGGCCGGAAGGATCGTCGTCAAACCGGGCTTCGACATGCGGTCGCCGGACGGCCTCCGCCGCGGTCCCGCCGAGGCCGAGGCACTGCGGGCCCGGCTCGGTGAACTCCACCGGGCGAAGATCCGGCTCGCCGACGAGGTCCTCGTGGTCGGCGACCGCGTCGGGGACAGCACCCGCGCCGAGATCGCGTACGCCCGGTCGCTGGGCAAGCCCGTACGGTTCACGCATCCGGCGGTCGACCCCGGCGTCTGAGCCCGCTCCTCCCCCACAGCCGACCGTGTTCCACGGGGCGTCGACGGCCCTGAGCCGCCTTGCCCGGGCGCTCAGCCGGCCCGGCTCGCGCTCGCCCCGCCCGCGTCGGCCTCGGCCGCGTCGGCCTGCGTGCTCCGCCCCAGGTAGGTCAGCGGCCCGGGGTCGGGCACCTCGATGGGGTGGAAGCCGAGCCTGTCGTAGAAGGCGCGTGCCGCGGTGTTGGCCGTCACCATGCCGAGGTGCACGGCGGGCACGCCGCGCTCGTGCAGGGCGGCGAGGAAGGTGTGCATCAGGCGCCTGCCGTAGCCCCGGCGCTGCCACTCGGGAAGCAGGTCGATGTGCAAGTGGGCGGGGTAGGGCCGCAGTTCGGGGAGGATCATGCGCTCCGGCCGGTGCAGCAGGGCGATCATCTCCTCCGTCGGCGTGCGGGGCGGCCTCTCCAGGGGCGGATAGCGGTCGCCGACGAGCGGCAGCCACCGGTCGCGCCAGTCGCGGACGAAGCGCTCGGTGTCGGCGGTGCCGACGATGTAGCCGCCGACGCCGCCGCGGCCGTCGTCGAGGACGAACGCCAGGCCGGGATCGAAGTGGCAGTAGGGGGCGGCGAACAGTGTCGGCATGAGCTGCCGGTCGGGGTAGAGGTGCCGGGAGTCGCCGCCGTTGTCGGCCGTGCGGACGCACACGTCGGCGACCCCGTCGCGGTCCCGCCGATGGTAGGGGCGGACCGAGGGGTGATCGCTCATGTGTCGCATCCTGCCGCCGTGGGAGCGCTCCCGCAAGAGTCGTTCCGGCCCGTCTCCCGGCCCCTTCCGGCCGTTGCGCGCAGCCGTAGAGGCAGGTGGGCGCGGGTCGGTTACTGTATCCCGGCTCATGTTGAGGGGAGAACGGGCGATGCGGAACAGGACCGGGGCGGGATGGCTCGGGGCGGCGCAGGCGCTGCTCCTGGCAGGGGTGCTGGCGGGCTGCGGAGACACGGACGACAAGGGCGCGAGGGCGCCGGTGTCACCCACCGCGCCGGTCTCCGCGCACCCGAGTGCCTCGGGCACCGCCTCACCGGCCGCCGGCGGACGCGTCGGCCCCGCCGGCTCCGCCTGTCCGCTGCCCGTCGCCTTCGACATCGCCCCGGACTGGAAGCCGATGGCCGTCAGGGTGACGGAACCGTCGGCGAGTCCCTCGGACGGGCTCGGGGAGGATCTGCGCAAGGAGCTGATGGAGAGCCTCCTGCACCAGGGTCCCTTCACCGCCGTGTGCGAGGTCGACGCCAAGCCCGCCGGCAACATCGGCTTCCTGCGCGTGTGGAAGGCCGGGCCGGGCGACGCGGACGCCCGGGGCGCGCTGCAGAAGTTCGTGACGGCGGAGGAGGGCGCGCGGCACGCCACGTACCGGACGTTCTCCTCGGGCGGCCTCAAGGGTGTCCGGGTGGACTACGAGGTGTGGGACGAGCTGCTGGAGGAGTCGAAGGAGGAGTGCGCGTTCGCCGTGGTCACGGCGGACGGCCCGGTCGTGGTGCACCTGGGCGGCCTGGACACCCAGGAACACGAGGAGATGCTCCCGGCGTTCGACCTGGCCCAGCGCACGGTGCGCACCACCTGAGGTACCGGCACGCCGGCCACCGGGCGGCCGGGCCCGGCCTCACCGCCGTCGACGACCGTCCTCCTGCGGACCTCGCCGCCGGCGATGAGCGCGCCCCGTCACCCACATGGCGGCGCCGGGCGAACACCGACGCGAGCGTCGAACGGCCGGGGTCGAAGCGCCACACCACGCCACCCCTTCCGCCGGATGGAAATATCCACCAGCATTCCAGTGCCGGACAGGACGGCCTGGGGAAACGACATGGGCGATACGACGTGGGCGCGCGGTGTGGAATGGCTCGCCGCCGCTGCGGGAGACCCCCGCGGATGCAAACGGGCGTGGGACAACGGCGAGGGCGTCGCACTGCTCGCGGCCGGCCGGTACTGGGACGTGCTGAGCGTCCCCGACCGGCTGGGACTGCTGGCGCTGGATCTGCTGTGGCAGTCGTCGCTGCCGGTGCCCGGCCCGACGCTGGTGGACTCGGCCGCGCGCCGGGTCGGGTTCTTCCTGCCCCCGGAGCGGGGCAGCCGGTGGATCGGGGCGGGGCTGCGGCATGCAGGACGGGGCTCCTGGGTGGCCGTACCGCCGCCGTACCGTCCCGCGCGCTCCCTGGAGTGGCTGGTCCCCCCGGACGGCACGGGCGCGCTGTACCGTCCGGTCACCCTGGAGCTGGCGCTGCGTCAGGCACACGCCACGCTCACCGTGCTGACCCCGCGGAGGGCGATAGCGAGGAAGCCGGGGCGGACTGAGGCCTGCGGCGCCGCGACAGCGGCACGGGCAGGGATGCTCCTATGGCTGTCAAGCCGCTGGAGCCAGGTCGGTTTGAGTGATTCGTTCGGTCGGTGTGCTGGTCAGGGCCCGGTAGACCTCGCGGGCCACGAAGCGTTTGAGGCAGCGCATGATGTCC
>NZ_JALLGL010000015.1 GCF_023072675.1 Streptomyces sp. XM83C
CGGCCAAACTCCACGCCGACAAGGGCTACGACTACGACCACCTGCGGGAATGGCTTCGCGAGCGTCGCATCCGTCACCGCATCGCCCGCAAAGGCATCGAGTCGTCCACGCGGCTCGGCCGACACCGTTGGGTCGTTGAGAGAACGGTCTCCTGGCTGGCCGGATGCCGACGCCTGCACCGCCGCTACGAGCGAAAGGCCGAGCACTTCCTGGCCTTCGTCGGCATCGCCGCAGCCCTCATCAGCTACCGCCGACTCACCAACTGAAACAACGTCTAAAGCGAGCCTTGAAGATCCCCGAGCCCCGCGCCCCGGACCGGAGCCGGCGTCCCGCGCCCACGGTCGTCAGCGCGCGCCCCCGGCCACCTCCGCCTGGAGGTGGTTCGTGCCGATCCCGGCGGCCCCGAGGCGGTCCGGCCCGCGGAAGCAGGGCGTGGGGGTCGCCTACGACGCACCCTCCCATCCGGCATCCCGCACCCCGCACCCCGCAGCCAGTGGCGCGCGCGTCCGTCCCGTCGGCGTCGGCATCGCGCCGGGGAGCGCCGCCGGACACCGGACCCGCAGCGTCGTACCCCCACCGCCTCGGCAGCCCTCTCCGCCAGGACCGCCCCGCCGCTTCCGTCGTACCCGACCGGCGAGACCCGCCCGACCGACGGGTCCGACCCGTCCGCCCCGTGAAACTCCCTGCGGACACCCCCGGCCGATGCTGCACACTCCACCCCATGGAGACAGCCGAACATCTGGAGATCCTGGACCGGGAAGGCCGGTCCCTGGCCGCTGCCGCCGAGGCGGCCGGCACGGACGCGAAGGTGCCGACGTGCCCGGGGTGGCAGGTGCGGGATCTGCTGCGGCACACCGGCGCGGTGCACCGCTGGGCGACGGCCTATGTGGCGGAGCGGCACACCTCGGCCCGGCCGATCGGCGAGGGACCGGCGGAGCTGGACGGGGCGGAGCTGGTGGCCTGGTACCGGGAGAGTCATCGCCTGCTGGTGGAGACGCTGGCCGCGGCCCCGCCCGACACGGACGCCTGGACGTTCCATCCGGCGCCCCTGCCGTCGCCGTCACCGCTGGCGTTCTGGACGCGGCGGCAGGCGCACGAGACAGCCGTCCACCGGTACGACGCGGAGACCGCCCGCGGCGGTGAACCCTCGCCCGTCGGCGCCGAGTTCGCCGCCGACGGCATCGACGAGCTGTTGCGCGGATTCCACGCCCGGCCCCGCAGCCGGGTGCGCAGCGCCGAACCGAGGATGCTGCGGGTGCGGGCGACGGACACGGACGCGGTGTGGACGGTACGGCTGTCGGCGGAGCCCCCCGTCACCACGCTCGGGGGCTCCGGCCCCGCCGACGCCGAACTGGCCGGTCCGGCCGGGCGGTTGTATCTGGCGCTGTGGAACAGGGTGCCGGTGCCCGAGATCACGGGGGACGCGGCACTGGCCGCACTGTGGCGGGAGACCTCCGCCGTCGTCTGACGCGGCGGCGGGACGGGGCAGACGGACACGGCCGTCGGGCCGCGGCGGGCGGTTCATCTCCGGCAGGCCGATGCCGTCGGTCCGTCAGCATCCGTGAGAGCACCGCGCGCTGCACCGGGCGTACCTCGTCGTGCAGCGCGCGTCCCCTCGGGCATGACCTCTCCGCTCACCACCCCCGCGGCCTCTGTGCCGGAGCACCGCTGGAGCCCCCGGCTGTGGGGCACCCTGCTCGTGCTCTGCGCCGCGATGTTCCTGGACGCGCTGGATGTGCCGATGGTCGGCGTGGCCCTGCCGTCGATCGGCTCCGCTCTGCATCTGTCCACCTCGACACTTCAGTGGATCGTCAGCGGCTGCATCCTCGGCCACGGCGGTCTCCTCCTGCCGGTCGGCCGCACGGCCGACCTTCTGGGCCGGCGTCAGGTCTTCCTGGCGGCCCTCGGTGTGTTCGCGCCCCGCCTCGCTGCTGGGCGGCCCCGACCAGGCATCCGGACGGCCGGATCGGTCGGGCGGATCAGCCGCGGGTCGGGGGGTTCAGCCCAGCCAGCCGGGGCGCACCAGGCCCGACTCGTAGGCCAGGACGACCAGTTGGGCCCGGTCGCGGGCGCCCAGCTTCACCATCGCCCGGCTCACGTGCGTCTTCGCGGTGAGCGGGCTCACCACCAGGCGGCGGGCGATCTCCTCGTTGGACAGGCCGATGCCGACCAGCGCCATCACCTCCCGTTCCCGCTCGGTGAGCCGCGCGAGCGCGTCCGCCGCGGCCGGTTCCTTGGAGCGGGCCGCGAACTCCGCGATCAGACGGCGCGTCACACCGGGCGAGAGCAGCGCGTCACCGGCCACCACAGCCCGGACGGCGCGCAGCAGTTCCTCCGGTTCGGTGTCCTTCACCAGGAAGCCGGAGGCGCCGGCCCGGATCGCCTCGAAGACGTACTCGTCGAGCTCGAACGTGGTCAGCATGACCACGCGCACCCCGTCCAGGGTGTCGTCGCCGGTGATGCGCCGGGTCGCGGCCAGCCCGTCGAGCAGCGGCATCCGGATGTCCATCAGCACGACGTCCGGGCGCAGTTCACGGGTCATCCGCAGCGCCTCCTCGCCGTCGGCGGCCTCCCCCGCGACCTCGATGTCGGGCTGCGCGTCCAGCAGGGCGCGGAATCCGGCTCGTACCAGTGACTGGTCGTCGGCGAGCAGTACGCGGATCACCGGCTGTCCTCCTCGGTGTCGAGCGGCAGGACGGCGAGCACCCGGAAGCCGCCGTCGGGGCGCGGCCCCGCCTCGATCGTGCCACCGAGCGCAACCGCACGCTCCCGCATGCCGGCGAGTCCGTTGCCGCTGCCGCCCGCGTCGTCGCCGGTCGCGGGCCCGTCGTCGTCCACGGTCAGCCGCAGCGCCCCGGGCGTCTGCTCCAGCCGTACGCGCGCGTGGCGTGAACCGGAGTGGCGTACGACGTTGGTGAGGGCCTCCTGCACGATGCGGAACGCGGCGAGGTCCGCGCCCGGCGGCAGCTTCGGCGCATGTCCGTCGACCTCGACGGCCAGTCCGGCGCTCGCCGCCTGCTCCACCAGTTCGGGGAGCCTGTCCAGGCCGGGCGCGGGGGTGCGCGGGGCGGCGCCGGGGGCGCGCAGGGTGTCGAGCACCTGCCGTACCTCGCCGAGTGCTTCCTTGCTCTTGGCCTTGATGGTGGTCAGTGCCGTGCGTGCCTGTTCGGGGTCGGAGTCGAGCAGGGCGAGTCCGACGCCCGCCTGGACGTTGATGACGGAGATGCTGTGCGCGAGGACGTCGTGCAGTTCGCGGGCGATCCTCAGGCGTTCCTCGTCGGCGCGCCGCCGGGCCGCCTGGGCGCGTTCGGCGCGTTCGCGTGCCCACTGTTCGCGGCGGGCGCGGATCAGCTCCGCGACGGCGACGATCGCCACCACCCAGGCGGCGACGGGGAGTTCCTGGCCCCAGCCGGCCGCCTCGTCCCCGGCCGGCGGCAGCCATCGGTACAGCCAGTGCGCGACCAGCAGGTGCCCGGCCCACAGCAGCCCGACGGCCGACCAGGCCGCGTAGCGGTGACCGGCGACGACGGCGCTGAAGCAGGCGACTGCGACGGCGACGAACAGGGGCCCGTACGGGTATCCGGCGGCCACGTAGACGAGGGCCGTGGCGGCGGTGCCGTGGACGACCGCCACCGGATGGCGGTGGCGCCACAGCAGTTGCAGGCAGGCCACGACCAGCAGCGCGCGTCCGAACGGGTCCAGGGCGGTCCGCTCGCCGTGCTGCTGCTGGGCCGCGAAGTGCGTGCCGAGCAGGACGAGGACGGTGACGGCGGCCGTGGACGGCCAGGGCAGGCGGGCACGGCCGGGTGTCGCGTCGCCGTCGCCCGCGCCGGGGCTCCCCTCGTGGTCCCGGCGCTCCCACCACCAGGGCGGCCCGTACCGCCGCCGCGGCGGCCGGCCCGCTCCGCGTACGCGCTGCTCGTCCATGCCCGCCACGCTAGACGCCGGGCCGCGCGGGAGGCGTCACCCGCGCGTGGTGGTCACACGTACTCCCGGCGAAGTACCCGCCCGTGCCGTACGGCACCGGTGCCGGCCGGGTCGGGCGGGGTTCAGTGGGCGGCGGGGAGCGCCTCGCGCATGGCGCGGGCCGTGGCGGCGGGGTCGTACCCGTCGGGGACGCCGGGCACGAACACGATGTCGCTGTCGATGTGCCGGGAACGCAGCGGGGCGATCTCCCGGTAGGCGGGCGAGTCCCACCAGGCGCGGGCCTCGGCCATGCCGGGGAAGGACATCACCACGACATACCCGGGCCAGCTGCCCTCCATCACCTCGTGCGCGGTCCCGTGGACGAGGAAGCGCCCGCCGTACGGCTCGAAGGTCGCGGTGATCCGCTCGATGTACTCGGCGACCTCCGGGTGCGGGGTCGTCGGCGCGAGGCGGGCGATGGCGTAGGCGGTCATGGGTGTCCTCCTGGTCGGTGGTACCGCTGCTGACACGGTGATCGTGGCATCGCGGCAGCGGGCGGGTCGATGACCTCGGAGGTAAGGCGCAGGCCCGGCGGCACGATCCGGCGAGGGACGGCACGGGACGCCCGGGTACGGCGGTGCGGCGGGCGCCCGGTCAGGTGTCCTCGCCGGTCAGCCCGGCCGCTCTGCCGAGCCGTACCGCCGCGTGCCGAAAGAACTCCTCGCGGGCCTCCACGACCCGTTCGAACTGTCCGAACAGCTCGAAGCCGACCAGGCCGAACAGCTGGGCCCAGGCGGCGATCAGCGACGGCATCGCGGCGGGCGGCAGCCCGGGGGCGAGGTCGGCGGCCATCCGGTCGGCCTCCGGCGCCAGTTCGGGCGGCAGGGGCGGGGCGGTCAGCTCGCCCCGCTCGTGCGCGTCGCGTGCCACGCCGAGCAGCAGCAGACCGACGCGGGAGGCGGCCGGGACGGTGGCGTCGGGGGCGCTGTAGCCGGGGACCGGGGTGCCGTAGATCAGGGCGTACTCGTGCGGGTGGGCCAGCGCCCAGTGCCGTACCGCCTCGCAGACCGCCGTCCAGCGGCGCAGCGACGCGGCGTCGGCGACCCTGGCGTGCGCGGTCTCGGCCGCCTCGCCGAGGGAGTCGTAGGCGTCGGTGATGAGGGCGGTCAGCAGGTCGTCGCGGCTCGGGAAGTAGCGGTAGAGCGCCGAGGAGACCATGCCGAGTTCACGGGCGACGGCGCGCAGCGACAGCCGGGCGGCGCCCTCGGCGGCGAGCTGCCGGCGGGCGGCGTCCTTGATGGCGGCGGTGACTTCGGTACGGGCGCGGGCGCGGGCGCCGAGGGGGGCCGACGGGGAGCTGGTCATGGGCATCAGTCTGCCATGGATTGAGAGCAGTGCACACAAGAGAGAGCACTGCTCTTGCGAAGGGCGCACAGAGCATGCACACTGGAGGTGTCGAGAGCACTGCTCACAGAAGAGAGCAGCGCTCACCCGATTGTCTCAGGGGGCCACCATGTCCACGACCACGACCGCCACCACCGCGCCGGCGCCGTCCACCGGCACCGCGTCCGCACAGCCCGCACCGGCCCGGTCCACGCACGTCCGCAAGCCCGGCTTCATCACCGTCCGGGTCATGAACCCCTTCGTCGCATGGCTGACCCGCCGCGGCATCAGCGTCTGGGGCTCCCGTGTGCTGGCCGTGCGCGGCCGCAAGAGCGGCGCGTGGCGCACCACGCCGGTCAATGTCCTCACCCTCGACGGCGAGCGCTACCTCGTCGCCCCGCGCGGCCACGTCCAGTGGACGCACAACATGCGCGCGGCCGGCGGCGGCCGGCTGCTGCTCGGCAAGCACGTCGAGGAGTTCACCGCCGCCGAGGTCGCCGACGACGACAAGCCCGCGGTGCTGCGCGCCTATCTGAAGCGGTGGAAGGCCGAGGTCGGCGTGTTCTTCGACGAGGTCGGCCCTGACTCGTCCGACGACGACCTGCGCCGCATCGCCCCGGACCACCCGGTGTTCCGGATCACGTCGGCGGGCTGAGGGGCCGGTGCTCCGGCCCCCGCCCGTGCCGTGGCTCAGTCCTCGGACCCGTCCGGCTCCGGGCGGCGGTCCAGCAGCATCAGGGCGCGCTGCGCGATCGGCCGGGTGCGGACCAGCTCGCCCAGCGACGTGGCGCCGCGCGTTATGTCCATGAACGCCTTCCACGCCGGCCGGAACCCGGTCAGCGCCGCGTGGAACACACCCGGGCGCCGCTCGAACGCGGCCAGCAGCCGCTTGCCGACGGCCATCTCCACGCCCAGGCCGGCCTTCACGGCGAACGCGTAGTTGAGGGCCTGACGCCGCGTGTCCACCGCGTCGTGCGCCTCCGCGATGCGCACCGCCCACTCCCCCGCGAGCCGGCCCGACCTGAGCGCGAACGAGATGCCCTCACGGGTCCACGGCTCCAGCAGACCGGCAGCGTCCCCGCACACCAGCACCCGGCCGCGCGACAGCGGCGAGTCGTCGGCGCGGCAGCGCGTCAGATGTCCCGAGGAGATGCTCGGTTCGAACCCGGCGAGGCCGAGCCGGCCGATGAAGTCCTCCAGATACCGCTTGGTCGCGGCGCCCTCGCCGCGCCGCGAGATGACACCGACGGTGAGCGTGTCGCCCTTGGGGAACACCCAGCCGTACGAGCCCGGCATCGGCCCCCAGTCGATCAGGACGCGGCCCTTCCAGTCCTCGGCGACGGTCTCCGGCACCGGGATCTCCGCCTCCAGACCCAGGTCCACCTGGTCGAGCTTGACGCCGACGTGCGCCCCTATGCGGCTGGCGCTGCCGTCGGCGCCGACGACCGCGCGGGCCAGCACGGTCTCGCCGCCCTGCAACACCACGGCGACCGTACGGCGGTCGGGCACCGCCGAGCCGTGCTGCTCGACCCGCTGCACCGTCGCACCGGTGCGCAGCTCGGCGCCCGCCTTCTGGGCGTGCTCCACCAGCTGCTGGTCGAACTCCGGCCGGTTGATCAGGCCGAACAGCATCTGCTTGGAGCGGCGCGTGCGGGCGAAACGGCCGTTGTGCGAGAACGTCACCGCGTGCACACGGTCCCGCAGCGGCAGATCGAAACCGGGCGGCAGCGCGTCACGGGACGGGCCGATGATGCCGCCGCCGCACGTCTTGTAGCGCGGCAGCTCCGCCTTCTCCAGCAGCAGAACGCGCCGCCCCGCCACCGCGGCCGCGTAGGCGGCCGATGCCCCGGCGGGTCCCGCGCCCACCACGACGACGTCCCACACCTGCCGCACGTCGTCCGCCGAAGAGTTCTCGCTGCTCACGATGGTCTACCGCTCCCGATCAAGCCGCTGCCGCTGCTGTCGACCGCATCCTACGGCGGAGATCGCGGACTCCCGTCGACCGAGGCCGGAAGGGGGATGCGACCCGCGCCGCGGGACGGGCGTACGCTCACACGGTCAACCGTTGGCAGATGAACGCACAAGACGTACGCACACGTACACGCCAGTACAACGTCGCACCCACAAGGAGCGTGCCCATGTCGTCGAATCCGGTCGCCGAGACCGTCGCCTCGCTGATGCCCCGGGCGAAGGCGGAGCTCGCCGAGCTGGTGGCCTTCCGCTCGGTGGCGGACTTCGACCAGTTCCCGAAGAGCGAGAGCGAGGGCGCCGCGCGCTGGGTGGCGGACGCACTGACCGCCGAGGGCTTCCAGGACGTCGCCCTGCTCGACACGCCCGACGGCACGCAGTCCGTGTACGGCTACCTGCCCGGCCCCGAGGGCGCGAAGACGGTGCTGCTGTACGCGCACTACGACGTGCAGCCCCCGCTGGACGAGTCCGCCTGGGCGACGCCCCCGTTCACCCTGACCGAGCGGGACGGCCGCTGGTACGGGCGCGGCGCCGCCGACTGCAAGGGCGGCGTGATCATGCATCTGCTCGCGCTGCGCGCGCTGAAAGCCGACGGCGGCGTGCCGGTCAACGTGAAGGTCATCGCCGAGGGCTCGGAGGAGCAGGGCACGGGCGGTCTGGAGCGGTACGCCGAGCAGCACCCCGAGCTGCTCGCCGCGGACACGATCGTCATCGGCGACGCGGGCAACTTCCGCGTCGGTCTGCCGACCGTCACCACCACCCTGCGCGGCATGACCATGCTCCGCGTCCAGATCGACACTCTCCGGGGCAACCTGCACTCAGGGCAGTTCGGCGGGGCCGCGCCGGACGCGCTGGCCGCGCTGATCCGCGTCCTGGACTCGTTGCGCGCCGAGGACGGCTCCACCACCGTCGACGGTCTCGCCGCGGACGCCTCCTGGGACGGGCTCCAGTACGACGAGGAGGAGTTCCGCGCGGACGCCAAGGTCCTCGACGGGGTCGAGCTGATCGGCTCGGGCACGGTCGCCGACCGCATCTGGGCCCGGCCCGCGGTGACCGTCCTCGGCATCGACTGCCCGCCGGTCGTCGGCGCCACACCGTCCGTGCAGGCCGGCGCGCGGGCCCTGATCAGCCTGCGGGTGCCGCCGGGCGTGGACGCCGCCGAGGCGACGAAGCTGCTCCAGGCGCACATCGAGGCGCACACGCCGTGGGGTGCGCGCGTCACCGTCGAGCAGGTCGGGCAGGGCCAGCCCTTCCGCGCGGACGCGACCAGCCCCGCCTACCGGGCGATGGCGGAGGCGATGGCGGTGGCCTACCCCGGCCAGGAGATGCAGTACGCGGGCCAGGGCGGCTCGATCCCGCTGTGCAACACCCTCGCCTCCCTGTACCCGCAGGCGGAGATCCTCCTCATCGGCCTGAGCGAGCCGGAGGCGCAGATCCACGCCGTGAACGAGAGCGTCTCCCCCGAGGAGCTGGAGCGCCTGTCGGTCGCGGAGGCGCTGTTCCTGCGCAACTACGCCGCCGGCTGACGGTTGACGCGCGTCACCCGGGCCCCTCGCCGCACCGGCCGGGGGCCCTTCGCGTGAGCGGTACGGCCGCCCGGCGGCAGCGCCCGGTTCACCCGGCCTCGGCGAGGTCCGCGTGCAGGGCCGCGAGGAGCCAGTCGTGCGCTTCACCGGGCGTGGGATCGGGGCGCTCACCGGGCGGGGTGACGATCTCGGACACCAGCCGCCAGTACCCGTCGAGGCGGGGATCGTCGGCCAGTTGCGGAGCGAGGGCGCGCCGGAAGCCGGGCGTGTCGGCGGTGCCGTACGCCTCGGCGTACGCGGCGACGAAACCGTCCACTGCCTCGCCGGGGCGCGGCCGGCGGTCCCGGCGCAGCTGTACGGCGGCCAGCTCGTACGCCTCGGCCAGGCCCGCGTACAGCACGGCCGCGCCGCGCCCGCCGGCCAGCCGGTGCGCCTCCGGGCGGGGCTGGACCCTGCCGGGACAGGGCGCGCTGGTGAGGGCGTGCAGCCGGGCGAACGCGAGGGCCTGCTCGGGCCGGGGGTCGTCGGGCGGCTGCGGTACGGCCACGTCGAGGAAGGCGTCGACGGCACGGGCCGGCATCCGCGCGGGCAGCCAGGCACGCCAGAAGCGGACCGGCGCGTCGGTGGTCGGCGGGGTCGGCAGGGCCCCGAGCAGCCGCACCCGGTCGGCGCGTTCGGCGTGCGGCGCCTCCTGCACCAGCCGCAGCGCGGTCTCCCGCCAGCGCAGCGCCCGCAGCTGGGTGCGGACCTCGCGGAGCCGGCCCGCGACGGCGTCGGCGAGGGCGGGGCCCGGCTCGTCCTCCTCGTCGAGGACGCGCCGCACCTCGGGCAGCGGCAGGTCCAGGGCGCGCAGGGAGCGGATGAGGCGCAGCCGGTCCAGGGCGGCGGGGCCGTAGCGGCGGTGTCCGCCGGAGCTGCGGGCCGTCTCCGGCAGCAGCCCCTGGTCGGAGTAGAAGCGGACCGTCTTGACGGTGACGCCGGCGTGCTCGGCCAGCTCACCGATGCTCCACAGGCCGTCGGGCGACATGGGCAGTTGAACCTCCCTCAGGGGGAGTTCCTACCGTACCCGCGAACGTCGTACCGGCGAACGGGAGGAGACGGCGATGACGGCATTCGTGCTGGTCCCGGGCATGTTCACGGACGGGCATGTGTGGGAGGCGACGGCGGCGCGGCTGGGCGAGGCGGGCGCGGAGGCCCACCCGGTGCGACTGGAGGGCCCGCCGGGCGCGGCGGACCTGGACGCGCACATCGCGCAGGTGTTCACGGCGATCGACGCGGCCGGACGGGACGTGGTGCTGGTCGGCCACGACTACGGCATGTGGCCGGTGCTGGGCGCGGCGGACCTGCGCGCCGACCGGATCGCGCGGATCGTGTTCGTCGACACGGCGATGCCGCCGGAGGGATCGCCCGCGCTGGCCGCGGTGCCGGACCAGGAGCTGCGGGCCCGGCTCGCCGAACGCGCCGGGGCGGGCGAGAGCGGTGGTGTCCTGCCGCCGCCCTCGGGCCGCGCCGAGTGGGAGCGCTGGGGCAGCACCGCGGGCGTCTCCGACGCGGCACTCGACCGGCTCACGGCGCTGGCCCGCCCGCAGCCGCTGGGCACCCTCCTCCAGCCGCCGAGGCGGACGGGCGCGGCGGCCTCCGTGCCGACGACGGGTGTGCTGTGCACGGCCGCCGGGGTGAACCTCGCGCTGCTGCAACAGCTGGTCGACTTCGGCGACCCGGCGATGCGGGCGCTGGCCGCGCCCGGTGTCACCTTCTTCGAACTGCCCACCGGGCACTGGCCGATGCTGTCCTGCCCGGACGACCTGGCGGAGGCGCTGCTGGGGGCGGCGGCGGGCGAGGGCCGACGGCTGGTCGCGGCCGGGGCCGGGAAGCCGCCCGCGCATCTGCGGCCGTTCCCGCTGGCGGTGCCCGAGGTGCCGGGGGACCGGCGCGGCGACGTCGACCTGTACGTGCCGTCCGGTGCCGGCGGGCCACTGCCGGCGGTGGTGTTCGTGCACGGCGGCCCGGTGCCGGCGGGGGCGCGGCCCACACCCCGCGAGTGGCCCACGCTCGTCGGGTACGCCCGCGCCGCCGCCGCGCGCGGGGTGATCGGTGTGACGGTCGACCACCGGTTGCACGACGTCGGCGCGTACCCGGTGGCGGCGCGGGACGTGGCCGACGCGGTGGAGCTGGTCCGGTCCGATCCGCGGGTGGACGCCGGGCGGATCGCGCTGTGGTTCTTCTCCGGCGGCGGGCCGCTCTCCGCGGAATGGCTCGAGAGCCCCCCGGCATGGCTGCGCGCTGTGGGGTTCAGCTATCCGCTGCTGGTCCCGATGCCCGACTGGGGCCTGCCGAAGGGCCGGTTCCGGCCGGTCGACGCGGTCTGTGGCGCGGGTGATCTGCCGCTGGTGCTGCTGCGCGCCGGGCGGGAGGCGCCGGCGCTCGCGGCCGGTGTGGAGGAGTTCCGTACGGCCGTGAAGGACGCCGGGGCACGGCTGGAGGTGGTCGACGTGCCGAACGGCCGGCACGCCTTCGAGAGCCTGGACCCGGTCGAGGAGTGGGGTGACGCGGTGCGGTACGCGCTGGACACGGTGACCGGGCGGCTGACGGAGGGTGCCGCGCCGGGTCAGACCGGGACGCCCGCCTCCAGGTAGAGCGCGGCTCCCCGTTCGCGGGCCCGCAGCGCCCAGCGCAGGCGTTCGTAGCGGACGGGAGGGAGCAGGTCGGCGGCCTCCTGTTCGGTGACGAAGCGGCAGCCGCGCAGTTCGGGGCCGGGCAGCAGCAGCCGCTCGGCCTCGGCGGAGTCCAGGCGTCCGCCGTCGAACAGCAGCCGCAGACCGCCGTAGCCGGGCGGTGCGGGGCGTTCCCAGTCGACGACGAGGAGGCGGGGTACGTCGGTCAGGCGCAGCCCGGTCTCCTCGGTGACCTCGCGCATCCCGGCGCGGGCGGGGGCCTCGCCGGGTTCGACGACACCGCCGGGGAACTCCCAGCCGGCCTTGTAGGTGGGGTCGACGAGCAGGACCCGGTCCTGTTCGTCGAAGAGGAGGACTCCGGCGGCGAGGGTCTCGGCGGTCGGCTCGGGTGTCTGCACGATGTCGCAGGCCGGCGCGGCGCCGCTGCTGACGGCCTCCGCGATACGGGCGGCGGTCTGGTACGGGGTGAGGGTGCCGTTGTCGACGAGGTGGGCGTCGGCGGCGAGCCAGGTGGCGAGCGCGGTGCGGTACGGCTCGATGTGGTCGTAGGCCCACTGCCGGACGCGTATCTCGCCGTCGGGGAGGCCGGGAGGTATCTCCCGGCCCGCTATCCGGGCGCGCAGGATCGTTTCCGCCGGGGTGAGGACGAGGTGCCGTACGGGGATGCGGCGGGCGGCGAGGCCGCCGAAGATCTCGTCCCGGTAGTCCTGCCGGAGCAGTGTCATGGGGACGACGAGGGTGCCGCCCAGCTCGGCGAGGAGCGCGGCGGCCGTGTCGATGACGAGGCGCCGCCAGATCGGCAGGTCCTGGAAGTCGCCGACCTCGGCGAGATGTTTGGCCGGCAGCAGGTCCGTGAGGGTGCCGCCGATGACCTCCGGGTCGAAGAGCGTGCTGTTCGGGATCAGCTCGATCAGTTCCCGTGCGGTGGTGGTCTTCCCCGCACCGAACGCGCCGTTGATCCAAACGACGATCACGGGTCCCCCTCTTCTGTTGGCCCCCTGAGGCTTGCCCGCTCCACCCTGCCACGGAAACCAGATCCAGTTGAGGGCGCGATACCGGCCGGACAGCGGACGGCGCCGGACCCCTCGCACGGGGCCCGGCGCCGCCGGTGCGGTGACGCTCAGTCGCCGTCGAGCACGGCGTTCTTGTCCATGTCCAGGCTTTCGTCGGCCACGGTGTGGTCGAGGGCGCTGAGGGTGTCCCCCACGTTCAGGCCGTCGAGGGGGGTGTCGGGCGCGGCCAGGCCGTGGGACGGGGTGACGGCGGCGACGACGAACCCGGTGGCGAGGGAGGCGATGGCGAGCATGCTGCGCTTCTTCATGCCCCGTTCAACGCCCGGACCGGCACCGGGGTCACGCACGGGCACACGGTGGGTGTGCGGCGTGGTCGGGGGCGGTGGGGGGCTGCCCGCAGCTCCTCCACCAGGGCGTAGGGCGAGAGGTCCGGTTCACGGGCCGAGGCCACCGGCCCGCGCCGGCCAGGAAGTCCCGCTCCCGGCGCTGTTCGCGCGCGGTGACGGTGAGCGGGAGGCCCGCACCTCGAAGGCGACGGAACCCTTGGCGCCGGTCTCGTCGTGACCGACGGGGGCGACGGGGTCGACTCGGACCACGGCGACTGGGCGGACGCAGCTGACCTGCTGACCCGTCGGGCACACGGCGGGCTCGTGCCCCGTCCCTGCGTACGCGGGGACGGGGCACGCCGTCCGAGGACGGGACCGTGCTCCGGCCGGCCCGGCGTTCGGGGACGGGATGGGTTTCCGACCGGCCCGGCGTTCGGGGACAGGATGGGTTTCCGACCGGCCCGGCATTCGGGGACAGGACCGTGCTCCGGCCGGCCCGGCGTTCGGGGACGACATCGGCCCCGGCCTGCGGCCGTGCCGTCACACGCCGGCCGGGGCGGCTCCCGGACGGCCGGTCAGGATCGAGGCCGCCGCGCCGACCAGGCCCGCGTCGGTGCCGGTACGCGCCGGGACGACCGTCAGACGCCGTACGAAGGAGAGGGTGGCGTAGTCGGCGAGGGCCCTGCGCAGCGGCGTGAACAGGACGTCCCCGGCCTTGGCGACGCCGCCGCCGATCACCGCGACGTCGATCTCGACGAGCGTCGCGGTGGCCGCGATACCGGCTGCCAGGGCCTGGGCCGCCCGCTCGAAGGACGCCACGGCCACCGGGTCCCCGGCGCGGGCTGCCGCGGCCACCGCGGCGGCTGTGGTGTCGCCGTCGGGGCCGGGCCGCCAGCCGTTCTCCAGGGCGCGGCGCGCGATGTTGGGGCCGCTGGCCAGACGCTCGACGCAGCCGCGCGAACCGCACGGGCAGGGGTCGCCGTCCAGGTCGACGCTGATGTGGCCGATGTGCCCGGCGTTGCCGGTCGGCCCGGGGTGCACCCGGCCGCCGAGGACGAGGCCTCCGCCGACGCCGGTGGAGACGACCATGCACAGCGCGTCGTCGTGGCCGCGGGCGGCACCCTGCCAGTGCTCGGCGGCGGTGACGGCGACACCGTCGCCGATCAGCTCCACGGGCAGCCCCCCGGTGACCGCCCGCACCCGCTCCACCAGCGGGAAATCACGCCAGCCGGGCACATTGACCGGGCTGACCGTGCCGGCGGAGGCGTCCACCGGGCCCGCACTGCCGATGCCCAGGCCCCGCGCCCTCCCCCACAGGGGACTGCCGGCCAGCTCCCCCAGCACGCCTTCGACGGCCCGCATGACGGTCTCGCCGTCCTGCTCGGCGGGCGTCGGGCGCTGGGCGCGCACCAGGACGGTGCCCTGGCCGTCGACCAGCGCTCCGGCGATCTTGGTGCCGCCGATGTCGAGCGCGGCGGCGAGGTCGGTGTGCATCGGTGCGCTGTCTCCCCGTTCGACCAGAAAGGTGCGGAAAAGTGCCCCGGAGGTGCGGGGCATGCGTACGGCCCGGGCCGGCGGTGGGGGCGCGGGACCGGAGAGTGCCGCCAGTCTCTCTCCTCGTGACAACGTTGTCCAGGCTCTATGCTCGACGCCACATCCTCATACAGGCCGGGGAGCGCCGCATCCCGCGGACGCCGCCCACGGCGAGACGACGAGACGACAGGACCCCGCATCGTGCCCGAGACCGCCCGCCTTCCCGGAAACCGGTACGGCAACCGGCCCACCATGAAGGACGTCGCCGCCCGCGCCGGAGTCGGTCTGAAGACCGTCTCCCGCGTGGTGAACGGCGAGCCGGGCGTCACTCCGGAGACCGAGCGGCGTGTGCAGGAGGCGATCGAGGCGCTGGGGTTCCGCCGCAACGACAGCGCGCGGGTGCTGCGCAAGGGCCGTACCGCGAGCATCGGCCTGGTTCTGGAGGATCTCGCCGACCCGTTCTACGGCCCGCTGAGCCGCGCCGTCGAGGAGGTGGCCCGCGCGCACGGGGCGCTGCTGATCAACGGGTCGAGCGCCGAGGATCCCGACCGGGAGCAGGAGCTGGCGCTGGCGCTGTGCGCGCGGCGGGTGGACGGTCTGGTGGTGATCCCGGCCGGGGACGACCATCGGTATCTGGAGCCGGAGATCAAGGCGGGGGTGGCCACGGTGTTCGTGGACCGTCCCGCCGGGAGGATCGACGCCGACTGTGTGCTGTCGGACAACTTCGGCGGGGCGCGCGCCGGGGTGGCCCATCTCGTCGCGCACGGGCACCGCCGGATCGGGTTCATCGGCGACATGCCCCGCATCCACACCGCCGCGGAGCGCCTGCGCGGCTATCGGGCCGCTCTGGAGGACGCGGGGATACCGGTGGCCGACTCGTGGATGTCTCTCGGGGTGACGACGCCGGAGCGGGTGCGGCGCGCGGCGGAGGAGATGCTGGCGGGGCCCGAGCCCGTCACCGCGATCTTCGCCGGCAACAACCGGGTGACCGTCACCGTGATCCGGGTGCTCGCGGAGCACACCCGTCCGGTGGCCCTCGTCGGCTTCGACGATCTCGAACTGGCCGATCTGCTTCAGCCGGGTGTCACGGTCGTCGCGCAGGACGCGGCCGCTCTCGGCCGGACCGCCGCCGAGCGGCTGTTCCGGCAGCTCGACGGCGGCCTGATCACCCCGGAGCGGATCGAGCTGCCGACCAGGCTCATCACCCGCGGCTCCGGTGAGCTGCCCCCGGCGGACTGAGGCACATGGCGGACCCCACCGACAGAAATCACTCGCCGTCCCGGGTCGCCCGGCGCGGGTGCGGGCCGGGGGCGGGTCGCGCCGCTCGACGCCGGGGAGGCGCCGCCGCCGGGGTGGACGGTCCGCCCCGGGAAGAGGCGGCCGGGGACTGCCGGGACCGGCCGCCCGCGAACCCGTCGGGCCCGTCCGGCGCCGCGGACGAGCGGGCCCGCGGCCCCGGTGGCGCCGTCGACGGCGGCCGTGCGCTCGCGGCGCTGGGTCTGGCCTACGCGCCGTACGACAACCCGCTGATGTATCCGGGGGTGTGGCCGCGGGAGTCCGGGCTGCTGGTGGGGGACCGTCTGCTGCCGCTGGACCGGCCGGTGCACGACGACCGTGTCCCCGTGCTCGCCGTCGGCTCCAACGCCTGCCCCGCGCAGCTCCGGCTCAAGCTGGACGCGGCCGGCCTCGCCACGCCGGTGCCGATGGTGCGGTGCCGGGTGCGGGGCGTCGAGGTGGGTGTGTCCGCGCATGTCAGCCGCGCCGGCTATGTCGCGGCGGCACCGGTGCGGGCGCCGGGCGTCGTACGGGAGCTGTTCCTGCTCTGGCTGGACGCGGGGCAGTTGGCGGCCGTCGACGCCGGCGAGGGCGCGGACCTGCCGCGCGGCAACTACCGGCGCGTGTGGCTGCCCGCTCCGGACGTCGAGGTCGAGCCGGAGGGCGGCGCTGCGCTGCCGGGGGTGTTCGGGTACGTCGACCGGCACGGCGTCGTGCACGACGGCACCCCGGGCTCCCCGCGCCGGCATCCCGGCCAGCGTGCCCTGCTGACCGAGCTGTTGCTGCGCTCGGCGCGGCTGCGGGCGCTGTTCGGGGACACGCCGGAGGAGTTCTGCGCGCGGGCGCGGGCGGACGCGGCGCTGTGCGCGCGGGGAACGCGGGTGCTGGCGGAGGAGGGGCTGGTGACGGGGTCGGGGCTGGAGCGGTACCTCCGTGTCGAAGGCGCGGACGGGGGCCGTTCGCCGTGACCGCGGGCCCGTCCGGCTACCGCGGCGCAGCCGTCAGGTCGCCCCGCCTCGGGGCGGCGAAGCCCTCCAGGGCGGCGCGGGTCAGGCCGGTGGCCTCGGTGACCTCGTCGGCGTCGAGGGCGCCGCAGTCCAAGCCGCGCAGCAGATAGCCGCTGAGGGCCTTGGCGGTGGCGGGCTCGTCCATGACGTCGCCCCCGGTGTCGCCTGCGTAGCGGGCGAGGCGGTCGGCGGCCTGCCGGAGGCCTTCCCGGTAGAAGGCGAAGACGGCGGCGTAGCGGGTGGGGAGGTGTCCGGGGTGCATGTCCCAGCCCTGGTAGTAGGCGCGGGCGAGGGCGCGGCGGGTGAGGCCGTAGTGCAGCCGCCAGGCCTCGTGGACCTGCTCGGTGGGGCCGACGGGCAGGACGTTGGTGGAGCCGTCGGAGACGCGTACGCCGGTGCCGGCGGCGGCGACCTGCATGATCGCCTTGGCGTGGTCGGCGGCGGGGTGGTCGCTGGCCTGGTGGGCGGCGGAGACGCCGAGGCAGGCGCTGTAGTCGAAGGTGCCGTAGTGCAGGCCGGTGGCGCGGCCCTCGGCGGCCTGGATGAGGCGGGCGACGGTGGCGGTGCCGTCGGCAGCGAGGATGGCCTGGCTGGTCTCGATCTGGATCTCGAAGCCGATCCGGCCGGGTGTGAGGCCGCGGGCCCGCTCGAACGCTTCCAGCAGGCGGACCATGGCGGTGACCTGCTCGGGGTAGGTGACCTTCGGCAGGGTGAGGACGAGTCCGTCGGGCAGGTCGCCGGCGTGCTCCAGCAGGCCGGACAGGAAGATGTCCAGGGTGCGGATGCCGCGGTCGCGGACGGCGGCCTCCATGCATTTCATGCGGATGCCCATGTACGGCGCCGCCGTGCCGTCCGCGAAGGCCTCGGCGACGACGCGGGCGGCGCGGGCGGCGTCCTGGTCCTCGTCGGTGCCCTTGTAGCCGTCCTCGAAGTCGACGCGCAGGTCTTCGATCGGTTCGCGTTCGAGTTTGGCGCGGACGCGGGTGTGCACGGGCTCGGCCAGGTCGTCGGAGAGGCCGAGGACGGCGGCGAGGGAGGCGGCGTCCGGTGCGTGTTCGTCGAGGGCGGCGAGGGCCTGGTCGCCCCAGGAGCGGACGGTGCCGGCGGTGAAGGCGTCGCCGGGGACGTAGACGGTGTGGACGGGCTGGCGGGTGCCGGGGTCTCCGGGGTAGCGGCGTTCCAGTTCGGCGTCGACGGGGGCGAGGGAGGCGCTGATCGCCTCGCTGACGGTGCCCGCGAGGCTCGTCGTCACCTTCTCCTGCTGGCCCTGACCCATTGCGTGTCCTCCCGATCCGACCCACTGTTTCCGCTGTACGGAATCAACAATCCGTAGAGCGAAGTTATCTGTCGGTGTTCCGGCAGGTCAACACCCTGTCCACGGGGCAGGACCGTGCCCGGCTTCCAGGATGCGCCGAGGCCCCCGTGACCGCGCGGGTCACGGGGGCCTCGGGCCGCTGGTGCGGGGATCAGCCCTTGCGGGCCTTGATCTCCTCGGTCAGCTGCGGGACGACGTCGAACAGGTCGCCGACGACGCCGTAGTCCGCCAGCTCGAAGATGGGGGCCTCGGGGTCCTTGTTGACGGCCACGATGGTCTTCGAGGTCTGCATGCCGGCGCGGTGCTGGATCGCGCCGGAGATGCCGTTGGCGATGTACAGCTGCGGCGAGACCGACTTGCCGGTCTGGCCGACCTGGTTGGTGTGCGGGTACCAGCCGGCGTCGACGGCGGCGCGCGAGGCACCGACGGCCGCGCCGAGCTCGTCGGCGAGGGCCTCGATGATCGCAAAGTTCTCCGCGCCGTTGACACCCCGGCCGCCGGAGACCACGATCGCGGCCTCGGTCAGCTCCGGGCGGCCCGTCGACTCGCGCGGCGTACGGCCGGTGATCCGGGTGCCGGTCGCCTTGTCGGAGAAGGTCACCGACAGCGCCTCGACCGCGCCGGCGGCCGGGGCGGCCTCGACGGCCGCGCTGTTCGGCTTGACCGTGATGACCGGGGTGCCCTTGGAGACACGGGACTTGGTGGTGAAGGACGCGGCGAACACCGACTGGGTGGCCACCGGGCCCTCGTCGCCGGCCTCCAGGTCGACGGCGTCGGTGATGATGCCGGAGCCGATGCGCAGCGCCAGACGGGCGGCGATCTCCTTGCCCTCCGCGGAGGACGGCACCAGCACGGCGGCCGGGGAGACCTGCTCGACGGCGGCCTGCAGGGCCTCCACCTTCGGCACGACCAGGTACTCGGCGTACTCGGACGCCTCGTGGGTGAGGACCTTCACCGCGCCGTGCTCGGCGAGCGCGGCGGCGGTGTCGGCGGCGCCGTTGCCGAGGGCGACGGCGACGGGCTCGCCGATGCGGCGGGCCAGGGTCAGCAGCTCCAGGGTCGGCTTGCGGACGGCACCGTCCACGTGGTCGACGTAGACGAGAACTTCAGCCATGGGAATGCACTCCTGCTTGCGGAAGATGAGGGGCGGTCAGCGGTTGCGCGCTCAGAGGTTCGTCCGGCGTGCGGCTCAGATGAACTTCTGGCTCGCGAGGAACTCAGCGAGCTGCTTGCCGCCCTCGCCCTCGTCCTTGACGATCGTGCCCGCGGTGCGCGCGGGACGCTCGGCCGCGGCGTCGACCACGGTGTAGGCGCCCTCGAGACCGACCTCCTCGGCCTCGATGTCCAGGTCCGACAGGTCCCAGGACTCCACCGGCTTCTTCTTGGCCGCCATGATGCCCTTGAAGGACGGGTAGCGGGCCTCGCCCGACTGGTCGGTGACGGACACGACGGCCGGGAGCTGCGCCTCCAGCGTCTCGCTGGCGGCGTCGCCGTCGCGGCGGCCGGTGACCTTGCCGTCCTCGACGGAGACCTGGGACAGCAGGGTGACCTGCGGCACGCCCAGGCGCTCGGCGAGCAGCGCCGGTACGACACCCATGGTGCCGTCGGTGGAGGCCATGCCGGAGATCACCAGGTCGTAGCCGGCCTTCTCGACGGCCTTGGCCAGGACCAGGGAGGTGCCGATGGCGTCGGTGCCGTGCAGGTCGTCGTCCTCGACGTGGATCGCCTTGTCGGCGCCCATGGACAGCGCCTTGCGCAGGGCGTCCTTGGCGTCCTCGGGACCCACCGTCAGGACGGTGACCTCCACGTCGTCGTCGGAGTTCTCGGAGATCTGCAGCGCCTGCTCGACCGCGTACTCGTCCAGCTCGGAGAGCAGACCGTCCACGTCGTCCCGGTCGACGGTCAGGTCATCGGCGAAGTGCCGGTCGCCAGTGGCGTCGGGCACGTACTTCACAGTGACAACGATCCTCAAGCTCACGCCGGCTCTCCTACTGCATCGTCATTTCTCGGCTGCCTGCTTGCAGGCAGCATAGGCGCCTGAAGCGGCCCATCCCGGTCCGGGGCGACCCGCGCTCCGACCGAAATATTACTCGTCAGTACACCCAGTTCGTGCCCGCTAAGCAAGCGCTTTGAACTGTGACCTGTGCAACGCAGCGTAACCGGAAAGGGACGAGGCCGCAGGAGAGCCGGACCGTGATCAATCACGCAGAGCAGTGAACCGGCCCTGGTGGTAGAGGAGCGGACGGCCGGGACCGGAGGCATCACCGAGCAGTACCTCGGCGAGGACGATCCGGTGGTCCCCGGCGGGCACTCGGGTGACGACACGGGCCACCAGCCAGGCCTGGACGCCGTCGAGGACGGGCACGCCCTCGGGTCCGTCGTGCCAGACGGTGGGGGCGCCGAAGCGGTCGGCGCCGCTGCGGGCGAACAGCGCGGCCAGCTCCTGCTGGTGCTCGCCGAGTATGTGCACGCCGACATGGTCGGCGCGGGCGATCGCGGGCCAGGCGGAGGCGCCGAGGCCGATGCCGAACGACAGCATCGGCGGCTCCGCGGAGACGGAGGTCAGCGAGGTGGCGGTGAATCCGACGGGGCCCTCGGGCCCGCGGGCGGTGATCACGGCGACTCCCGCCGCGTGCCGCCGGAAGACCGAGCGCAGCAGGTCCGGAGAGGCGAGGGTGGGAGTGGCCAATTCAGGTGCGGCCGTCATGGAGTTGTCCTTCTGCCGGGGTGGACGAGCGGATGCGTGGCTGCTCAGCAGCACGGACAGCACGCGCTCGAGGTACGGCCGAGGTCGACGTGGGCCCGCCCGAAGAGAAGGAGTTCCGAAGGCATGAGGGCAGGCTGACGATGGTTGGCGTGCACAGTCAAGTACGTTCCGCGATGTGGGAGGAGTCTCACCCGGGGGTTCACCTGGGCCCACGAGGTCCTTCAGGGGGCTCTCCGGAAAGCTCAGGGGGCTCACCCGGGTCCCTCCGGAGGGCTCACCAGGGTCCCTCGGGGGCCTGATCGCGGGCGTACGGCCGACTCACACCACCTCCCCCAGGGCTGCGATCACGTCCGCCTTGCGGGGCTGTCCAAAGGCGCGGCGCACGACCCTGCCCTCGGCGTCCAGCACCAGCACGGTCGGGGTCTTCACGATGTCCAGCTCGCGGACCAGTTCCAGCCGGCTCTCGGCGTCGATCTCGATGTGTCCGACGCCCGGGACCAGGCCGGCGACCTCGCCGAGGACCCGCCGGGTGGCCCGGCAGGGGGCGCAGAAGGCGCTGGAGAACTGCACCAGCGTCGCGCGCTCCCCCAGCTCGCCGCCGAGTTCGGCGGCGCCCAGCCGCTTGTCCCCGTCGCGTTCCCGCACCCGTACCCTCCCGCTCCGCCGCCGTCGCGGCACTTCCGTGGACGTTCGCCGCCGCGAGCACCGGCCCGCACACCACGGGTCCGGTCACGTCCCGTACAACTCTTCACGAGACTGCAAAGATTCCCGGCTCCCGCAGGGAGCCCGGGTGCGGAATGCTTGCTCCCACGGGCATCGACGTACGGGGACCGCGGTTCGGCGCGGCCGTGACGACGGTCGTGCTCGGCGCCGTCCTGATCGCTTCCGGCGCCTGGCAGGCCTGGCAGACCCTCGCGGGCCGGGCCTCGTGGCGACCGGCGCGGCGCTCGCGGCGGCCCTCCTGGACGCCGCCTTCGGGTACTGCCTGGGCTGCGGGTCGTACCTGCCGGGGCGGCGCGTCGCGGTCCGCGCGCACCGAGGGGACCGCAAAAGCGCAGGTGGATCATGGGGGCGACGTGACGAGGATCTCGCACGGGAACGGCGCTCGGGGTGGCTCCCCGCGCGTTATTCGGGCACGATCGGCCACAAGCGGTGAACCTACGGCCGCGTAACTTTCCCTCCGGGAGGCCCCTTCCCTGGCGGGGAGTCCCTGCAGTGAAGAAGGAAAGGGTCCGCGCCGCCCATGGCTGAACTCGTCTACCGTCCCGTGATCGGTTTCGCCCGCACCATGTTCAAGGTGTGGGACCTCAAGATCGACTGCAAGGGGTCGGAGAACATCCCGCGCACGGGCGGCGCGGTGCTGGTCAGCAATCACATCAGCTACCTGGACTTCATCTTCAACGGCCTGGCCGCGCTGCCGCAGAAGCGGCTGGTGCGGTTCATGGCGAAGGAGTCCGTGTTCCGGCACAGGGTCTCCGGCCCGCTGATGCGCGGCATGAAGCACATCCCGGTCGATCGCAGCCAGGGCGAGGCGGCCTACGCGCACGCGCTGGACTCCCTGCGCTCGGGCGAGGTGATCGGGGTGTTCCCCGAGGCCACCATCTCCCAGTCGTTCACGCTGAAGAGCTTCAAGTCGGGTGCCGCGCGCCTGGCCCAGGAGGCGGGCGTGCCGCTGATCCCGATGGCGGTGTGGGGCACGCAGCGCCTGTGGACCAAGGGCCGTCCCCGCAACTTCAAGCGCAGCCACACCCCGATCACGATTCGGGTGGGCGAGGCGGTGGAGGCCCCGCGCGACCAGTACGCGGGGGCGATCACCCGGCGGCTGCGCGAGCGCGTGCAGGAACTGCTGGAGGCCGCGCAGCGTGCCTACCCGGTCCGTCCCAAGGGCCCGGACGACACCTGGTGGATGCCGGCCCACCTCGGCGGTACGGCGCCCACGCCGGAGGAGCTGCGGGCGGCGGAGGCCCGCTGACGCCGGGCCGTACGGCCGGGCGGTACGTCCCTGTCGTACGGGACGCGTCCGCCCGATCCGGCCCTGGCGCCGGAGCCTCCGCCCGATCCGGCCCTGGCGCGAGGGCGCCTGTCGGGCCCGGCCTCGGGCGCCGCTCAGCGGAAGTAGTGACCCGCGTCGAGGTCGGCGATCAGCTTCTCCCCCGTCGGCTCCCAGCCCAGGCGTTCCCGCGTCAGCCGGCCGGAGGCCGGGATGTCCAGGGACCAGAAGGCGCTGATCCAGCCGAAGTGGCCCGGCACGTCCTCGGGGGCGACGGAGGTCACGGGCAGCCCGAGGCCACGGCCGATGGCCTCCGCGATCTCCCGTACGGGCACGCCCTCCTCGGCGACGCCGTGGAAGCGCGCCCCGGTGGGCGCCGACTCCAGCGCCAGCCGGAACAGCCGGGCGGCGTCCGTGCGGTGCACGGCGGGCCAGCGGTTGGCGCCGTCGCCCGGGTAGCCGGAGACACCCTTCTCGCGGGCGGTCTCGATGAGCCTCGGCACGAAGCCGTGGTCGCCCTCGCCGTGCACCGTCGGCGACAGCCGCACCGCCGAGACGCGCACGCCCCGCTCGGCGAAGGCCAGGGCGGCCTGTTCGGAGGCCCGTGACGCGGCCTGCGGGGCGTGGGCTGGGTCCTCCTCGGTCGCGACGCGGCCCGGCGCGACGAGCGCAGTGCCGGAGGTGACGACGAACGGCCGGTCCGATCCGGCGAGTTCCTCGCCGAGCGCCTCGATGGCCCGGCGGTCGATCAGCGCCGCCTCGTCGTAGCGGTCGAAGTCGTGGACGAAGGCGAGATGGATCACGCCGTCCGCGGCGGCGGCGCCGGCGCGGAGGGCGTCGAGGTCGTCCAGGTCGCCCCGGTGGGCCTCGGCGCCCGCGTCCTTCAGCGCCGCGGCGGAACGGTCGGAGCGGGCGAGCCCGACGACCTGGTGCCCGGCGTCCAGCAGCTCACGGACGACGGCGGATCCGACGAAACCGGTCGCACCGGTGACGAAGACACGCACAGGGATGCACTCCTTCAGCAGTTCGGAAGAGAAAAGGGTTCCCGGCCCGAGGCGTTCACCGCCTCGGGGCCCACGACCCGACCCGGTCACCGGCCCCGGGAGGTCACCGCTTCGTCGGGCGGCCTCCCCGCGACGGCAGGTCACCCGCTCGACGGTCACCCGCCTGACGGTCACCCTCCCCGCGGGCAGGACCACCGCTCCGGCGGAAGCCTGCTGTCCGGGAGTGAGCACCGCCCTGACGGGTGCTCACGCTCGGGATGGCCTCCGCCCGGCGGCGGCTCCCCCGCTCAGGAGATCCGGTGGAAACCGGTGGAACCCTGTGGGTCCGGTGCGCCGGGGTGTGACTCCACCCTGCGGTCACGGGCCCGCCCGGGTCCAAGACCCGTTCCGCATCACGCAATACGTTTCAGGCATCACCGCAGGCCACACCCGCCGACGGCCGGTCACCGCGCGGCCGGCTCCGCGTATCGTGAAGGCATGCCCGCCTCACCGCAGCCGTCACCCGATCTCGATCTGCGTCTCGTGCGGTACTTCACCGTCGTCGCGGAGCACGGCCACTTCGGCCGGGCCGCCGAGGCGCTGCGCGTGGCCCAGCCGTCGCTGAGCCGGCAGATCCGCCGGCTGGAGCAGGAGCTGGGTGCCCGGCTGCTGGACCGCACGCCGCGCGGGACCCGGCTCACCGAGGCCGGCGAGGTGTTCCTGCCGCGGGCGCGGGCGCTGCTGCGTGCGGCGGCGGAGGCGGCGGCGCACACCCGCGCCGCGGCGCGGCCCAGCCGGTTCGCCATCGGCTGCACGACGTCCCTGATCGTCACCCCGGCGGTGCGGGAGCTGCGCCGCCGCCATCCGCACGCCGAGGTGCGGGTCGTCCATCTGCCGTGGGGCGAGGCGCGCGCGGCGCTGCTGGACCGCCGGGTGGACGCGGTGGTGACGCGGCTTCCGCTGGTGACGGACGGGCTGGAGGTGACGGTGCTGTACGACGAGCCGCGGGCGGTCATGATGCCGCTGGACCACCGGCTGGCCGGCAAGGAGTCGGTCACCCTGGACGACATCGCGGACGAGCCGATGCCGATGGTGCGTGACGACCCCGCGTTCAACGCGTACTGGCGGATCGATCCGCGGCCCGACGGGCGTCCGGCGCCGGACGGGCCGGTGGTGGACATGATGGAGGACAAGTACGAGCTGATCGCCGACGGTCGGGCGGTGGCGATCGTGCCGGACAGCCCGCGGGTGCGCGGCATCCGGCCCGATCTCACCACGGTCCCGCTGGAGGGCGTTCCCCCGGTCCATGTGGTGCTGGCGACGCGGGCCGGGGAACGCGGCCGGATCGTGGCGGACCTGCGCCGGTGCGCGCGGGAGAAGCTGGGCCGGGCCTCCGCCGCGTCCCCGGAGTGAGCCGGCGGAGGTCACCCCCACGGCGCGCCTCACAGCGCGGTGGGGAGCGTCTCCCACAGCCGCGTCCGGTCGGAAGCGTGCTGAAGGGCGGTCAGGACCGCCGGATGCGGCCGGGCGTACAGCGTCGGACAGTCGGTCTCGCCGGCCGCAGGGTCGGGGATCCACGCCAGCCGTTCCCCGTCGAGGGAGAAGCGGGCGTCCACGCCCGGTCTGTTGCCGCGCGGGTCCTGGCGGTGCCAGGCGCCGTGGAAGCGGACCGCGACCAAGCCGTGCACGGCGTGCCCGGAGCCGTCGTCGTGGGCGAGGCGCTGGTAGCACAGTGCCGTCGGGATGTCCTCGGCGCGCAGCAGGGCGGCGAGGGCGTGGGCCTTGGCGTGGCAGATGCCGGTGCGCCGCTCCAGGACGTCGGAGGCACGCCAGGTGACGCGGAGGTCGCCGGAGTCCGCGGAGTGCGGGATGGTGTCGCGGACGTACTCGAAGGCCAGGCGTGCATAGGCATACGAGTCCTCGGCGTGCCGCGCGAGGTGTGCCGCGGTCTCCCGCACCCGGGGATGTTCATGGTCGATGACCTCGTCGGCGGCCAAGTATGCCGAGAGGTCAGGGGTTTCCTGGATCAGCTGCATGCCCGTAGAGCATAGGAATGCGATCACCCGAGAGTCAATGACTTTTCAAGTGACCGCATACCTATGCATAACATCGGGGGCTAGCGCGCCATCTCCTCCTTGAGCGCGGCCACGAACGTGTCCACGTCCTCCTCGGTCGTGTCGAAGGAGCACATCCAGCGCACGACGCCCTCGGCCTCGTCCCAGAAGTAGAACCGGAACCGCTTCTGCAGCCGCTCGCTCACGTCGTGCGGCAGCTTGGCGAAGACGCCGTTGGCCTGCACCGGGTAGAGGATCTCCACGCCGTGCACGGCCCGGACGCCCTCGGCGAGGCGCTGGGCCATCTCGTTGGCGTGCCGGGCGTTGCGCAGCCACAGGTCCTTGGCGAGCAGCGCCTCCAGCTGCACGGACACGAACCGCATCTTGGAGGCGAGCTGCATGGACAGCTTGCGCAGATGCTTCATGCGCCGTACGGCGTCGGGGTCGAGGACGACGACCGCCTCGCCGAACAGCGCGCCGTTCTTGGTGCCGCCGAGGGAGAGGATGTCGACGCCGACGGCGTTGGTGAAGGTGCGCATCGGCACGTTCAGGGAGGCCGCCGCGTTGGCTATGCGGGAGCCGTCGAGGTGGACCTTCATGCCGTGGGCGTGGGCGTGCTCGCAGATCGCGCGGATCTCCTCCGGCGTGTACAGGGTGCCCAGCTCGGTCGACTGGGTGATCGAGACGACCTGCGGCATCGCGCGGTGCTCGTCCTCCCAGCCGTACGCCTGCCGGTCGATCAGCTCGGGGGTGAGCTTGCCGTCCGGTGTGGGCACGGTGAGCAGCTTCAGCCCGCCCATGCGTTCGGGCGCGCCGCCCTCGTCCACGTTGATGTGGGCGCTCTCGGCGCAGATCACCGCGCCCCAGCGGTCGGTGACCGCCTGGAGCGCGACGACGTTGGCGCCGGTGCCGTTGAAGACCGGGAACGCCTCCGCGGTGGGCCCGAAGTGGCTGCGGATGATGCCCTGGAGGTTCTCGGTGTAGTCGTCCTCGCCGTACGCGACCTGGTGGCCGCCGTTGGCCAGGGCCAGGGCGGCCATCACCTCCGGGTGGGCGCCGGCGTAGTTGTCGCTGGCGAAGCCCCGGACGTCCGGGTCGTGGTGGCGGCGGGCGTCGGTCTTCGGGGGGTTCACGGCTTCTCGGTGAGCCACAGACGCTGTCCGTTCACTTCCGCGGCGGGCTTGTCCCAGACGCCGACGATGGCCTCGGCGAGATCCTTGACGTCCGTGAAGCCCGCGAACTTCGCGTTGGGGCGCTCGGCGCGCATCGCGTCGTGCACCAACGCCTTCACCACCAGGATGGCAGCCGCCGAGGTGGGCCCCTGCTCGCCCCCGGCCTTGCGGAAGTAGTCGGCCATCGCCAGCGTCCACGCCTCGGAGGCCGCCTTGGCGGCGGCGTAGGCGGCGTTGCCCGCGGTGGGCTTGCTGGCACCCGCGGCGCTGATCAGGACGTACCGGCCGCGGTCGCTGCGCTGGAGGGCCTCGGAGAACGCGAGGGACGTGTGCTGCACGGTGCGGATGAGCAGCAGCTCCAGGAAGTCCCAGTCGTCCAGACTGGTCTTGACGAAGGTCTCGCTGCCGCGCCAGCCGCCGACGAGATGGACGAGGCCGTCGACGCGGCCGAACTCCTTCTCGATGCGGTTGGCCCAGTCGCGGGTGGCGTCCAGGTCGAGCAGGTCGACCGTCTCCCCGGTGACGGTGGCGCCGCCGGAGGCGTAGCGCGCCGCGTCCACGGCCTCCGCGAGCCGCTCCGGGTCGTTGTCGGCGCCGACGACCGTCGCGCCGGCCTCGGCCAGCCGGAGCAGTGCCGCCCGGCCGGCCGGGCCGCCCGCACCGGCGACCGCGATCACCGCACCGCTGAGAGCCCCGTTCCCCATGTTCTTCGCCTCCTGAGCAGTGTTCGTGGTGCGCCGGTCGCTCACGCGGCGACCTGCTCGGGGCTGTCCGCCGTGATACCGCGAGTCGACGCGATCACGTTCTTCAGTTTCTTGGACAGCGCCTCATAGAACATGCTCAGGGGAAACTCGTCCGGAAGCACGTCATCGACGAGCTTGCGCGGCGGCTGGGTCAGGTCCAGCGCGTCGGGGCCCTTGGCCCACTTGGAGCCGGGGTGCGGGGCGAGGTAGGTGGAGACCAGCTCGTAGCCGGCGAACCAGTGCACGAGCTTCGGGCGGTCGATGCCGTCGCGGTACAGCTTCTCGATCTCGGCGCACAGCTGGTTGGTGACCTGCGGGGCGCGCTGCCAGTCGATGAACAGCTTGTTGTCCGTCCAGCGGACCACGTCGTGCTTGTGCAGGTAGGCGAAGAGGAGCTGGCCGCCGAGGCCGTCGTAGTTGCGGTTTCGGTCGCCGGTGACGGGGAAGCGGAACATCCGGTCGAACAGCACGGCGTACTGCACGTCACGGGCCTGCGGGACCCCGTCGGCCTCCAGCTTCACCGCCTCCTTGAAGGCGGTGAGGTCGCAGCGCAGCTCCTCCAGGCCGTACATCCAGAACGGCTGCCGCTGCTTGATCATGAAGGGGTCGAAGGGCAGGTCGCCGTGGCTGTGGGCGCGGTCGTGGATCATGTCCCACAGGACGAAGGCCTCTTCGCAGCGCTTCTGGTCGTGGGTCATCGCGGCGATGTCCTCGGGCAGCTCCAGGCCGAGGATGCCGACGGCGGCGGAGGTGACCCGGCGGAAGCGGGCGGCCTCGCGGTCGCAGAAGATGCCACCCCAGGTGAAACGTTCCGGCGCCTCGCGCACGGCGATCGTCTCGGGGAAGAGCACGGCGGAGTTGGTGTCGTAGCCGGAGGTGAAGTCCTCGAACGTGATGCCGCAGAAGAGCGGGTTGTCGTAGCGGGTGCGCTCCAGCTCGGCCAGCCAGTCCGGCCACACCATGCGCAGGACGACCGCCTCCAGGTTGCGGTTCGGGTTGCCGTTCTGCGTGTACATCGGGAAGACGACCAGGTGCTGCAGGCCGTCCCGGCGGTCCTGGGCCGGGTGGAAGACCATCAGCGAGTCCAGGAAGTCGGGCACGGCGAAGCCGCCCTCGGCCCACCGCTGGAGGTCCTTGGCGACGGCCTCGTGGTAGGCGGCGTCGTGCGGAAGCAGCGGGGACAGCTCGCGCACGGCCTCGATCACACGCCGCACGGCGGCCTCGGCGTCGGCGCGCGAGGGAGCGCCCTCGGCCTCGAAGTCGATCGAGCCGTCCTTCGACTGCCAGGGGCGGATCTGCTCCACGGCATCCTTGAGCCGGGGCCAGGCCGGGTGCTCGACCACCCTGCTCGCCGGAGGATTCTTACCCTCCGTCGCCGCCTGCGCAAGAATTTCCGTCATGTCCCATCCTCCACAGGAGAAGCTCTCGTAGGAGACACCGTAGGCATATGCGGTTTCTTCCAGCAAGGGGCACCTCGGGAAAACTTCCGGCCCACCCCCATCATCACCGGAGGTTTTCCTGTCCGCACCCCCGGGAAGGGATGCTTCCGCGCTCCCGTGCACGCCGGGGTGCATCGCGGGTGCGGGCCACTAGGCTTCGGGCCCCGACTGCCGTCGACGGAAGCGAGGTCCACCTTGAACTTCCTCACCATCGGTCACCGCGGAGTCATGGGCGTCGAGCCCGAGAACACCCTTCGTTCCTTCGTCGCCGCCGAGAGGGCGGGACTGGACGTCATCGAGCTGGATCTCCATCTGAGCAAGGACGGCGCACTCGTCGTCATGCACGACACCGACGTCGACCGCACGACGGACGGCAGCGGCCCCATCGCCGAGAAGACGCTGGAGGAACTGCGCGAGCTGGACGCCGGCAAGGGGGAACGGGTCCCCGTCTTCGAGGAGGTCCTGGACGCGGTCCGCGCCCCGCTCCAGGCCGAGATCAAGGACGTACGGGCGGCGCGTTCCCTCGCCGCCGTGCTGAACGAGCGCCGGCTGACCGAGCGCGTGGAAGTGCTGTCGTTCCACGACGAGGCGATCGCGGAGGTCGCCCGGCTGGTGCCGGGCGTGCGGACCGCCCTGGTGGCCGAGCACTACGGCCCCGAGGTGGTGGACCGGGCCGTCGCGGCGGGCGCGGCGACGGTCTGTCTGGACATCCAGCGACTGACCCTGGAGGTCGTGGAACGGGCCCGCAAGGCGGGGCTGCGGGTGTGTGCCTGGGTGGTCAACACCCAGCAGCATCTGCGCCTGGTGCGGGCCCTGGAACTGGACGGCGCGACCACCGACCACCCGGACATCAAACGCACCGGCCGGTTCACCGCGTGAGTCGCGGTGAGAGCGCTGTGAGACGCGGTGCGCGGTGAAAACGCTGTGAGACGCGGTGGTGAAGCCGCGCCTCACAGGCGACCGGCGGGTCTCACACCAGCGGCTTGACCAGCAGCTCGAAGCGCAGGTCGTCCCGCAGAGGGATACCGAAACGCTCGTCGCCGTACGGGAACGGGCTCGTCCGGCCCGTACGGCGGTAGCCGCGCCGCTCGTACCAGGCGATGAGGTCCTCGCGCACCGAGATCACCGTCATGTGCATCTCGCGCACCCCCCAGATCTCCCGGGCCTGCCGCTCCGCCTCCGCCATGACCGCCTTGCCCAGACCTCCGCCCTGCAGGCCGGGCCGGACCGCGAACATCCCGAAGTAGGCGTGGTCGCCGCGGTGCTCCAGTTGGCAGCAGGCGACGATCTCACCGTCCCGCTCCACCGTCAGCAGCCGGCTGTCCGGCGACTTGATGATCTCCAGCACACCTTCCGGGTCGGTGCGCTGCCCGTCCAGGATGTCCGCCTCGGTGGTCCACCCGGCCCGGCTGGCGTCGCCCCGGTACGCCGACTCGACGAGCGCGACCAGCGCGTCCACGTCGGCGTCGGTCGCGTCACGGAAGACCAGGGCGGGGAACTCGGGCGAGACGGGGGATGCCATGACGTACTGCTCCTTGCTCGGGTGCGCGTCTGCGGCGCGGGTCGGAACCGGGACGACCCCAACCCTGCCACTAGCCTCACGTGTATGGTGCACGTTCTCAGCAGCCGGACACTCCTGCGCCCCACCGACCCCGAGCGCTCCCGCGTCTTCTACGGCGAGCAGTTGGGGCTCGCCGTGTACCGCGAGTTCGGCACGGGGCCCGAGCGCGGCACCGTCTACTTCCTCGGCGGCGGCTTCCTGGAGCTGTCCGGCCGCTCCGAGACGCCGCCCTCCCCCGCGCTGTCGCTGTGGCTGCAGGTCGCGGACGTGGCGGAGGCCGAGCGGGAGCTGCGCACCGAGGGCGTGCCGGTCGTCCGGCCGCCGGTGCGGGAGCCGTGGGGGCTCGTGGAGATGTGGATCGCCGACCCCGACGGCACACGGATCGTCCTGGTGGAGGTCCCGGCGGACCATCCGCTGCGGTACCGGCCGGGGATCTGAGAAACGCGACGGGGGTGAATGCCTCCCGAGCCCCGAAGCGCCCGGTCCGGCGAGCCGGGACCCGCCCTCGGTGGGCTCCTCCCGCGCCCGCGAGCGCCCCACCGGCCGTCTCCCGGATGGTCGGCGCCGGCGCGCCCGGTTAGCGTGCTGCGGGGGGCCTGCGCGGAAGGAGCGCCATGAAGCTCGACCGACCGGTGACCGGCGGGCCCTGCTGGACGGAGCTGGGCACCAGCGACCTCGACGCCGCGAAGGCCTTCTACTCGGCGGTGTTCGGGTGGCGGACGCGGACCGACCCCCGCCCGGAGGCGGGCGGCTATACGTTCGGGTACGCCGGTGACGCGGCGGTCGCCGCGCTGGCCCCGCTCTTCCAGGAGACGCAGCCCGTCGCGTGGAACGTGGCGTTCACGGTGGAGGACGCCGACGACGCCGCACGGCTGGTGCGGTCGGCGGGCGGCCTGGTCCTGCTCGGGCCGATGGACGTCTTCGACGCGGGCCGCTTCGCGGTGGCCACCGACCCGACCGGCGCGGTGTTCCAGCTCTGGCAGGCACGGGCCTTCACCGGAGCGGGCCTGTTCAACGCGCCCGGCTCGCTCGGCTGGGTGGAGCTGATGACCCGGCAGCCGCGCCAGGCGGAGGCCTTCTACACACGGCTGTTCGGCTCGAGCGTCCGTGCCTCCGACCGCTATCCGCAGTGGGGCATCGACGGCGCCGACTTCGGCGGCATGGTGACGATGGACGACAAGTTCCCGCCCGAGGTGCCGCCGCACTGGCTGCCGTACTTCGCGGTGGAGGACGTGGACATCACGGCCGCCGACACTGCGGGCGCCGCGGGCACTGTCCTGATGGAGCCGACGTCCCTGCCCGGCGGCCGTCGTATCGCGGTGCTGCGGGACCCGCAGGGGGCGGTGTTCGGGGTGTACGCGGGCGGCGAGGGCTGACACCCCGGGAGGCCGGGCAGGAGGCGCACGGGTCCACCGGTCCGCGCGCCCGCGATGGCGTTCGCGGTGGAGTGCGCTCCGACTCCACGACCGCCGCGCCACCTGCCGCAGGACCCTCCACGACGTCCTCTGACGTCCCGCCTCCGGCGTCCTCCGACGTCGCCGTCCCCGCTCCCCGGCCGTCCCGGTGTTCTCACCGGGACGGCCGGTCGTCGTCTCCGGGCGCTTCCGGTACGTCTTCGCACACCCCCGTACACCGGCCCGGTGACGCGCATCACACGGTTGGGGTGCATAGGTTCCGGGTCGCCGACGTCTTTCTCCTCACGTAAGGGACTGGCGAGAGCGAGGGCGTGCGCATGGATCAAGCTCGGGCCGGTGAGTTCGACGCGTTCGTGGCGGCCCGCTGGTCGGCACTGCTCCACCTGGCGCGGCTGCTCACCGGCGGCGACCGGCACCGGGCCGAGGATCTCGTGCAGGAGTCCCTGGTCAAGCTGTGGTTCGTATGGCCGAGGATCGCCGACGAGGCACCGGAGGCGTACGTCCGTACGGTGCTGGTCCGCGCCGCGGCGCGTTCGGCGCGGCGGCGCTGGTGGGGGGAGCGTCCGGTCGAGCAGGTGCCGGAGGCCCCGGTGGCGGGCGATGTGTCCGCCGCCGTGGCGGAGCGCTCCCGGCTGGAGGTGGCGCTCGCCCGGCTGCCGGCCAAGCAGCGCGCGGCCGTGGTCCTGCGCTACTACCAGGATCTGAGTGAGCGTCAGGTCGCGGAGGTGCTGGGCTGTCCGCTGGGTACGGCCCGCTCGCACGCCGCGCGCGGAGTGGCCCGGCTGAGGGAGCTGCTGGCCGATGTCATCGAGCCGGTGGGGTGAGGGAAGGGCCATGGACCACTTCGAACAGCAACTGGCACGGTTGATGCGCGACACCGAGCAGTACTCCCCCTTCGGGCCCGGGCACCGGGACCGGCTCCGGGCCGGGGTGCTTGCACGCCGCCGGGTGCGGCTGGCGCAGAAGGCGGTCGGTTCCGTGCTCGCGGTGGCCGGGCTGAGCCTCGGCCTGTTCCTGATCCCGGACACCGCCCCCCGGACCGAGCCGGGCGCCCCTCCGCCCCGGCCCGCGTCGAGCCCGCCGCACTCCTCGCCCGGGGCGACACCGTCCCCGACCACGAGCGCGACCGTGTCGCCGTCGGGGCCGACACCGACGTACTCGGTGCCGCCGACCGGTTCGGACGATCCGTACGGCTCGGACGACCCCCTCGGCTCGGCGGACCCGTACGGCTCGGCGTCGTCCCCCGGTACGGCATCACCGGGCGGCGCCGAGTCACCGACCCACACCGACGACTCGGGCGGGGAGACCCACCCGGACCGTCCGGAGTCCGAGTCGCCGGCGGGCATCCCCACGCCGTGACCCAACCGGCCGTCGTACCGGAACCGCCGCCGCTGCCGGGCCGCCGCCACCCTGCCGGCCCCGCGGACGGAACCGGACCCGCCGCACGGGAGCCCGCTCCCCCATCACCCGACCGACCCACCACCGCACGCCCCGCGTGACCCCGGCACGCCCGGAACCGGCGCCGCATGCCCGAGGGGCGGTACGCAGACAAGGACGAACCATGCAGAAAACCGCACCCGCCCCCGTGCGTGAACCCGGCACCCTGCCCGGCCGCTCCCCCGTCCGGGCCGACGGCTCGGAGCCCGTCCTGGACGTGGTGGTGCCGGTGTTCGACGAGGAGCGGGACCTGGAGCCGGGCGTGCGACGGCTCCACGCGCATCTGCGGGAGAGCTTCCCCTACCCGTTCCGGATCACCGTCGCCGACAACGCCAGCACGGACGGCACCCCGCGGATCGCCGCCCGGCTCGCCGCGGAGCTGCCCGAGGTGGAGTGGCTGCGGCTGGCGGAGAAGGGCCGGGGCCGCGCCCTGCGGGCGGCCTGGTCGCGGTCGCCGGCGCCGGTGCTGGCGTATGTGGACGTCGATCTGTCGACCGGTCTCGCGGCGCTGCTGCCGCTCGTGGCCCCGCTGATCTCCGGCCATTCCGACCTGGCGATAGGCACCCGGCTCGCTCCGGGCGCCCGCGTGGTGCGCGGCCCGAAGCGCGAGTTCGTCTCGCGCTGCTACAACGCCCTGCTGCGGTCCACGCTCGCGGTGGGCTTCTCCGACGCGCAATGCGGTTTCAAGGCGGTACGGCGCGACGTGGCGGAGCGGCTGCTGCCGCTGGTGCGGGACGGTGAGTGGTTCTTCGACACCGAGCTTCTGGTGATCGCGGAGCGGGCCGGGCTGCGCATCCACGAGGTGCCGGTCGACTGGGTGGACGACCCGGACAGCCGGGTCGATGTGCGGGCGACGGCCCTGGCCGACCTGCGGGGCATCGCCCGTCTGGGCCGCACGCTGGCCCGCGGCACCCTGCCGCCGCCCGGACTGGGCGCACGGGCGGAGGCCGCACCGCCGGGGCTCGTGGCGCAATTGTGGCGGTTCGCCGCGGTCGGGGCGGTGAGCACGGTCGGGCATCTGCTGCTGTACGCGGCACTGCGTCCGGCGGCCGGGGCGCAGGCCGCGAACGCGCTGGCGCTGCTGGTGTGCGCGGTCGGCAACACGGCGGCCAACCGGCGGCTCACCTTCGGACTGCGCGGCCGGGGCGGGGCGCTGCGCCACCATCTGCGGGGGCTCGCCGTGTTCCTGCTGGGTCTGGTCCTCAGCGGCGGGGCGCTCGCGGTCCTGCACCGGCTCGCGCCGGGTGCCTCGCGCGGCGCGGAACTCGCCGTGCTGGTGCTGGCGGGGCCGGCCACGACGCTGCTGCGGTTCGTGCTGCTGCGGGCCTGGGTGTTCCGGTCGGCGACGAAGGGCGGGCGGGCATGACGACGACCGTGCCGGCCGTCGTGCCGGACCGCGACCCGGGCGCCGGTCCCGGCCCGGCGCCGGCCGGTGCGGCCCGGCGTGCGTCCTGGACGGGGCTGCTGCGCGGCGCGGCCCGCCGGTACGGGCCTGTCCTCGCCGTGTTCGGGGGGCTGAAGCTGACCGGGTTCGCCGTGTTCATGTGGCTGCTGGACGCGTCCGGTGACTTCCGGACCCGGCATCCCCGGTTCGGGGGCGGCGCACACGCGTGGGACGTACTGGCCACGTGGGACGGCTGGTGGTATCAGCAGATCGCCGCGCACGGCTATCACCCGGCGCTCGAACCGGTCCCCGGCGCCACCGGCCTGATCACCCTTCAGGGGAACTCGGCCGCGTTCTTCCCGCTCTACCCGGCGGCGATGCGGCTGGTGTCCGAGGTGACCGGGCTCGGCCTGTACGGCGCGGGCATGCTGGTGTCCGTCGTCGCGTCCTTCGCCGCCGCACTCGGCATCCACGCCGTGACCGCGCGGCTGGTGGACCGGCGGGCGGGGCTGGCCGCGGCGGGGCTGTGGGCGGTGTGGCCGGGCTCCGGTGTGGAGTGGGCGGTCTACTCCGACTCCCTGTACGTCGCCCTCGCCGCCTGGGCCTGCCACGCGATGCTGACGCGCCGCTGGCTCACCGCCGGGCTGCTCACCTACATGGCCGGGCTGAACCGGCCGACGGCGGTGGCGTTGATCGCCGCCCTGGCCGTGGCGGCGCTGCTGGCGCTGTACCGGGGGCGGGACGGTCTGGCACGGCCGCTGACCGCGCTGCTCGTCGCCCCGCTGGGCCTCGTGGGCTACCTCGGGTGGGTCGGCCTCGAGACAGGCGACTGGGGCGGCTATTTCGCGCTGCAGCGCGGCGCGTGGGCGCACACCTTCGACTACGGCCGGCACACGGTCGACGTGTTCGCCAACGTGCCGGTCGGCCACGACGACTATCTGTCCGCATGGCCGTTCGCCGACCTCATCGGGGTGTGCGTGGTGCTGCTGGCGGTCGTGCTGCTGCCGCTGCTGCTGCGCCGCCGGCCGCCGGCCGCGCTGGTGGTGTACACGGTGGTGACGCTGGTGCTGGTGCTGGGCAGCCAGCAGATCTTCGCCAATGTCTCCCGCTATCTGCTGCCCCTGTTCCCGCTGTTCGTGCCGCTCGCCGCCGCGCTGCGCCGGCTGTCGCTGCCGCTGCAGCTCCTGCTGCTGGGCGTCGCCGCGGTGGCCTCCGGGTCGTACGCGGGGTACGCGCTGTTCGAGCTGGGGGTGCCGTGATCCGGTCGGTGGGCGGGCGCCGGGTGCGGGCCGGCTCGGGGGCCGGCGGGAGCGGGGGCGGCTGGTGGTCGACCGTGGACTGTCGACCGTGGACGGTCGACTGTCGACTGTCGGCGGTCTGCCGTGGGCGGTTGGCGGTGGACTGTCGACCGTCGGCGGCTGGCGGTCGGCGGTCGGCGGTCGGCGGTCGGCCGAGGATGCCGTGATCACCCGGTGGCGGCCGGTCGGGCGGGTGGCGCCGGTCGGCCGAGGATGCCGTATCCGCCGGGTGCCTGCCGGTGACCGGCGGGCGCCGGGCGGCCGTCAGGGGCGCAGGGCGCCCAGCCTGCCCTCCAGGCGTTCCAGCAACTCGCCGAGGAGGGTGGCCAGTTCGCCCTGCCGGTCGGCGTCCAGCGCGGACAGGACAGCGGTCTCGTAGGCGAGCTGCTCGGGCAGGATCGCGTCCACGAGGTCGCGGCCCGCGTCGGTGAGGCGCAGATGGGCGACGCGGCGGTCGCGGGTGTCGCCGCGGCGTTCGACGAGGCCGCGTTCGCCGAGCTGCTTGACGCGTTTGGTGACGGCGGCGCCGGAGGAGAAGGTCTCGCGGGCCAGCTCGCCGGGGGTGAGTTCATGGCCGGTGCGGCGCAGCGCGCCGAGCAGGTCGAACTCGGCGCGGCTCAGGCCCGCGCGGCGCAGCGGCGCGTCCTCGGCCTGCTGGAGCAGGGCCGCGCACCGGTTGACCCTGCCGATGATCTCCATGGGGCCGGTGTCGAGGTCGGGGTGGACCGCCCGCCACTGGCGGACGACGGCGGCGACGGTGTCGTCTCCGGTCGTGGCCCGTCCCTCGGTCGCTGTCATGGCCGTACGTCCTCCGCCTGCGTGTCCGTGCGTGGGGCCGGGGTGAGTCCCTGGCGCCGTACTGTCTCGGCGAGCGTACGGTGTCCGGCCTGTTCGGCGAGCACCACCCGGTCCAGGGGCAGGGCCCGCTGCCACCATTCTCCCGCGGCGGCGTCGGCCGTGCCGCGCAGCTCGACGAGGGCGGCGGCGAGGGCGCGGCGGGCGTGCTCCAGGGCGGCGGGGGCGGTGTGCGGTGCGGCGAGGAGGCGCACGGTGTGTTCCCGGGTGCGCTCGGCGGCGGTGAGGGCGCTTTCGAGGCGGGCGCCCGCTGTGCGGTCGGTGACGGCGAGGGCGGCGGCGAAGCCGAGGAGGGCGCCGACGAGGGTGTCCAGGACGCGCTCGGTGATCAGCTCGCCGGAGTCCTGGAACCGGCCGAACTCGGTGATCAGCAGCGCCATGGGGGTCACGCAGACGCTGCCCAGCCAGTAGTTGCGGCCGATCAGTGCCTCGGCGCCGAAGCTGAGGGCGAGGCAGAACAGGACGAGCAGCGCCTGGTGGAGGTGGGCGAGCGGGACGATCGCGGCGAAGAGGAGGACGCCGAGGAGGTTGCCGACGACGCGCTGGACGGAGCGGCTCCAGGTGAGGGTGAGGTTGGCCTGGTAGAGGGAGGCCGCGGTGACCAGGGCCCAGTAGGGGCGGTCGAAGCCGAGGGCGAGGGAGGCCCAGCCGGCCAGCGCGCAGCCGAGGAAGCAGCGTGCGGCGACCGGGGCGAGCGTGGCGAGGCGGCGGTGCAGCGGCCGTACGGGCAGGGTCTGTTCGATGTCGGTGCCGTGCAGTTCGGCGGCCTCGCCGGGCAGGTCGTCGACGTGCGGGAGGGGGCCGGTGCCGCGCAGGGCGCGGGCCCAGGCGCGCAGGCGTTCCGGGTCGGTGTCGGCGGGCGCGGCGAGGGCGACCTCGGCGCGGACGAGGAGGTGTCCGAGGGCGTGCCGGGTGCGGGTGGTGCGGGCGCCGGTGGCGAGGAGGGCCTGCCAGGCGGCGTGGACGGCGGCGGCAGCGCGGGCCCGGCCGGCGTGGCCGGCGTCGGCGGTGCGGGTCGCGTGGGGCGCGGCGGCGCCGGGGGCGTGTGTCGCGTCGTGGGTGCGGGGGGTGCCGGCCGTGGCGGCGGCGCCGTACGCCTCCGCGTGGGTGGCCGCCTCGGTGAGCGCCTGGGCGGTGGCGCGCCGTTCGGGGCCGTGCGGGCGGAGCAGGCCGGGTGCCATGCAGACGGCCCAGGCCCAGACTCCGGCGGCGACGGCCGGCGCGAGATGGGCGGGGACCTGGTCGAGGCGCTGCGGGGCGAAGAGGGCGGCGGAGCTGACGAAGGTGAGGATCACATGGCCGGGCGGCCCGATCCTGGTGGCGTCGCAGAGTGCCTTCTGTACGGCGGCGAGGGCGGCGCCGACCGCGACGAGGACGGCCGCGTCGGTGGTCAGGGACGCGGTGACCAGGGAGACGGCGAGACCGGCGGTCATGCCGAGGACGACCCCGGCCAGGGTGCGGGCACGGGCCGCGTAGGGGCGGTTGTGGGCGTAGAGGGCGCACAGTGAGCCGGCCATGGTGTACACCGCCAGATCGAGGCGGCCGAGGGCGACCAGGAGCAGGTTGGGGACGCCTGCTGAGACGACGACGCTGAGGGCGGGCTTGAACCAGATCTCGGGCGGGCGGCCCAGGCGCAGCGCGTCGGCGAGCGGGAGGCGGGAAGGTCGTCGGGCCGGCATGAGAACAACCTTAACGAGTGTTTCACTCGTAAACAATTCTGGTGAGGGAGGACAGGGGGCCCGCGCGTGACGGCGCGTGCTCCCCGTGTACACCTCTGCGCTCGCGTACGCGCCGCGCTGTCCGGGCATCGCTGTGGCCGGGACGAGTGTCGAGCGGGGGAGGTGCGCGTGCACGGACCGGCTTCGCCCGGCTGGCTGCTGGTCGCGTTGTGCGCGGCGACCGGCGCCTACTGCCTGCTGCGGATGCGCAGCAGCGTGGAGGAGCAGCGCCGGGCCGCGGGCGGCGAGGCGCTGATGGGGTTCGGCATGGCGGCGATGGCGGTGCCGTCTGCGGTGTTCACCCCGCCCGGCTGGGCGTGGGTGGTGTACACCGCGGTCTTCGGCGCGGCCGGGCTGCGCGCGCTGTGGGCGGCCCGTGACGGCGCCCACCATCTGCACCATCTGGTCGGCGCCGCGGCCATGGTCTACATGGCGGCGGCGATGGCCGGCTCCCCCGGCCGTCATCACGGCGGCGCGGGCATACCGCTGCTGACCGGCGCGCTGCTGCTCTACTTCACGGTGTACGTCCTCGTCTCGGGCACCCGGCTGATACCGGTCACCGCCGCTGCCACGGCCCCGGTCGCGCCGCGCTGGGGCGACCGGCCGGAGCTGGCGCGGGCCTGCCGGCTGTCGATGGGCATCGGGATGGTGGCGATGCTGCTCACGCTCTGACGGTGCCGGAGGTCCCGGGCATCGGGGCCCGTGGTCTGTGTCACTTTGGCCGAAGAACCCGTACCCGTGAGCAAGCGGCCGCTCATAAGGTGCTTCCCATGATGGTCCCCGCGGTCCTGCTGCTGCTCGGCGCGCTGACCGCCGTCACGGCTCCCCGGCTGCTGGCCCGGGCCGACTGGCCGGACCGTGAGCCGGTGGTGGCGCTGTGGGTGTGGCAGTGCGTCGTGGCCGCCGTGCTGTTGTGCTGTGCGCTGTCGATGACGCTGAGCGCCGCCGCGGCCTGGCAGAAGGTACGCGGCCGTGTCTTCGCCCCGGCCCCGCGCGGGGTCGCCGAGGCGTACACGTTCGGTGCGGCCGGGCCGTGGGCCGCGGCCGTCGCCGTGACGCTGGCGTGCGGCGGGGCGTGGAGCGCGGTCATGCTGCTCCGCGAGGTGGCCCGGGCGCGGTCCGGGCGCCGGCGGCGACGCGCCGAGCTGCGGCTGCGGGCGCCCCTGCTGCCCGGCGAGAAGCCGGACGCCGGCCGGCGGCTGGTGGTGCTGGAGGGCGAGCGGCCGGACGCCTGGTGGCTGCCGGGGCCGTCACCGCGGCTCGTGGTGACCACGGCCGCGCTGCGCCGCCTGAAGGGGCGGCAGCTGGACGCCCTGCTCGCCCATGAGCAGGGGCACGCGCGCGCACGCCACGACTGGCTGCTGCACTGCTCCTCCGCACTGGCGGACGGCTTCCCGCAGGTGCCGGTGTTCGCCGCGTTCCGCGACGAGATGCACCGGCTGGTCGAACTGGCCGCCGACGACATGGCCTCCCGCCGGTTCGGCCGGCTCACGACGGCGCTGGCACTGGTCGAGCTCAACGAGGGCCGCGGAGTGTTCGGCCCCTGCCCCGCGCACCAGGCACAGGTCCCGCAGCGCGTCAACCGTCTGCTGACCGCGCCGGCCCGTCTCACCGCGGCCCGCAGGCTCGGTCTGACGGCGACAGCGACCCTGGTGCCGGTCGTGCCGCTGCTGGTGACGTTCGTACCGGCGCTGCGGGCGCTGGGCTGAGGGCGGCACCTGCCACAGGTCAGGCGCACTCCCCCGGCCGACACGGCCCGTACGTCCCGACACGGAGGCCCCGCTCCTTCCGACACGCAGCCCCGGCGCCTCCTGCATCGCAGCCCGCGCGCCTCCCGGATCGGAGACCCGGCTCCTACCGACGCGGAGACCCCGCAGCTTCCGAACCGGAGACCCCGCAGCTTCCGACACGCAGGCCCCGCTCCTCCCACGGGTGGTTTCGCACCCCTGCCCGGGGCGAGGATCAGCTCATGCGCACCACGCCCGTCATCGCCCCGCCGCCCCACCGCACCACCGGGCGGGCGGCGCTGCTGCTCGGGCTGTGCTCGGGCGTGCTGTCGGCGCTGGTCCTGATGCGCTGGGGTCCGCTGATCGCCACGGACCGGTCCGTGGCCCGCGCCTCCCACCGCTGGGCGGTCGCAGAACCGGCGCTCACACGCGTGTGCCGCGTCCTGAGCGACCGGGTGTGGGACCCGTGGACGATGCGTCTGCTCGCCGCGGCCGTCGCGGTATGGCTGTTGTGGCGGTACGCCGCCCGCCGCACGGCGGCATGGCTGGCGGTGACGTGCCTGCTCGCGACGCTGGTCCAGCAGTGGCTGAAGGCTGCGGTGGGCCGTGCCCGTCCCGTCTGGCCCGACCCGGTCGACTCGGCCCACTACGCGGCCTTCCCGTCGGGGCACGCGATGACGGCGACGGTGGTGTGCGGCCTGCTGCTGTGGCTGCTGGCCCACCACGGCGCACCCCGCGACGTGCGCCGCGTCGCTCTGGGGGTCGCCGTCGTCTCGGTGGTCGGCGTCGGACTGACCCGGGTGTGGCTGGGTGTGCACTGGATGTCGGACGTCGTGGGCGGCTGGCTGCTGGGCGCCCTGACGGTGGTCTGCGCGGTACAGGTCCACCGCCGCTGGGTGCGGTGACGGCAACCGCACAGGCCGGAACGGGGGACCTGCGGGACGCCGGGCATGCTGTCCGGCCGACCGGCTGTCCCGGAACCGGCGCACGACGGCACCCCGTTCGGCGGCCGGGGCGGGGCCCCACCCGGCCCGCGC
>NZ_JALLGL010000160.1 GCF_023072675.1 Streptomyces sp. XM83C
AGGAGATCATCCGCTGCCTCAAGCGGTTCGTCGCCCGCGAGATCTACCACGTCCTGACCATCACCAACGCCACCGCAGCGGCCCCGAATCACCTCACAACCGCTGCTTGACATCCATAAGAGCATCCTCCCGGACCCACCCCACCCTTCACCGCCGGGCGGCGGGAGACGCCCCCGCCCGGCCTCCCACCCAGCGAGGAGACCGCACACCATGACCGTCGCAGCGAACGAGACCTTCTCCGCCGACGCCGTCGCCGCCCACCTCAAGCAGTTCATCGTGGACGCCCTGTTCATCGACATGGAGCCCGCCGAGATCACCGACGACATGCTCCTCGGCACCGACGTCGGCGTGGACTCCCTCGGCTTCGCCGAGCTGCTCGCCCACCTGGAGGACGAGTACGGCATATCCGTCACCGACGGCGAGTTCGTCCCCGACAACTTCGCCACCGTCGGCCGCATCGTCGCCCTCGTCGGCCGCAAGCTCGCCGGCTGAACCGGCCCGCGACACACCAGAGGGGGGAACCTGATGATCCTCAGCGTGGAGCATCCCGTCCGGGACGCCGAAGTGGACGAGTTCGAAGTCGTGCACTTCTCCAACTACCTCAAGTGGTACAGCAACGCCCTCAAGGAGTTCCTCGGCCGCTACAGCAGCCCGCCCGGCTTCTTCGGCGAGGGCGTCGAGATCCGCGTCGCCCGCGTCCGCGCCTCCTACAGCAACTCGGCGCTGCGCAACGACACCGTGCAGGTGTCCGTGACCCGCGCCGAGAACCTGGGCCGCTCGCTCCAGCTGCACTTCCGCGCCGAGGCCCGCGGCAAGCTGCTGGCCCGCGCCGAACTGAACCTCGTCTTCGTGCAGAAGGAGCCGTACCGGCTGCTGCCCGTGCCGGAGTCCGTCGCCCGGCAGCTGCCCGCCGCCCGGTCCGCGGAGCGCGCCGCATGACCGGCGCCTCCCCCGCATCCGACTCCGCGTGCGTCCAGGCCCCCGTGCGAGTGGCCGTCGCCGCGGCCGGCGCCACCACCTGCCTCGCCGGCTCCGCCGACTCCACATGGCGGAAGGTGCGCGCCGGGGAGAGCGGCCTCGGCCCGCTCACCCTGTTCGACCCGGGCAGCACGGGCCGCAGCGGCACCGTCGGTGAGGTGGCCGGGCACGCCGGCCTCACCGGCGGGCCCCGCCTGGCCGCGCTCGCCGAGGCCGCGCTCACCGAGGCCCTCGCCGAGGCGGAGGCGGCCGGTGTGGACCGGACGGAGCTGACCGGCGCGTGGGTGACCGTCGGGGTCAGCCTCGGCGACATCTTCGAACAGTCCGGGCCCGACGTGGAGCTGGACCACTTCTGGAGCGTCGTCGCGGCCCGGCTGGGCCTGACCGGCCCGGTCGTGGTGCTGTCCTCCGCCTGCTCCTCCGGCACGGACGCCGTCGGCTACGGCGCCGACCTCGTCGCCTCCGGCATCGCCCCGGTCGTCGTCGCGGTCGGCGTGGACTCCCTGGAACCCGGCAAGTACACGGGCCACTCCGGGCTGAAGACCATGTCGCCCGACCGCTGCCGCCCCTACGACGCCGACGGCGACGGCACCACCCTCGCCGAGGGCGCGTGCGCGCTGGTCCTCACCGACGCGGACCGGCTGCCCGGCACGCCCCTCGCCGAGCTGCGCGGCTGGGCCGCCAGCACCGACATCGACGCACTGACCTCCCCCGACCTGTCCGGCGAGGGCGCCGCCCGCATGCTGCGCACCGCCCTGGAGCGGGCCGGCGGCACCCCGGCCGACGTCGCCCACCTCAACGGGCACGGCTCCGGCACGCCCGTCAACGACGAGCTGGAGGCCGCCGTGTACACGACGGTCTTCCCTGAGCGGGACGTCCCTGTCTCCGGCACCAAGGGCGCCCTCGGCCACTCGCTGGGCGCGACCGGCGCGGTGGAGGCGCTGCTCACCGCGTACGCGCTGCGTGAGCGGGTCGCCCCGCCGACCGCGGGCCTGCGCGTCCCGCACGCCCGCTGGGCCGGCGCGCCCGTCGCCACCGGCGAGTGGCCGCTGCCGCTGCCCGAGGGCCGCCCCCTCGGCGTGAGCGTCACCTACGGCTTCGGCGGCGCCAACTCCTGCCTCGTCCTCGCCGCGGGCGGTGCCGCATGACCCGGAACCTCGTTGTGACCGGCGCCGGCGGCCTCGTCGGCACCGCGCTGACCGCCGCGCTGCTGCCCGCGTTCGACCGGGTGCTGCTGCTCACCGCCGGGCAGCCGGACCTGCCGAAGCTGCGGCGCCGCATCGGACGCGTCCTCAAGGCCACCGCGGCGCCGGCGCACCTGCCGGAGCGGGTGACCGCGCTGCCGCTGGACGCGCTGACCCCCGCCGCGCTGCGCGCCGCCGGGCTCGGCACGGTCGCGCAGGTGTGGAACGTCGGCGCGTCCCTGTCGTACGACCAGGACCGGCTCGCCGCGACCGTCGCAGCCAACACGGCCGTACCGCTGCGGCTGCTGGAGGTGTGCGCGCCGACGGAACGCTTCTTCCACATCTCCACCGTCGGCGTCACCGGCCCCGGCTCGCCCGCCCGGCGGGACACGATCACCGAGGCACCGGTGTGGCGGCCCGACGCCGTCAACCCGTACGTCGCGTCGAAGCTGCTCACCGAGCACATGCTGGACAATCTGCGGGCCCGCACCGGGGCGCCCGTGTCGATGCTGCGGCTCGGCTCGGTCCTCGGACCCGCCGGGCACCCGCCCGTGCAGGACAACCGCGCCGGGTACTTCACCCTCGTCGAGATGCTGGCGAAGGTCACCGCCCGCCGCGCGGTCCTCACGATCGACGCCGAACCCGGCAACGCGCCGCCCCTCGCCCACGTCGACCAGCTCGCCGCGAGCTGCGCCGCCCTCGCCGACCGTGCCGGACGGGGCGACGACCTGGCCGCCTACTACCACCTGGGCGACCAGACCCTCACCAACGCCGCCGCCGCGGACGCCGTCAACGCGGCCCTCGGACAGCGGGTGCTGCGGCTCGGGCCGCCCCGGACGGCACTGGACCGGGCGTACGCGTCCGTCAACGCCGACAACGTCGCATTCATGAGCTGCGGGTTCCGCTTCGACCACGCCGTGCTCGACGCGCACGTCCCGGCCGGCGCCCGCCCCCGCGTGGACGCCGACTCCTACGCCCGTTTCGTCACCGGCCAGTTGGCGCGACTGGCGGCGCGGCGCACTGCCCGGCGGGACACGGGGGCGGCGGCATGAGCGGCCACCTGCTGGGCATTCCGCTCACCCCCGACACACAGCACGGCGACGGCACCGTGACCGCCGTGCTCGACCTCGACCCGCGCTGGCCGGTCTTCGCCGAGCACTTCCCCGGCAACCCCGTCCTGCCCGGCTCGGCCGCCGCCCATCTGCTGCTCGGCCTGGCCCGCCGGCTCGACCCGGCCGCACACGGCCTGCGGGACGTGCGGTTCGCGCGGCCCCTCGTGCCGCCCGCCCGGGTCCGCCTCACGGCGACCGCCGACGACGCCGGCGCCGTCACCTGCACCGCACTGATCGAACAACCGGACGGCCGGGAGGTCGTCGCCGTACGAGGGGAGGTCGTCACCGATGACCGACAGCACCGGGAAACCGGACGGGACTGAGCCCTCCGGGCGGCCCGTCGCGGTGGTGACCGGCGGGGCCCGCGGCATCGGCCGCGCCGTCGCCAGAAGGCTCACCCAGGAGGGGTACGACGTCGAGTTCACGTACCTCAGCTCCAAGCGGGCCGCGGACGAACTCACCGAGGCCACCGGCGGACTCGCCCGCGGCCACCTGGTCGACGGACGCGACGCCGACCAGGTACGCCAGTTCGTCGACACCGTCGCCGCGACCGGCCGGCTCCAGGCCCTCGTCAACAACCAGGGCCTCACCGTCGACCGGCTCGTCAACCAGGTCACCTGGCCCGAACTGGAGCAGGTCCTCGACACCAACCTGGGCAGCGCCGTCACCTTCACCCACGCCGCCCTGCCCCACCTCGTGCGGCGCCGCCGCGGCGACATCGTCTTCATCTCCTCCCAGGCCCGCCGCAACGCCCGCGTCGGCAACGCCATGTACGGCGTCAGCAAAGCCGCCCTGACCCGGTACGCCGCCAACATCGCCCTGGAGGGCGCCCGGTTCAACGTGTTCGCCAACGTCGTCGAACCCGGCTTCGTCGAGACCGACCTGACCCGGACCATGCTCGACGGCAAGGACCGCAGGAAGTACCTGCAGGAGATCCCGCTGCGCCGCTTCACCAACCCGCGCGACGTCGCCCAGGTGGTGGCCGCGCTCGTGACCCGCAGCCCCGAACTGGTCGGCGCGGTCCTGCCGGTCGCCGGAGGTGCCCAGCTGTGAGCGCCCCCACGACCCTCCCCGAGGAGACACCCATGACCACCGCCCCCGCCACGGACACCGCTGCCGTGACCGGCCGCGCCGGGCTGCTCGAAGGCCGCCGCGGCCTCGTCCTCGGCGTCGTCAACCAGCGGTCCATCGCCTGGGGCATCGCCCGCCGCCTCGCCGCCGAGGGCGCCGGACTCGGCTTCACCTACCGGGCGTCCTCCGCCGGTGAATGGCTGCGCCGCGCCACACCCCGGCTGGCCGCCGACGGCACCGAAGCGCCGTATCTCGCGCACTGCGACGTACTGGAGGACGGCGCGCTGGAACGGGTGTGCGCCGAGTTCGCCGAACGGCACGGCGGCATCGACTTCCTCGTGCACGCCGTCGCCCACGCCGACAAGGACGAACTCGCCGGCGGTCTCGCCGCCACCAGCCGCACCGGCTTCACCCACGCGATGGAGTCCAGCGTCTACTCGCTGATCGGCGCCGCCGCCGCGACCCGCCCCTACCTGACCGCGAACTCCAGCCTGCTGACACTGTCCTACCTGGGCGCCGAACGCGTCTGCCACGGCTACAACGTCCTCGGCGTCGCCAAGGCCGCCCTGGAGTCCGCCGCCCGCTACCTGGCCGCCGAACTCGGCCCGTCCGGCACCCGCGTCAACGTTCTGTCCGCCGGGCCCGTCCGCACCCTCGCCACGTTCGGGCTGCCCAACTTCGCGGCCTCCCTCGCCCAGCGCGCCGAACGCAGCCCGCTCGGCCGCCCCATCACCACCGACGACGTCGCCGGCACCGCGCTCTACCTGCTCAGCGACCTCGCCTCCGGCACCACCGGCGAGACCGTGTACGTCGACGCCGGCTACCACATGATGGGCACCTGGCCCGGGGACGCCGGCCATGGCTGACCCGCACACCCCCCGCAACGGCTGGTTCCTCGCCCTGTGCGGGCCGCTCGACGTGGACGGCGACACCGCACGCGCCGAACTCGTCCTGCCCGCCGGCGACCTCACCGGCGCCGGGCCGCTCGTCGCCGTCGAGGCCATGCACCAGATCGCCTGCCGGCTCGCCGCCCGCGCACGCGGCGCCGCCCGCTGCGTCCCCGCCCGCCTCGACGACCTGCGCACCGACCCCACGGCCCCGGTCCCCGCCGGGGCGATGCTCCGGGCGCGGCTGCTGCGCTCCGGCCGGCTGTCCACCGTCCGTACCGAACTGTCCGTCCAGGGCCGACTCCACTCCTCGGCCACCGTCCGCACCCAGGAGGTGACATGACGACCGTGCTCTTCCACGGCCTGCGCGGAGCCTTCCGGCTGCGTACGGCGGTGGTCCTCGCCACCCCCGGCTTCCGCGCGGAACTCGCCCGCGACCACATCCCCGAAGGCCTCGTCACCGAGGTCGCACCGCAGGACGTGCGCGGCAAGCAGGACCCGGCCTCCCTGCTGGGCGCGCTCGCCGCCCGCGAACTGACCGCCGCCGCGCCCGCCGACGACACCGACCCCTTCACCCGAGGGGTGTTCGTCAGCACACGGCGCGGCAACCAGCGCTCGGTCAAGGCCTTCGCCGGGGCGCTCGCCGCCGGGCGGCGCTCCCCGTCCACGTTCTCCGTCGCCGGCTACAACATCGTCGCCCAGTCCACCGCCCGCGAACTCGCCGCCCGCGGCCCGTCCGTGGTGCTCGCCGGGCAGCGCGCCACCCTCGACGGCGCCCTGTTCCTCGCCGCGCTGCGGCTCGGCTCCGGCGCCATCGGCACCGGGTACGTCGGCCATGTCACGTGGCTGCCCGATCCCGGGCTGCGCGGCGGGGAGGGCCTGGCGGTGCTCGCCGCGGTGGACCACGTGGACAGTGCCGTGTCCGTCTCCGAGCAGCATGTGGTGGCGCTGGCCCCGGCCGACCTGTACGGGCCGCGCGGCCCGCACGGGCAAGCCGGCGCCCCCGCCGCGGAGGACTTCGCCGCCGCCCACCGGGTCGCCCCGCTGCTGGCGGACAGCAGGACGGTGGCGGCGCGATGAGCCGGGCTGTGGAGGTGCTGCCGGGGACGGCCGACGGCGCGCGGCGTCCCACGGGCGCCCCGGTCGTGGCGGGCGCCGCGGCCGGCGCCGGCTGGGTGCATCCCGATGCCTCCGTCACCGAGTACACGTCCCGAGGGGTACGGGTCCTCGACGCCGCCGCCCTGACGGCGGGCGTCGCGGAACGCGCCGACCAGTGGGCGGCACTGGGCTTCGCACCCGGCGACCGGGTGCTGGTCGGCACCGGCAGCAGGCTCACCACCCTGCTCGACGTGGCCGCCGCCTGGGACGCCGGGCTGGTGCCGGTACTGCTGTCGGACGCGCTCGCCCCGGACAGCTACCGCCTCCTCGCGGCGGCCACCGGCGCCGTCGCCGGCCGGCTCACCCCCGCCGTCGCCCGCACCTGGGCGGCACACGGCAGCAGCCCCCTCGCACGCGACGCGGGCACCGTACTGCTGCGGCTGGACGGCACCCCCGGCGCGGGCGCACCACCGTACGACGAGCCGTCGCTGGTGCTGGCCACCTCCGGCAGCACCGGCCTGCCCAAGGCCGTCGTGCACCGCCGCTCCCGGCTGCTGCGCAACGCCGGCATGCACTGGGACAGTGTCGGCGGGCTCGGCCCCGGCGACCGGTATCTGCTGTCGCAGTCGATGTACTTCTCGTCGGCGTTCGTCTGCGGAGTCCTCGGCGTCCTCGCCTCCGGTGCCGCGCTCGCCCTGGTCGAGCCGCCGTTCTCCACGGCGAACTGGTTCGACACCGCCCGCGGCTTCGCCGCCACGCACACCGCGCTCACCCCGCACCTGCTGATGCGGGTCCTGGACAGCGGGGAGCCCTTCCCGGCGTCCCTGCGCCAGATCACCGTCGGCGGGGACCGGCTGGGCCGCACCGCGCTCGCCGAGCTGCGCGCCCGCGGCGTACCCGATGTGCGCACCACGTACGGCCTGACCGAGGCCGGGCCGCGGGTCGCCACCCACACCCCGGGCGACGCCCCGTACGACGGCGGGCTCGGCCTGCCGCTCGCCGGGGTGAGCTGGCGGCTCGAACCCGACGGCGAGCTGGTCGTCCGTACGCCGACCGCGCAGACCGGTTCCTACATCGACGGCGGCCACGTGCCCTACCCCGCCGGGGACGAGGTGCCCACCGGCGACATCTGCGAGGAACTGCCCGACGGCACCTACCGGCTGGTGGGCCGGGCACGCCGGGTCACCTCCGTCGCCGGCGAGAAGGTCTTCCTCGGCCTCGTCGAACGCGTCCTCGTCGACCACCCCGAGGTCAGCGCCGCCCGCGTCGCCGCCGACGGCGACGACGGCAGCGGTCTGGCCGCGCAGATCCTGCCCCGGCCCGGCGGGCCCGGCGTCGACGCCGCCGAGCTGCGGCGCTGGTGCCGGGGCCGGCTGCGCGCGGTGGAGGTACCGCGCACGTTCACCCTCGTCGACTCCTCGACGCAGCTCAGCAAGTAGGCGGGCGGGAGCCACCGAGGGTGCCCGGAGCGCCGCTCCGAAGGGCCGTACCGGACAGCCCCGCACCCGTGCCCGAGCACCCCGCCCCCCTGAAGCACCACCCCTCATAGCGCAAGGCACCACCCCCCACACCGTCACGAGCAACAGCACCGGAAGTGAGACACATGACCGTCGACACGTACGCCAACGTCGCCGCTCCCACCGACGAGAATCTGCGCACCGCGGGCGACCTGGTCCGCAACGGCGGGGTGGTGGTGGCGCCCTCCGACACCAACCTGGCGCTGACCCTGGACCCGTGGAACCGGGCCGCCGTCGAGCGGGCCTTCGCCATCAAGCGGCGCCCGCCGACCTCGCCGCTCACCCTGTTCGTGCGGCACCCGCAGGAGTGGGAGGAGTACACCGAGGTGCCCGCCGAGCTGCGGGAGGCCGTGCGCCGGCTGACCGACGCGTTCTGGCCCGGCCCGTTCAACATCGTCCTGCCCCGCAACCACCGCATCCCGGACCACCTGGTGTGCGGCGGCCCGACCGTCGCCCTCGGCTGCCTGTCCAATCCGACCATCCAGCGGCTGATCGAGTTCACCGGCAAGCCGGTCGCGATGACCTCCGCCAACCTGTCCGGGCAGGCCGACGGCGTCCTCGTCGACCTGGACCTGGCCGTCCGTCAGATCGGTGACGCCGTGGACATGGTGATCCGCGGCGAGAAGCAGGGCACCACCGCGTCCTCCACCATCGTCACCGCCGCGAAGACCCCGTTCGAGGTGCTGCGGCTCGGCGACATCACGCACGCGCACATCAAGGACGCCCTGGGCGATCTCGCACACCTCCTGGAGGACGCGTCGTGACCAGACCTGTGACGTCGATCCGGGCCGCCGAGACGGCCCGGACGGGCGAGGAGATATCCGCCGACCGCCTCTACGCCAAGGTCGGCCGGCGTCTGCTGCCCCTGCTCGGACTGCTGTACCTGGTCAGCTATCTGGACCGCAGCAACATCGCCTTCGCCGCGCCGAACGGCATGAACGAGGCACTGAACCTGTCCTCGTCGGCGTTCGGCCTCGCCTCCGGCATCTTCTTCCTCGGCTACTCCCTCGTCGAGGTCCCCAGCAACATGGCACTGCGCCGGTTCGGCGCCCGCGCCTGGCTGGTGCGCATCCTCGTCTCCTGGGGTGTCGTCGCCACGCTCACCGCGTTCGTGACGAGCGCCGGCCAGTTGCAGATCGCCCGGCTGCTGCTCGGTGTCGCCGAGGCGGGCTGCCTGCCCGGCATCGTCTTCTATCTGACGCTGTGGCTGCCGAAGAACGTCCGCACCCGCATGATGGCCGGCTTCTTCGTCGCGCTGCCGCTGTCCACCGCGCTCGGCGCACCCCTGTCCGGGCTGATCGTGCAGCACGCCGACGGGCTGGCCGGGCTGCCCGGCTGGCGGGCGATGTTCCTGCTGGAGGGCATCCCCGCGCTGCTCCTCGCGATCGTGGTGTGGCGGGCGCTGCCCGACGGCCCGCGCGAGGCGCGCTGGCTCACGGACGCCGAACGGGACTGGCTGCTGGACCGTGTCGCCGAGGACACCCCCGAGCCCGAGCGGCGGCCCCGGCGCGGCGGCTGGTTCACCCCGCGCACCCTCGCCCTCGGCATCGCCTACTTCGGCATCGTGTACGGCCTGTACGCGCTGAGCTTCTTCCTGCCGACGATCATCGCCGGGTTCCAGGGGGACGACGGCCGCGAGTTCTCCATCGTGGAGCGCGGTTTGATCAACGCCGTGCCGTACGCGCTGGGCGCCGTCGCGATGCTGCTGTGGGGCAGGCGGGCGCAGCGCGCGCCGGGCGCCCCCTGGACGGTGGCGCTGCCGGCGGTGCTCGCCGGGGTGACCGTGCCGATCGCCCTGTACATGGACGGCCCCCTCGTCACGATGATCGTGATCAGTGTGTGCGCGGTCGGGGTGCTGTCGGCGATCCCGGTGTTCTGGGCACTGCCGACGGCGATGCTCGGCAAGGAAAGCGCGGCGGCCGGTATCGCGCTGGTCAACACGATCGGCAGCCTCGGCGGTTTCGCCGCGCCCTACTTCACGGGCTGGCTGAAGGACTGGACGGGCTCCGTCCGGCCCGGGCTGTGGCTGACCGGCGGGCTGCTGGTGTGCTCGGCGCTGATCGTGACGGCGCTGCGGCGCGGCGCGCCCCGTACGGCGGCGGAGGTCCGCTGATGCGTGTCGTGCTGCTCGGCCCGCCGGGCGCGGGCAAGGGGACGCAGGCCCGACGGCTCGCGGAACGGTTCGGCGTACCGCATCTGTCGACCGGTGACCTGCTGCGCGAACAGGTCACCGCCGGCACGGTCCTGGGCCGCCGCGCGGCGGACTTCCTCGACTCCGGCCGTCTCGTCCCGGACGCGCTGATCACCGCGATCGTCCGCGGCCGGCTGCACTCGTCGAGCGTCCGCGACGGCTGTGTCCTCGACGGCTGCCCGCGCAGCGCCGTACAGGCGAAGGCGCTGGAGACGATCCTCGCCGAGACCGGCACGGCGCTGACCGCGGTGCTGGAGTTCGCCGTGGACGAGGAGGAGGTGGTACGGCGGATCGGCGGCCGTCAGGTGTGCCGTGCCGACAGCGGGCACATCTTCCACCTGCGGTCCGCGCCGCCCGCGGTGCGCGGCCTGTGCGACCACTGCGGCGGCGAGCTGTACCAGCGCACCGACGACCGGCCCGACACCGTACGGCAGCGGCTCGCCGTGTACGCGGAACAGACCGCGCCCGTCGCCCGGTTCTACGCCGAGGCCGGTCTGCTCCGCACGGTCGACGCGGCGGGCACCACGGACGAGGTGACCCGCCGGGTGCTGGGCGCGCTGGGCCTGGCGGGCGCCGGGGCACGGCCGTGATCCGCGGGGTCGGCGCGGACGTGGTGGACGTGGCCCGGCTGTCCCGCAGCCTGGTCCGCACCCCCGCCCTGGCGGCCCGCCTGTTCACCCCGGCGGAGCGCCGCTTCCCGTCGGGCGCGGAACGCCCCCCGGCCTCCCTCGCGGCCCGCTTCGCCACGAAGGAGGCGGTGCTGAAGGCGCTCGGCGGGCCGCTCGGGGTGGGCTGGCGGGACATCGAGGTCACCCAGTGCGCGTCGGGCCGCCCGTCCGTCCGCACCCACGGCCCCGCCACCGCCCACGCCGCCCGCCTCGGCATCACCGCCTGGCACGTCTCCCTCAGCCACGACGCAGGCATCGCCACGGCGCTGGTGGTGGCGGAGGGGGACGACACCCCGACGAGACCGGCGACGGACGGCACCCACGGCCCCTGACCCTGCCGCCCGCCTGCCCGCTCCCACCCGCGTGGGGCGGGCAGGCGGGCGGTGCCGGCACGGGCCGAGCACGGGCGGCGGCATCCGCCGCACCGCCCACGGGCCGTGGGGCAGCCGACGGCCGAACCGTGTCGGGTCACTCAACTCCCTTGCAGGCCACCGGCGTCAAGGGTCCCGTCGGCTCACCGCCCGCCGCGTCCCCTCACCAGGCCAGCTGGGCGATCTCCTCCGCGACCACCGCGCACGCGTCCGCCGCCGGGTCGATCAGGGGGAAGTGGCCCACGTCCTCCAGCAGGGTCACGCCGACCACCTCGCCCGCCTTGGCCGCCGCGTCCGCGTACGACTCGGCCACCGTCTGCGGTACGTCGATGTCGGCGCGGCCCTGGACGAGGGTCGTCGCGATACCGGTCGGCAGGAGCAGGGCCGGGTCGGCGTACGGGCGGCGTTCCTCGAACTTCTCCTCGCCGCCGAGGAGTTGCAGCGAAGCGTTCCCGCACACGTCCAGTTTCTCCGCGACCGCCAGGTCGGCGATCGGGGCCAGCGCGACCACGCCCCGCAGCTCCGGCGGGCCGTCGAGGCGCCACGGCGCGTCGGCGGGCAGCACGTGCCGGGCCGCCGCCCACAGCGCGAGGTGGCCGCCCGCCGAGTGGCCGGTGACGACCACGCGGCGCGGGTCGGTCTGCGGCAGCGCCTCCCGGGCCAGGCCGGGCAGCGCGTCCAGCGCGGCGGCGACGTCGTCGAACGTGTCGGGCCAGAGGCCGGCGACGGCGGCATCGCCCTCGGCACCCCGTCGGTACTCCACCAGCGCCACCCCGAAACCGCGCCCGGCGAGGAACGCGGCGAACGGGCTGACGTGCCGCCGGTCGTAGGGGGCGCGCCAGGCGCCGCCGTGCAGGACGACGACCAGCGGGGCCGGTCCGCCGGGGCCGCGTTCGGCGCGCGGGGCGTAGAAGTCGATGACCTGGTCGGGGTGGTCGCCGTAGGCCGCGGTGGTGTCGGGATCGACGGGCGGGTGCGAGAAGGCCGACCCCTCCTCGGCGGCGGCCCGGGCTGCTGCGACGTCGTCCGGCATGCTCCAACCTCTCAGCGACGAAACGTACTTGGTGAACCGGTGATGACGGACCAGGAGAGAATCAGGCCGTTGGCCGGGACGTTATCAGGCCGGTGACGTGCGCGGACACCCTGGATGTCACGCAGGGTGATGGGTAAACGGTTCGCCACCGTCCCGTGACAGCACGGCGTCCCCGGGCGGCCGTGGTTCCCCCGGGCGGGTGACACGTGCCGGCCGGTGGCAGGCGGCGTACCGGAATGCGCCGGGGCCCCGTCCCACCTGCGGCGGAACAGGGCCCCGGCGGCGCCTCACGACTCCCGAAGCGTCTCTGCGAGCACCCGCGCCGCCCGCTCCACGTCGGCGAAACCGACGTACAGCGGCGTGAAACCGAAGCGCAGGATGTCCGGCGCCCGGTAGTCACCGACGACACCCCGCGCGATCAGCCGCCGCATCACCTCGCCCGCGTCCCCGCACCGCAGCGCGACCTGGCTGCCGCGTTCCGCGTGCGCGACCGGTGTGACCGGCACGACGCGGCCCTCGGGGACGTACTCCCGCACGCACTCCAGGAAGAAGTCCGTGAGCGCGAGGGACTTGGCGCGCACCGCGTCGACCGACACCCCGTCCCACACGTCGAGGGCGGCCTCCAGCGCGAGCATGGACAGGATGTCCGGCGTGCCGACCCGGCCGCGCACGGCACCCTCCGCCGGGGCGTACTCCGACCGCATTCCGAAGGGTTCCGCGTGCGAGTTCCAGCCCGGCAGCGGGGAGTCGAAGCGGGACTGAAGCTCCCGCCGCACATACAGGTACGCGGGCGAGCCGGGGCCGCCGTTGAGGTACTTGTAGGTGCAGCCGACCGCCAGGTCCACGTCGTGCTCGTCCAGCCCGACCGGCAGCGCGCCCGCGCTGTGGCACAGGTCCCACACCGCCACGGCTCCCGCCGCGTGCACCGCCGCCGTCAGGGACGGCAGGTCGTGCAGCCGGCCGGTGCGGTAGTCGACGTGGTTGAGCAGCACCGCCGCCGTGCGCTCGCCCAGCACGCCCGGCACCTCGGCCGGGAGCACCGGGCGCAGGGTGCAGCCGGTGAGGCGGGCGGCCGACTCGGCTATGTAGCCGTCGGTGGGGAACGTCGACGCGTCCACGACGATCTCGTCCCGGCCCGCACCGGCCGGACCGCCCTCACGGGCCAGCCGTACGGCCGCCACCAGCGCCTTGAACACGTTCACGCTGGTGGAGTCGCCCACCACGATCTGCCCGGGCGCCGCCCCCACGAGCGGTGCGATACGGTCACCGATCCGCTCCGGCGCCGTCCACCAGCCGCTCTCCTCCCAGGAGCGGATGCGCAGTTCGCCCCACTCGCGGCGCACCACGTCCGCCACCCGGTCCGGCACGTGCGCGGGCAGCGCGCCGAGGGAGTTGCCGTCGAGGTAGACGGTGTCGTCGAGGACGAACCGGTCCCGCAGATACGCCAGTTCGTCGGCGGCGTCCAGCTTCCGGGCCCGCTCCGACAGCTCGGACACGGCAGCGGCGTCCAGATCAGACATGGGACCTCGCCGTCCACAGCTCGGGGAAGACGTTCTTCTGCGCGCGCTTCTCCAGCCAGGCCACACCGGCCGAGCCGCCCGTGCCGGGCTTGGCGCCCATGGCGCGGCGCGTGGCGACGAGGTGGTCGTTGCGCCAGCGCCACACCAGCTCGGCGACATCGGTCAGCGCCTCGCCGAGACGGGCCACGTCGGCGGTCGGGTCACCCGCGTACACCTCGGTCCACGCCGCCTCCACCGCCTCCGACGGCTCGTAGCGCCGGGACACGTCACGGTCGAGGACGTCCCGCGGGATGCCGTACCCGCGCCGCGCGAGCAGCCGCAGCACCTCGTCGTACAGGCTCGGCTCGTGCAGCGCCTTCTCCAGCTCCGCGTGGACGCGGGGGGCGCCACGGTGCGGGACGAGCATGGACGCCGACTTCTCACCGAGCAGGAACTCCATACGGCGGTACATCGCCGACTGGAAACCGGAACCCTCGCCGAGCGCGGACCGGTAGGAGTTGAACTGCTGCGGGGTGAGCTGCCCGAGCGGCTTCCAGGACGCGTTGAGCGCCTCCAGCTCACGGACGGAACGTTTCAGTGCGTCGATCGCCGTCGCCACGTCGTCCGCGCGCAGGGCGCGTGCCGCCGTCTCCCACTCGTGGACGATGACGGTGAACCACAGCTCCATCACCTGGGTCGTGACCAGGAAGACCATCTCTCCGGGATCGTCGGAGAGGGTGTGCTGGAGGTGGGTGAGCACGTCCGCCTTGACGTAGTCCTCGTACGGCGTCGTGCCTTCGAAATCGAGATGCGGAGTCTCGGGCTCGTGGATGTCGTGAGCCTCTTGGGACATCGCTGTCTCCTGCTGTGTGCTCCGGGTAGCGGTCCGCCCCTGCCGTTACCGGCACGGGGGCCCCGGTCCCCACCCGCATCCTCACAATCCGCCCCGCACACCGCAAGGCCCGCCCGCCCGAGGAAC
>NZ_JALLGL010000161.1 GCF_023072675.1 Streptomyces sp. XM83C
GGCCACCGGCCACGGGGCGCGGCCGGCGCCCCGGCCGTCCGGCGCGCGTGGACGGCGACGGCACCCGGGGACCGACCGCAGGACGCGGCCGGCGCCCCGGCCGTCCGGCACGCGTGGACGGCGACGGCACCCGCCGGGACCCGGCGCCGATGGGCGGGCCCTACTTCACCTGGCCGGTGAAGATGGCCGTGCGGTACCAGCCGGTGGCGGAGGTGTCGGCCGGGGTGATCTCGATCTGGACGTCCTTGGCGGTCTTCGGGAAGGCACAGGCCTGCTTCCAGGTCTGCGACTTGCCCGGCAGCAGGTGCTTGTCGGGGGTGCCGCCGAAGCCCGCCTCCGAGTCGAAGATCTCCTCCCCGCCGTCCGGGCAGGACAGGCTGATCATGTTCAGGTCCAGGGCGTTCTTGGAGCCGTTCTCCACGGTCACGGAGAAGGCCAGGTAGGCCGTGCCGGACGGGGCGGCCCACTCGCCGGACGTGCCCCGGCTGAAGCCGCCCAGGCGGGCCTTGACGCCGTTGTTCCAGGTGGCGGTCTTGTCCAGCGCGACGGTGAAGCTGTCGCCGCCGGCGTCGTCCTGCGAGCCGGCCGCGTCGTCGGAGTCGGCGGCGTTGTCCCCGGCGCGGCTGTCCTGCGAGGCGCTGACGGTGGCGTTCTTCGGCGTGTTGTCCGTCTCGCCGCCGCCGATGTCGGAGCAGGCGGTCAGGGAGAGGCCGACGGCCGTGGCCGCGAGGGCGAGGAGGGTCCGGCGGGCGCGGGCCAGGGGCGCCACGGGCCGGCCCGCGGTGGGGCGCGGGGCGGACGGGGCGGGAGCGAGCGCGGTGCCGGACAGGTTCGGGTGGTTCATCAGGTCGTTTTCCTTGAGTCGATGGAGTGAGTGTTCGGTCGGAAAGGGGCGGAAACCGGCGGCGGGCACGAGGGCCACGCCGGTCACCGGACGCGGAGAAGCGACAGCCGCGAGAACCCCTGAGCGGCGATGTCTCCTCCCGTTCCGCCGGGGCGGGGACGAGAGAAGGACGGCCGGGCGGGCCGAGCCGGCGAAGGCATGGCTGTGGCAGGACAGATGACACTTCACACGGCGGGCAGACGCTCACCGTCGGAAGCATGAGCATGTAAGCACGAACGTGAAAGCATTGTCCATCAGCTTGCACGAGTTGACGCGTGCTGTAGGGTGTGACCACGCCGACAACATCGGAGCCAGGACACGCCATGCCGCAGCCACCCGCACCATCCGCCCAGGTGACAGCCGCCGAGATCTCCCGTATCGCGGGGGTCACGCGCGCCACTGTCAGCAACTGGCGGCGCCGGCACGACGACTTCCCCGCGCCCTCGGGCGGTACGGACAGCAGTCCCCTGTACGACCTGGAGGAGGTCCGCGCCTGGCTGGCCTCGCGCGGCCAGCACACGGCGGCCACACCCAGTGCCGAACTGCGCACGACCCTGCGTCTGCGTGAGCGCGCCGACGCCGGCACGTCCGATCTGCTCCTGCTGGTGCTGGCCGCGGCCCGCCGCCCCGCAGACGACCTGACCGCACTGCTCGCGCTGCCCGACGACGACCTGGTGAAGCGGGCCGGCGACGCGGCGGCCGAGGCGGCGGACGTCGTACCGGACACCGAACCGGTCCACTGCACCCCCGCCGACGCCCCCGTGCTGCGCGCTCTGCTGCTCTGCGTCCGTGACGAGGGCCCGCAGACGGCGTTGGGTGTCCTCGCGGAGCGGGAGCTGGAGGACAGTGCCGCCAGCGGCGCGTACCGCACGCCCACCGCGCTCGCGGACCTCCTGGCCGGGCTGGTGCCGGGCTCCCCCGCCCGGGTCCTCGACCCCGCCTGCGGCAGCGGCACCCTGCTGACGGCCGCGGCGGCACGCGGCGCACGCGAGCTGTACGGGCAGGACAGCCTTCCGGTCCAGGCGCGCCGCACAGCGGTCGGCCTGACCCTGACCGCCGACGACGGCACCCACGTCACCGTGCGCACGGGTGACAGCCTGCGCGCCGACGCCTTCCCCGACCTCACCGTGGACGCCGTACTGTGCAACCCGCCCTACGGCGACCGGGACTGGGGCCATGACGAGCTGGCCTACGACGCGCGCTGGGCCTACGGCTTCCCGCCGCGCGCCGAGTCCGAACTGGCGTGGGTGCAGCACGCGTTGGCGCATCTGGAGCCGGGCGGCCACGCGGTGCTGCTGCTGCCTCCGGCGACGGCGTCCCGTTCCTCCGGCCGCCGTATCCGCTCCGAGCTGATCCGCAGCGGGGCGCTGCGCGCGGTGGCGTCGCTGCCGCCGGGCGCGGCCATTCCGCTGCACGTCGGGCTACAGGTGTGGGTGCTGCAACGCCCGGACCCCATGCGTCCCGCCCCCCGGACGGTCCTGTTCGTCGACACGGCCGCCGAACCGTCGGCACCGGCACCGGGACGCGGCGCGGGCCGCTCCGGGCCGGTGGACTGGGCGCGGGTCACGGAGCAGATCGTGTCCGCGTGGACGGCGTACGCCGAGAACCCGGAGGGCTTCGAGGCGCGGGCCGGTGTGGCGCGGGCGGTCGGCGTGGTCGACCTGCTCGACGACGTGGTGGACGTGACCCCGGCCCGGCAGGTCCGCGCCTCGCAGGCCGACATCGACCCGCAGGAGCTGGCCCGCGACGCCGCGACGGCCCGCGAAGGGCTGGCGGAGGCGGTACGCGCGGTGGCGGGGCTCGCCGATACGGCGCTGTGGGACGCGGCGGGCGCCAGGGCCCGCGAGTGGCGTACGGCGACCGTGTCGGACCTGGCGCGCGGCGGCGCGCTGAAGGTGCTGCGCACGGTCCCGGTGTCGCCGCGCTCCGAGCAGGCCGAACCGGACAGCGGGGACGCGGACACCGCCGGCGCGGGCCGGCGCCCGGTCCTGACCGGCCGTGACATCAACACCGGCACGGGGCCGACGGGGCAGGCGTCCGACGCCCAGGCGGAGCAGATGCCCGTCATCGCCGAGGGCGACGTCCTGGTACGCGGCCTCGTCGGCGGCAGCGGCCCCATGGCCCGCGTCGCGGGCGACGCGGAGGCGGGCGCCCTCCTCGGGGCGGGCGTCCACCTGTTCCGCCCGGACCCGGCACGCCTGGACCCCTGGTTCCTCCTCGGTTTCCTCAGCTCCGAGGCCAACCTCGCCGGCGCCTCCACCGGCAGCTCCACCCTGCACGTCACGCCCGGCCGGCTGCGCGTACCGCTGCTGCCGCTGGAGGAGCAGCGCCGGTACGGCGCCGCCTTCCGGCACGTCGAGCACCTGCGCGAGCAGGCGCGGCGTGCCCGCGACGCGGCCGAGGATGTGGCGCGGCTCGTGAGCGGGGGGCTCACGGGCGGGCAGTTGGTGCCGAAGTCGTCGTAGCGGCGTGTCCCCCACGCGGCGGACGGGGCCCTGATGTGTCCCCCTCCCGCCGCGCATCGACAGTCGTCCAGTCGTCCGTGACATCCCCGGAAGGGAAACGGAAGAAATCTTGAACAGCAGCAAGCACACGGAGTTGGCGAACCACGCGTGGTCCGTCGCCGACCTCCTGCGGGGGGACTACAAGCAGTCCGACTACGGCAAGGTCATCCTGCCGTTCACGGTGCTGCGGCGGCTGGAGTGCGTGCTGGAACCCACCCGCGACGAGGTCGCGGAGATCGCGGAACAGTACAAGGACACCGACATCGACCCGGACCGCTTCCTGCGCCGGGCCGCGGGCCACTCGTTCTACAACACCTCCCGCCTGACCCTGAAGAAGATCGCCGGTGACCCGCAGAACGCGGCGAAGAACCTCACCGTGTACATCGGCGCGTTCTCCGACAACGCCCGCAGCGTTCTCGACCGCTTCGAGTTCGCCCAGCACATCAGGCGCCTGGACAGCGCGGGGCTGCTGTACAAGGTCATCGGCAAGTTCACCGACCTGGATCTTCGCCCCGAGACCGTGCCCAACCACAACATGGGCTACATCTTCGAGGAGCTGATCCGGCGTTTCGCGGAGCAGTCCAACGAGACCGCAGGTGAGCACTTCACGCCGCGTGAGGTCATTCAGCTGATGGTCCGGCTGCTCGTCGCCCCCGACGGTGACGCCCTGCATCTGCCCGGCGTGGTCCGTACGGTCCTCGACCCGGCGTGCGGCACGGGCGGCATGCTCTCCGCGATGGACGACCTGATCACGGAGATGAACAAGGACGCCACGGTTGAGGTCTACGGCCAGGAACTCAACCCCGAGTCCTGGGCGATCTGCCGCTCCGACCTCATGATCAAGGGCCAGAACCCGGAGAACATCGCCTTCGGCAACTCGTTCTCCGACGACGGCCACGCCCGCAAGACCTTCGACTACATGCTGGCCAACCCGCCGTTCGGCGTGGAGTGGAAGAAGGTCAAGGACGACGTGGAGGCCGAGCACAAGCAGCTCGGCGACGCCGGCCGCTTCGGCGCGGGCCTGCCCCGCATCAACGACGGCTCGCTGCTGTTCCTCCAGCACATGATCGCGAAGATGAAGCCGGTGGACGTCAACGGCGGAGGCGGCTCCCGCATCGCCATCGTCTTCAACGGTTCTCCCTTGTTCACCGGCGCCGCAGGCTCCGGCGAGTCGGAGATCCGCCGCTGGATTCTGGAGAAGGACTGGCTGGAAGGCATCGTGGCCCTGCCGGACCAGCTCTTCTACAACACCGGCATCTCGACGTACTTCTGGATCCTCACCAACCGCAAGAGCCCCGACCACAAGGGCAAGGTCGTCCTCCTCGACGCCCGCGACCAGTGGCGGAAGATGCGCAAGTCCCTCGGCGACAAGCGCAAGGAGCTGGGCAAGGAGCACATCGCCACCGTCGTCGAGCTGTACGGCGAGGCCCTCCAGGTCGCGAAGGACCCGAACCACCCGCTGCACGGCAAGGTGAAGGTCTTCCGCAACGAGGACTTCGGCTACCGGCGCATCACCGTCGAACGCCCGCTGAAGCTGCGCTTCGAGATCACACAGAAGGCGCTGGCCGCGCTGGAGGCGTCCAAGCCGATCCAGAAACTGCCGCAGGCCGCTTACCTGGCGGACGCCTTCAAGTCGCTGATGGGCTCGACCTGGGCCACGAAGCAGGAGGCCTGGCTCGCGCTGAAGGACGCGGTCGTACAGGCCGGCGGTACATGGCCGACGGGAGCGCCGTTCAACAAGGCCCTGCGCGAGATCATCGGCGTCCGCGACCCCGAGGGCGAGGAGCAGCGCGTCAAGGGCGAGCCCGAACCGGACCCGGAGCTGCGGGACTACGAGAACGTGCCGCTCGACGAGGACGTCGAGGACTATCTGGCGCGCGAGGTGCACCCGCATGTGCCGGACGCGTGGATCGACCACGGCAAGACGAAGATCGGGTACGAGATCCCCTTCACCCGGCACTTCTACGTGTACACGCCACCGCGACCGCTGGCGGAGATCGACGCGGAGCTGAAGGCGCTGGAGGCGGAGATCCAGGGGCTGCTGGGCGAGGTGACGCAATGACGGGCGCGGATCAGTGGATTCGCTCGGCACCCGCTCACTGGACTCGTGGGCGTCTGAAGAACCTCGTCGCCTCCTCGGCCAACGGCACCTGGGGCAGTGACCCGGTCGAGGACGGTGACAACGTCCGCTGCGTCCGAGCCGCCGACTTCGACCGGGTGAGCCGTCGCGCGGACCTCACGAACGCGCCGCTGCGCCACGTGGAACCGTCGGCGCTGCCTCAGCACCTGCTGCGCCCCGGTGACCTCGTGCTCGAGAAGTCCGGCGGCGGCGAGAAGCAACCCGTGGGCATGGCTGTGCTGTTCACCGGCACCGAAGCCGCGGTCAGTTCCAACTTCTGTGCGCGCGTCCAGCCGTCCGCCGACGTCGACTCCAGGTTCCTGACCTACGTGTTCGCCGCGGCATACGGGCAGGGACTGACCCAGGCCGCGATCAAGCAGACCACCGGCATCCAGAACCTGGACACAGGGGCGTTCTTCGCGTCGCGCTGGGCGTTCCCCGGCAAGGAGGAGCAGCGCCGCATCGCCGACTTCCTCGATGCCGAGACCGCCCGCATGGACCGCATCGGGAAGGCACGGGAAGCCCAGGCCGTGCTGCTCAGTCTCATGCTGGATCAGCTCGTCGACGGGGCCACCGCCGGCGATGCCGAAACCCTCGAGAAGCTCGGAGTCGATTCCGGCGGTGCGGAGTGGGGGCTCGGCAGGGTGAGCCGCCTGTGCCAGGTCATTCCGGGCTACGCGTTTCCCAGCGAAGGCTTCCTGGACAGCGGCGGTATCCGGCTCCTTCGCGGCATCAACGTCTCCGCGGGTGAGACGTCATGGGACGAAACCGTGCGGTGGGACGAGGAAAAGACGCCCACACCTCAGCGTTTTCATCTGCGTGACGGAGATCTGGTCATCGGCATGGACCGCCCGTGGATCTCCAGCGGCATGCGGATGACCTTCATCTCCCGGAAGGATCTGCCCGCGCTGCTGCTGCAACGGGTCGCGTGCCTTCGGCCCAAGTCCGCCGAGGTGGACATGCGGTACGTCTACTGGAGTCTTCGGTCGTCGAGGTTCCGCCAGGCCGTGGAGGGCGAGCTGACCGGTGTCTCCGTTCCGCATCTCAGCGGTGATCAGATCGGCGGGTTCACCTTCCTCCTCCCGCCGCTCTCCACGCAGCGGGACATCTCGGACGGTCTCTCCACGTACTCGGCACGCATCCGCACGCTGCGCTCGACCATGAGCCGTCAGGCGGAACTGCTCAACGAACGCCGCCAGGCCCTCATCACCGCCGCCGTGACCGGCCGGTTCGACGTCTCCACCGCGACCGGCCGCGACCTCACCGAAGGAGTCTCCGCGTGAGCCCCGTGTACCACGAGTCCGCCTTCGGTGACGCCATCGTCGCCGCCCTCCGCGAGCGCGGCTGGCAGCTGGGGAGCCCGGAGCTGTACGAGGCCGGCCTCGGTCTGTGCCCCAGGGATCTGTTCGGGTTCATCGAGGACACCCAGCCCGAGGAGTGGAGCGAGCTGCTCGCCCACTACGGCGGGAACTCCGCCGACACCGAGCGTGGTTTCGTGAAGAGCCTCGACCGGGCCATAGCCGACGACGGCCTCCTCCACGTCCTCCGCAACGGTGTGAAGGACCGCGGGGTCCGTGTCCGCGTCGCGTACTTCAAGCCCAACCTGGTCCCCCACGAGTCCGTCCTGGACGGCTACCGCGCCAACCGTCTCACCGTCGTCCGTGAACTGCCGTACGCCACCAAGCAGGCCGACCGGGGGCACCGCCTCGACCTGGCCCTGTTCCTCAACGGCATCCCCGTAGCCACCGCCGAGCTGAAGAACCCGCTCACCGGCCAGGGCGTCGAGCAGGCGAAGGAGCAGTACCGCACCGACCGGGACCCGACCGAGCTGATCTTCACGCGCCGCGTGATCGTGAACTTCGCGGTCGACCCGGACCTGGTCTTCGTCACCACGCAACTGCGCGGCACGAAGACCCGTTTCCTGCCGTTCAACACCGGCTCGAACGGACCCGGCCGGCCCGGCGGCGCCGGCAACCCCGCCCCCACCGCCCCCGGCACATACGCGACCTCCTACCTCTGGGAGCAGGTCTGGCAGCGGGACAACTGGCTGGATCTGCTCCAGCGGTTCGTCCACCAGAAGAAGGAGAAGACGCCCGGCGGCGGCACCACCAGGACGACGATCTTCCCCCGCTTCCATCAGTGGGACGTGGTCCGCAGGCTCACCGCGCACGCGTCCGTGCACGGCGCCGGCCAGAACTACCTGATCATGGCGTCGGCCGGGTCCGGCAAGTCGAACACCATCGGGTGGCTGGCCCACCGCCTCAGTGACCTGCACGCCCGCCGGGACCCCGCCGTCCTGCGGCCCGACGCGCTCGCCGACGGCCGTATCAAGCCGGGCGAGCCGGTCTTCGACAAAGTCGTCGTCATCACCGACCGCCGCGCTCTGGACGCGCAGCTGTCGGCGACCGTCGGCAGCTTCTCGCAGACGGACGGCCTGGTCGTGAAGGTCGACGAGAAGCACGGGGCGAAGAGCGAGCAGCTCGCCCGGGCGCTGTCCCGGGAGACCGGCAAGATCGTCACGGTCACGCTGCACTCGTTCCCGGCGCTGCTGGACTACATCAAGCGCAACCCGACCGATATCAAGGGCACCCGTTTCGCGATCATCGTGGACGAGGCGCACTCCTCGCAGTCCGGCGACGCGGCCACCGCCGTGAGATCGGCCCTGCGCGACCTCGGGCTGGACGCCGACTCGGACGACGAGGGCGCGACCACGCTCACCGTCGAGGACCGGCTGAAGGCGAAGGCGGTCGAACGCTCCAAGGCGTCCAACCTTTCCTACTTCGCCTTCACCGCCACCCCGAAGGCCAAGACGCTGGAACTGTTCGGCACACAGGCGGTGGAGAACGGCAAGCCCGTCTACCGGCCCTTCCACACGTACTCCATGCGTCAGGCCATCGAGGAGGGCTTCATCCTCGATCCGCTGCGCAACTACGTCACGTACAAGACGTACTGGCGGCTCGCGAACCTCAACCGCGACGAGAAGGAGGTCGATCCGTCCAAGGCGAACAGCCGGCTGGCCCGGTTCGCGTTGCTGCACGAACACACGGTCTCCCAGCACGCCCAGGTGATCGTCGAGCACTTCGTGCGGCACACCCGCGGCCGGCTCGGCGGCCGGGCCAAGGCCATGGTGGTCACGGCGTCCCGGCAGTCCGCCGTGCAGATGGCCCGCGCCGTCCGCAGCTACATCGCCGACGTCGGGTACGACACCAAATACCCGGACCTCGGCGTCCTCGTCGCCTTCTCCGGCTCCCTCACCGTCGACGGCGAGGAGACCACCGAGAGCAAGGAGAACGGCGGCCTGCCGGAGAGCGCGCTGCCGAAGGCCTTCGCGTACACCCGCGCCGACGACAGGGCCGCGAAGGCCGGCGGGCGGGGGCAGCAGGAGTACCGCATCCTCGTCGTCGCCGAGAAGTACCAGACCGGCTTCGACCAGCCGCTCCTGACGACGATGTACGTCAACAAGACGCTGACCGGCATCGCCGCCGTGCAGACGCTGTCCAGGCTGAACCGGACCGCCGACCGCAAGGCACAGGCCGACCTGGCCGTCCTGGACTTCGTCAACGAGGCCGAGGACATCCAGGACGCGTTCCGCCCGTACTTCGAGGAGGCGCACACCCTGCCCTCCGACCCGAACCTCCTCTACACGGCCCAGAGCCGCGTCATGTCCGCGCCCATCATCTCGGAGCAGGACATGGACCGGTTCGTGACCGCGTACATCGAGGCCGAGTCGAAGGCCGCCGGCTCGCAGGCCAAGTGGGAGAAACTGCACGCCGAGCTGTACCGGCTCCTCTCCCCCGCCGTCACCCGCTTCACCGCACTCCTGGAGAGCGACGACGAGGACGACGTGGAGACGGCCGAGGAGTTCCGGGCACACCTCAACGACTACGTGCGCAAGTACGGCTTCCTCGCGCAGATCGTCCCCTACCGGGACGCCGATCTGGAACGGCTCCACCTCTACGGCCGATACCTGCTGAACCGGCTCCCTCGCCTCGCCGACGGCGGCGTCGACATAGGGGAGGTGGACCTCAGTCACCTGCGCGTGGAGAAGACCGGCGAGCACGACAAGTCTCTCCTGCCCGACGGCCCCGCAGAACTCGAGGGGTTCGGCGACGGCGTGGGCGGCGCCAAGGACGCCGAGAAGTCACTGCTGTCCGAACTGATCGAGAAGTTCAACGCGAAGTTCGGCACCGAGTTCACGGACGAGGACGTCCTCCCCGCCTTCAACGCCACGAAGAAAGACCCGAAGGTGCGGGCCGCCGCCCTCGTCAACGACGAGGAGAACTTCGGCGTCGTCTTCGACAAGAAGTTCGAGGAGAACATGATGGACCATGTCTCCACCATCGACACGCTCGGCAAGCGGTACTTCGGCACCGACCGGGACTTCAAGTCCAACCTCGACCGCAGCGCCCGCCGCGCGGCCTGGCGGATGATCCGACGCGAGGAGGGCCTGGACGACTTCTGACAGCGCCTGGGGCACCCGCACGGTGCCGGTGCCCCAGGGCGCGCCGGTCGGCGTCAGCCGCGCGCGGCCAGCTCCACGAACGCGGACCAGGCCCTCGGCCCGAGCGACAGGACAGGTCCGGCGGGGGCCTTCGAGTCGCGGACCAGTACGGCGCCGGGGGCGGCGGCCACCTCCACGCATTCACCGCCGTTGCCCGTGCTGTAGCTGCTCTTGAACCATGCAACATCGCCTACAGACGGCTCGGTCCGCTGGGCGTTCATGTCTCTCCCATCAGTTGCGCGATGAACGCTGCCGACTCGCTCGGGGTCAGCGCTTGTGAGCGGAGAGTGCCATAACGTGCTTCCAGCGTACGTACATACTTGGCGTCTGTATGCAGACGGCTGTGGTCCTGCACTTCGGCGTACGCGATTCGTTGATCGTCATCAGTGTCGATCAAGGTGAAGGGGCCCCCGAGCGCGCCGTGGTCGACTCGTGCAGTCGGCATGACCTGGATCTCGACGTTCCGGGCCTGCCCGACGAGCAGGATGTGCTCCAGCGTCTCCCGCAGGATCTGCGCTCCGCCGAGCGGCCTTCTGAGGACCGCTTCCTCGATGACGAAGCTCATCAGCGGTGCCGGCCGACGGTTGAAGACCTCCTGCCGCTGCAAGCGCGCCGCAAGCCCTTCCTCGATCGCCTCATCACTGAGGAGAGGGCGTTCCATGTGGAAGACCGCTCGGGCGTAGGCCTCGGTCTGCAACAGGCCCGGTACGGCGTATACGGCATACACGTTCAGCGCGGACGCCTTCGCTTCGAGCCTGGCGGCATCCTGGAAGAAGAGTGGAAAGCGTGCCCGGCCGACCTCGTCCTTCAGAGCGATCAACACCCCACCCGCATCGAGCACTTCGTCGGCCTGCTCGATGAACTTGGGCTGCGGCACCCGGCGCCCCTGCTCGTACGACGCGATCGTGTCCGGTGAATACCCGACGCGTTGGCCGAACTCCGCACGGTCGAGTCCCGCCCGGATCCGCATCAACTTCAGCTGTCGCCCGAATGCCCCGAGCAGCCCACGGCCGCCCCCGTCATCGTTGCGCCGCTGCTCCGGTACTTCGCCGTTCTCGCTCAACTCCGCACCCCACTTCTCACACATGCGGCGTACGACCCCGTACACCGACCCCGCCCCCAGGTACGCCCCGCCCTGTGAGCGCGCCGCCCCTGGTCACCGTATGCCACACGCGGCGACTCTGCGTGCATGAACCGAACGGAACAACCCGCACCGGCGACCCCCGTGCACGCCTGCTTCACCCTCCGTTTCAGCTCGACGCCGCGAGGTGCGCGGCTGGCGCGCCGACTGTGCGCGGAGCGGCTGCACGCGTGGGGGGTGCCGTACGGCGGTGAGGGGCACGATGTGCTGACGTTGCTCGTGTCCGAGCTGGCGACGAACGCCGTCACGCACGGCCATGTCTCCGGGCGGGACTTCCGCGTCCATCTCCTCGCCTTCACCGTGCCTGGCTCGGGGGCGCTGACCGTCCGTGCCGAGGTCACCGACACGCGGGGCGACCGGCTTCCCGAGCCCGCGTCCGCGCAGGGTGCCGGCGGTGACGGCACCGGAGGGCGTGGGCTGCTGCTGGTGGATGCGCTGGCCGACCGGTGGGGGTGGGGGCCGCGCCCGGAGGGGCCGGGCAAGACGGTGTGGGCCGAGTACACGGTGCGGATCGGGCCGCCGTCGGCGCCGGTGGCTTGATGCGGCCTGTCCGGTGCGTCCCCGCAGAGGATGCTGCTGGACGTGGTGATCGCTTTCCGGGGAGACTGGCCGCGATCGACGTGGCTCGGCGGACGGGCGAGCACGAGGGCAGGACGCGGTGCGGGGAAAGGTGCCGGACAGACCGATCGCGGGCCGCTACGAGCTGCTGGAGCCGCTCGGTCACGGCGGCATGGGCGATGTGTGGCGGGGCTACGACGCCGTGCTGGACCGTCCGGTGGCGGTGAAACGGATCCGGCCGCAGGCCGTGGCCGCCACCCCGCAGTTGACGGAGGAGCTGGAGCGGCGTTTCCGGCGCGAGGCGCGGGTCACGGCCCGTGTCCGGCATCCGGGCGTGCCGCAGGTGTACGACGCGGTGCTCGACAGAGGTCACGAACATCTGTGCCTCGTGATGGAGCTGGTGGAGGGTGTCCCCCTCACCCGGTATGTGAGCGAGGAGCGGCCCCTGCCGGTCAGCTGGGCGGTGGCGGTCGCCGCGCAGGTCACGACCGTGCTGTCGTACGCGCACGACGTGCCCGTGGTGCACCGGGACCTGAAGCCGTCGAACGTCCTGGTCACGCGGGACGGCACGGTGAAGGTGCTGGACTTCGGTGTGGCGGCGATCCTGCGGACCGATGTGACCAGGCTGACGGCGTCCGGGCGGCCCATCGGGACACACCGGTACATGGCGCCTGAGCAGGTGCGCGGCACGCGGGTCTCGCCGCGCACCGACCTGTACGCGCTGGGGTGCGTACTGCACGAACTGCTGTGCGGCAAGCCTGTGTTCGGCGCGGGGAGCGACTTCGAGCTGATGGAGCGGCATGTGCGGGCCGCGCCGACGCCGCTGCGGCGGCTGCGGGCCGACGTACCGGAGGAGCTGGAGGCGCTGGTCCTGCATCTGCTCCGCAAGGCGCCGGAGGCCCGGCCGGCGGATGTGCAGGAGGTGTACGACCGGCTGGTGCCGTTCCTGCCGGCGCCCGGGGAGTCGTCCGCGCTCGGGGAGGCCGGGCCGCCGGGCGCGCCGGACCCGACCGGCCTGTACCGGCGGCCGTACGCGCCGCGCGCCCGCGCGCAGAGCCTCCCGCGGCCGGCGGCGGACGCGGCGGCGGCCGGTCAGGACGCCGGGCAGGTGATGTCGCCGCCCGACCGGGAGCTGTTGAGGGCCCGGTTGCGGGAGGTCGACGGGCAGTACATCGCGCTGATGGCGGAGGAGCGCTACACGCAGGCAGCGGAGGTCGCCGGTGAGATGGTGGAGCCGCTGGCGCGGGCGCTGGGCGCGGAGAACAAGGCCGTGCTGCGGCTGCGGCGGCGGCGCGCGATCAGTCGGCAGCTGGCGGGCGACCACCGGGCGGCGCTGGCGGAGTTCGAGGCGCTGGCGGAGGCGTACGGCCGTATCAACGGGCCCACCGGTGAGGAGGCCCGCGACTGCCGCGCCCAGGCGGCCCGCTGCCGCGGGGAGCTGGGCCAGGTGACGGAGGCGCTGGCGGAGCTGAAAGCCGTGCTCGACGTGGAGCGGGCCGTGGAGAGCGACGTCAGCGACGCGGCCGTGGAGCTGCGCCGCGACATCGGCATGCTGCTCCTGGGACAGGGCGAGCCGCACGAGGCGCTCGCCTGTCTCGAGGTCCTGTACGAGGACGTGCTGCTCGTCCACGGCCCGGGCCACGACGTGGCGGAGGAGGTCGCGGAGGTGCTGTCGATGCTGCGCCGGGAACTCGGTGCCGGCTGAGCCGCCGCCGGCCGGTGCCGGAGGGCGGCCCGGCCCAGGGCTCGTAGCGCCTCGCACGCACCGGCGACGTCCGCTTGCGGTTCGGCGGACAGCAGAGCGGCCTCGGCGAGGCGGCCGGGGTCGACGGCGTCGGGCGTCGGTCTCGCCGGTGAGGTCGTGGTGGGCGCGGGCCGCCGTCGGCCGGGTCCGACAATGCGGGGGTCCGCTGCGGCGGAAGCGACCCACCCGCCCGTCGCGCGTCAGCGGCAAGAACAGAAAAACCCCAGATCAACTGGGGTTTTTGCTGGTGTCCGAGGGGGGACTTGAACCCCCACGCCCGATAAAGGGCACTAGCACCTCAAGCTAGCGCGTCTGCCATTCCGCCACCCGGACGAGGTGTGCGTCGGTCGCGGGGGTGTTCCCCCGCGGCGACACGCACAACCATACCAAGGTTTCGCAGTGCGTTTCACCTGCGTATCTGTGCCGTGCGGTCAGTGGGGAGGGGTGGCTGCGGCGAGCCGGCGCAGGGCGCGGATCAGGGTGGCCGCCGTGTCCTCGTCCAGGGCGGCGAGGAAGCGGGTCTCGGCAGCCCGGTGGGCGTCCTGCGCGCGGCGCAGGCACTCCCTGCCCGCCGGGGTGAGGTCGATCAGGTTGCGGCGGCGGTCCGCGGGGCTGCGGCGGCGTCGTACCAGGCCGTGGTCCTCCAGGCCGTCCGGCAGCGCGGACAGGGTGGTGCGGTCGAGGCCCAGGTGGTGTGCGGCCCCGGACTGGGGCAGCGGGGCGGTGTCGGCGAGCGCCGTGAGGAGGGCGAGGTCCTGGGCGTCGACGCCGTGCCGGGCCAGGGCCTCGGCGGATGCCCTGGATGCTCCTATGGCTGTCAAGCCGCTGGAGCCAGGTCGGTTTGAGTGATTCGTTCGGTCGGTGTGCTGGTCAGGGCCCGGTAGACCTCGCGGGCCACGAAGCGTTTGAGGCAGCGCATGATGTCCT
>NZ_JALLGL010000162.1 GCF_023072675.1 Streptomyces sp. XM83C
GTCGGGCAGGATGGCATGCGGGCGCGGCCTTCACGATCTTGCGAGTGGAATCACATGATCTTGACGGGTCGCGCCCGTCGACGTTCATCCGGCCTCCTGTCCAAGGGCCGAGCACGCATCACACCTGCCCCGAAAGGTGTCCGCCGTCCGTGACCCGCAAACAGCGCGGAGGGACGTCCACACATCTGCATGAAGCTGCCGGGAAAAGCGACGGGCCGATGCCTCGCATGCTATTCATGAACAGAAAGAGGGCGTCGGACCCGTTTCGGGAAAGCGGTCACCGACCCGGTTTTCCGTACCGGAAAAACGTACCGGCACGGCACGGGAACGTTTCAGCACGAGGGACGGCTTCACGCAGCGGGTACACCGGGCGCACACGACGCACGGCCGCCGCACAGCGGCCCGCCCACGCGCCCGCCGGGGGGCTTCGGCTGCCCGCCCGTGACGCCCAGGTCCGATCAGGAGCCGAGGGCGCCGGCCGGAGACCGTTTCCCGGCACGGGCGCCGGCCCGGCCGGGCGCCGGTCACCCGTCGCAGATCACGAGAGGGGGGCGGTCATGACATCTCAGCGCACTCGTCGACGAACGCGCAGAGCCGCCGGACAAGGCTCAGGTAATGGGGGCTGGGGTCCGGGTCGCCCTTCATGTGAGGTGCGTCCTTCAGCCATTGCCGCCACAGGCCCCCCGGTTCCCGGAAGCGGTCGGCTCGACCATGTCCGAGGTTCAGGTCGACGAACTGGAGAGCGCCCATGGCGACGGGCTGGTCGTACGCGAGGTCGGGGCGGCGGAGGTAGCGATCCAGGTAGGCGGCGACCAGGTCGGCGTCGCGAGCCGTCCCGAAGCCGGCCAGGGCCACGCAGTAGGACAGCCCGGCGCAGCAGACCTCGCCTTCCAGCAGGAGTTCCCCGAGGCGCTCACGGAACTCGGTGCGGCGGGAGACCGCTGTGAGCAAGGCGGGTTCAGAGAAGCTGCCGAACTGCTCGGCTGACCTTGATCAATCGCGTTCGTGAGATGTTGCGGGACGGCGGCCCTGAAAACGATCAAGGGCCCTGTCGAAACAGGGCCCTGACCTTGTACTTCACCGTCGGGACGACAGGATTTGAACCTGCGACCCCTTGACCCCCAGTCAAGTGCGCTACCAAGCTGCGCCACGTCCCGTCGCGTCTCCCGCGGCGTGCCGCGAGATCGCGCAGGTCAACACTACCGCACGCGCGCGGGTGCGGGCGCCGGGGCGGTCGGTGCGGGCTCTTTCTCCGGTCCCGCGGCGGGCACGGCACGGCGGCGGACCGGGACGAGCAGTGCGGCGAGCGCGGCGGCCAGGCAGAGCACGGCGAGCAGGGTGAACCCGTGGGTGTAGCCGGAGCCGTACGGCAGTCCCGACGGCTGGAGCCGGCCGGTGACCAGGACGCCGGTCACCGCGGCGCCGATGGAGCCGCCGATGGTGCGGATGTTGGCGTTCATGCCGGTGGCGGCGCCGGTCCGGTCGGGCGGGACGCTGGCGACGACGAGGTTCGCCATCGCCGCGAACGCGAGGCCGATACCCAGGCCGAACAGGCCGGCGGCGACGGCGATCTGCCACTGCCGGTCGTGCCGGACCGCGAGCATGGCGCAGGACAGCGCGCCGAGCGCGGCGCCGGTGGTGAGCAGCGCCTTGGCGCCGAACACGGGCTCCAGACGTCCGCTGAGCATGCCGGAGAGGAACATCGCGACGAGCATCGGCAGCATGAGCAGCCCGGACGCGGTCACGCTCGCCCCGAAGCCGTATCCCGCGCTGCTCGGGGTCTGCACGAAGCCCGGCAGGAAGGACCAGATCGCGTACATGCCGGCGCCGAAGAGCAGCGCGGCGAGGTTGGTCGTCCACACCGCGGGCAGCCGCATCACGCGCAGGTCGACGAGGGGGCTGCGGGAGCGGGACTCGGCGATCAGCCACAGGGCGAACAGCAGCGCGGCGAGCACGAACAGCCCGACGGTACGCGCGGAACCCCAGCCCCAGACGCCGGCCTGGCTGATCGGCAGCAGCAGCGCCACCAGCCACCCCGACAGAAGCAGGGCACCGAGCCAGCTGACGCTTCCCTCCGCCCTGCGGGGCGACTCGGGGACGTAGCGGACGGCGATCAGGACGGTGGCGGCGACGACGGCGACGGGTATCCAGAACAGCCACCGGTAGTCGAGGGCGGAGACGATCGGACCGGCGGCGACCATGCCGACACCGCCGCCCGCCGCGATCACGGCGGACAGGGCGCTGATGCTGCCGGGGACCTCGCGGGGCGCGAACTCGTCGCGGATGATGCCGAAGGACAGCGGCACCAGCGCGCCCCCGGCGCCCTGCACGACCCGGGCGACGACCAGCACGCCGATCGTCGGAGCGAGCGCGGCGAGCAGACAGCCGGCCAGCACCGCCACCAGGACGGCGACCAGGGTGCGCTTCTTGCCGACGAGGTCGCCGACCCGGCCGAGAATGGGGGTGAAGACGCTGGCGGACAGCAGATATGCCGTCATCACCCAGGTCGCGGTGGACTGCGAGGTGTGCAGGGCGTGCTGGACGGTCGGCAGGGCCGGCGCGATCAGCGATTGCAGCATGGCGAACACGCCCGCACCCGTCGCGAGGACCGCGAAGGTAGGGCGGGTGGACTTGCTGGGCATGAGAAGGCCTCTCCGGACACGAAAGAGCCGAGATCGGACGCGAAGACGTAGCAGACGCAGCGGACGTGGAAGACGTGGAAGATGTGAGGGACAGAAGGCAGTGGTATGCCGCGGGTGCGCGTCGGTACGGCGCACTCCGGGCAGGGAGATCAGGCCCCCACTGCTAAAGTGGAGGTACCCCTCCACTCTAACGGAGGCACCCCTCCGGTTCAACCGTCCGCCTCGGGAGGCCCACGTGACGTCCCCGTCGTTCCCCGTCAGCGAGATCGTCGCGGCGCGCCGCCCGCACCGTAAGGACGCGGCACGCAACTACGACGCGTTGCTCGCCGCCGCCCGCGAGGCGTTCGCCGAGCACGGCGCCGAGGCGTCCCTGGAGGACATCGCCGGCCGCGCGGGAGTGGGTATCGGCACCCTGTACCGCAACTTCCCCACCCGGCGGGATCTGTTCGAGAGCGTGTACGCCGACGATGTCAACGCCCTGTGCCAGGCGGCTCTGGAGGTCGCAGACCAGGAGCCGTGGGAGGCGCTGACGGCATGGCTGGGCCGGTTCGCCGGCTACATGGTCACCAAGCGCGCGGTCCGTGAGGCGCTGGAGGGCGAGTCGGAGATCTTCCAGGCCTGCCGGGAGTCGCTGTACGCCGCCGGCGGCCCGCTGTTCGAACGGGCACAGCGCACGGGCGCGGCGCGCACGGACATGGACTTCGGCGACCTGCTGCGCCTGGTCGCGGGCGTCACGGCGACGACGTTCATGGACGACGCACAGCGCGACCGTGTGCTGGCGATCGCGCTGGACGGGGTACGGGCGGCCCGCTGAGGCGCCGACCGGGGCGGGCCCGCTGAGGCGCCGACCGGGGCGGGCCCGCCGGCGCGGTGACGCGGGGCGGGGCTGCTGGGAAGCCCGGCGGCTTTGGTGGCCTCGCCGGCGTCGTCGGCCTCGGCGGCCGGTCCGGCTCCGGCATCGGCTTCAGCTTCCGCATCCGCCCCGGCTCCGGCTCCGGCTCCGGCTCCGGCTCCGGCTCCGGCTCCGGCTGAGGGTTTCGCGCCCTTGGTCAGCCCGCCTCGCCCGTGTACGCGGCGGTAGTGCGGTCGGCCCAGGCGCGGGCCCGGGCCGTGTCCTCGCCGCTCAGGACGGTCGCGGCGTACCAGCGCTCGCTGCTCGCCGTCACGAAGCGGCGGCCCTCCGGCGAGCCGGCCCAGGCCATGAACGCGTCCGGGTCGTTGGGCCGGTCCGTCGTCAGGTGCAGGGACAGCCCCGCGAAGGTCATGTCCCAGCCGACGCCGACGGCACCGGGCCCGTAGTCCGCCCACTTGGGGTCGTCGAGCGGGAAGAGGTGGTCCAGCCGCAGCCGGGTGCGGGCGGTGCCCTCAGGTGTCAGCCGCAGCTCGATCCAGCTGATGTCACCGCCGTACTCCCACGTGGCGGTGAAGCTCTCGGGCGGTGCGCAGTGTTCGATCGTGCCGCCTGCGTTGCCCTGGAGCTGGTACTTGCCGCCCTGGCGCAGCTCCCCTTCGACCGGCAGGAACCAGCGCGGGATCCGCTCGGGGTCGGTGCAGGCGTCCCAGAGCGCCTCGGCGGGCAGGTCGTGGCTCTGGGCGAGGGTGACCGCGCGGACCTCCGCGGCGCGGAAGGCGCGGCGGCCGGTGGCGCGTTCGACGGCGTCGATCTGCCGGTCGACGTCGATCATGGGCTGCTCCTGCGGTGTTGCTGACGCCTGTCCCGTCCGAGCCTGGCACACCTGCGCGTGCCAGGCTCGGTGTACGGCGTTTCGCGCGGCGCGCGCGGGCGTGCGGCCGGGTGCGAACGCTGCCGCCGTACGCCGTGAGCCGCTCGCCCGGCACCCGTACGGCCCGGTGCCCGCGCCGCCCTCGCAGGGCATGAGCGCGGGCGCCGGGGCCGCGGTGGCCGGGAGACAGGCGGCAGGGCCGTCAGCCGGTCGTTTCCTTCGCCGGTGCACGGCGGGAGGCGGTCCGGTCCAGGTGCACGACGACGCTGGTGTAGAAGCGCTGTACGGCGTCGTCGACGCTGCGGATGAAGCCGGATTCGGCGTTGCCCCGGCCGCTGCCCATGCCCTTGAAGAGGGACAGCCGGAAACCCGTGATACGGACGCCGCTGTCCTTGGGCAGCAGATCACCGGGTTCGGGCCGGAGGCGCTCCAGGGTGCCCCGGGGCCCGCCGGTCTCGCTGTCGACGAGCGTCTCGACGTGCAGATCCGCCGGTGCCTCGGCCAGCTGCCGGACGAGCCGCTTGGCCCAGGACAGCGGATAGCCCTGCTCGGGCGCGGGGATCTCGATGGACGTACGCAGCTTGCCGGTCCGCAGGTCCGCGGTGAGCGCCAGTACACCGGGGGTGCCGTCGATGCGCAGTTCGGCCTGGAGGCGCCCGTCGAGGCACAGTTGGTCGGCGAGGCGGCGGCGGCGCTGCTGCGGATCGGTGCCCCGCCGGGAACGCTGCACCGGCAGCACCTTCTGCCCGAGTTCTCCGCCGAGGCGCAGACAGACCTGGCGGACCAGCCGCTCCCAGCTCTCCACCACCTCCAGGGCGCGCGGGTCTCCCTGGCACAGGGTTTCGTCGTCGATGCCGTTGCGGACGGGCACCCAGGCCGGGCCCATGTTCTGGAAGCCGTGGCAGCCGGAGTTGTCGTGCTGGAGGTAGTGGAGGAGTTCCTGGAGCAACCAGGCGTGGGCGGCGTTGCGGACACCCTCGTGTCGGATGAGCATCTGCGCCTGGTGCGCGACTTCGGCCCAGGACAGGTGCCAGAGTGCCACCTTGTGCTTGCGCCGCTTGTCGATCTTGACGTCGACCAGTGGGCTGCCTTCGAGCGCCACGTCGTTGGACAGCGTGACGACGGCCTCGTAACCGCGCCGGGCCGCTATGTCCGTGTACGCCTGCACCTGCTCGGCCTTGAGCGCGTTCCCGTTGGTCTTGGTCTCGACCAGCGCCGTCCAGAGCTTGCCGGCCCGTTCGACCCGGATGACGCCGTCGGGGCGGCGCGGGGTGTCGCCGTGCGGCAGCGACACCTCGGTGAACGTCTCCATCCGGCCCGCCGGGGCGCCGAACGCGGCGGTGAGCCGCCGTCCGAACTCCGGGACCTGAGCCATCACCGACAACAGGACGGAGGTGGCCCGCATCTCGCGGTCGCGGTCGCTCTTGAGCGCGGAGACGGGGAAGAGACGGGCCTGCTTCCAGGAGTCGTTCTCCGCGAGGGTCTTCGCGGGCCGGGCGGGCAGGGTCACCTTCTTCTTCGCCGTGCGCGGGCGTGCGGCGGCCTTCTGCCGGGGCGGCTCGTCCGCCGGACGGCGGGGTGCGGGTACGGCCTCCAGCACCGGTCCGGGCCCCGCAGGCACGGAAGCGGCGGGCGCGACGCCTCGGCCGTCCGCCCCCGCCGTGCCCGGCACGGTCGTGTCCTCGGTCGCCGGAGTGCTGGTGGGCTCACCACCCGTCGGCGCGTCGTCCTCGGTGTCGGCGTCGTCGACGTCCACGCCGAAGTCGGTCGCCAGACCCGCGAGGCCGGAGGCGTAGCCCTGACCGACGGCGCGGAACTTCCAGTCGTCCCCACGCCGGTACAGCTCACCGAAGATGATCGCGCTGACCTCGTCCGCGTCGTCGATGGCGAAGCGCAGGAGGGTCTCACCGCCCGCGTCCGCGAGCACGACACGCACGTCGTCCAGTTCCCCGAAGCGGGCGCCCCGGTAGCGGCTCGCGGCCACGACGATCCGCTCCACGTCGGCCGGGACAGCCGTCAGGTCGAAGCCGATACGGTCCTCGTCGCCGTCCTCCGTGGGCACCTTGCCGAGCAGTTGCACGCTGCCGTCGGCGGCCACCGGGTTGTTGTAGAAGTAGAAGTCGGCGTCGCTGCGCACCTTCCCGTCGTCGTTCAGCAGCAGGACCGACACATCCGCGTCCCCTTCACCGGTCGGGCTGGACCAGCCCAGGCCGACCATCACGGAACCCACGTCCTCGCTCAGGGACGCCAGGGACACGTTCTGCCCCTTGACCATGTCTTGCACAAAGCCCCCCACAGGCCACAGCGCACCCGGGCACGGCATCCCGCCCTCGGATGCTCATCTCACGACACGAGGTGACATGTCGCAGGCGGGAAACTGTAGTACGCATCCAGCTGCGACACGCGACGAACTGTCCCGCCGCCGGTGAAGATCCGTACAGCCTGTCGGGACCGGTGGCGGGGTGGGGGCCGTTAGGTTCGGGGTATGGAGCAGTCCTTCGTCGTGGGCATCGCCGATGCCGAACTCGAGCCCGAGCCGCTCGACCCCGCGCAGATCGTGTCGGGGTCGCCCGAGGTGAGCGGGAAGGTGGTGTGGGAGTCGCCGGACGGGCGGCAGATGCGGGGGATCTGGCAGATCACGCCCGGTGTCGTCACCGACACGGAGGCCGACGAGATGTTCGTCGTGCTGAGCGGGTCGGCGACGATCGAGGTCGAGGGCGGGCCCGTGCTGCGGGTCGGGCCGGGGGACATGGCGGTGCTGCGCGCCGGGGACCGGACCAGGTGGACCGTGCACGAGACGCTGCGGAAGGTCTACGCGATCAGTCTGTGAGCGGGGGCGCGGTCGTGCCGCGGGTCTCCAGCGCGGGGGAGCACAGGTCGAGGCGGCCGTCTCCGGCACGGTCGTCGAGGCGGTCCAGGAGGCGGCGGGCGGCGCGGTGGCCGACCTCGTGGCCGGCGTTGTCGACGGTGGTGAGCCACACGTGACGCAGGCGGGAGATCGCCGTGTTGTCGTAGCCGGCGACCGAGACGTCCCGCGGGACGCGCAGGCCGAGTTCCTCGGCGGCGGACAGGACGCCGACGGCGGTCATGTCGTTCACCGCGAAGACGGCCGTGGGGCGGTCGGGGCGGGCGAGGAGGCGTACGGCGGCGCGGTGGCCGCCCTCCTCCGTCAGGTCCGCCTGTTCGACCGTCACGTCCAGGCCGCGCTCGCGGGCCGTCGTCTCGAACCCGGCGCGGCGCAAAGCGGCCACCGCGCCGTGGCCCGCGATGTGCGCGACGCGGCGGTGGCCGAGTGCGGCGAGGTGTTCCGTCACCAGGCGGGCGCCCGCCTCGTCGTCGCCGGCGACGACGTCCACCCGGGGCAGCACCGGTTCGCGGGCTCCGGCGACGACGACCGGGAGGCGTTCCGCGACGGGGGCGAGCGCGGCCGGGTCGGGCAGGGTGCCGACGACGACCAGGCCGTCCACCCCCAGGTCGACGAAGGGCTCGGCGGGGCCGTGGCCGGTGCGGCGGCCGAGGCGGGCGTCGGCGAGCAGCATGCGCAGACCGGCGGTGTGCAGGGGTGAGTTGAGTCCGTCGAGGAGTTCCACGTACCAGGGGTTGCGCAGGTCGTGCAGGAGCACGCCGACCGTGCGGGTGCGGCGTTCGCTGAGGCTGCGGGCGGCGTTGTTGGGCCGGTAGCCGAGTTCGCGTACGGCGGCCAGCACGGCGTCGCGTTTCTCCGGCCGTACCTGGTCGGAGCCGCGCAGCACCAGGGAGACCAGCGACTTGGAGACCCCGGCCCGTTCGGCCACGTCGCGGATCGTCGGCTGCTTCATGGGATGGACCGTTCCATGTGCCGACACGCCTTGTCAAAGGGGTTGACAGGCGAGCAGAGCTGTCGTGAGGGTGGGGTCCAAGGTTTTGGACCGGTCCAAGAGGAACAGGGGCTGTCATGTCGGTGCGCACGCTGGGGGTCGCCGTCGTCGGGTTCGGCTGGATGGGCCGGGTGCACACGCAGGCGTACACGCGCGTGCCGCATCATTTCCCGCACCTCGGTGTGCGGCCAAAGCTCGTCGCGGTGGCCGAGGAGGTGCCGGGGCGGGCGGAGGAGGCCGCGGAGCGGTACGGGTTCGGGACGGCGACCCGTGACTGGCGGGAGATCGCGGCCGATCCGCGCGTGGACGCGGTCAGTGTGACCGCGCCGAACTTCCTGCACCGGGAGATCGGTGTCGCGCTGGCCGAGGCCGGCAAGCATCTGTGGATCGAGAAGCCGGTGGGCCTGGACGCGTCGGACGCTCGCGCGGTCGCCGACGCGGTCGCCGCCGCCGGCGTCCAGGGCTCGGTCGGCTTCAACTACCGCAACGCGCCCGCCGTGGAGGCCGCCCGCGATCTGATCGCCTCCGGTGAGATCGGCACCGTCACGCACGCGCGCGTGCGGCTGTTCAGCGACTACGCCGCCCATCCGGAGGGGGCTCTGACCTGGCGGTACGAGCGGGCGCGCGGCGGCAGCGGCGTCCTCGGCGACCTCGCCTCGCACGGCGTGGACCTGGCGCGGTTCCTGCTCGGCGAGATCGACGCCCTCACCGCGGACACGGCCGTGTTCGTGCCGGAGCGGGCCCGCCCGGCGGAGGCGACCGCCGGTCACGCGCGTGCCGCGGGCGGTGAGCCGGGCCCCGTGGAGAACGAGGACTACGTCAGCTGTCTGCTGCGGTTCGCCTCCGGCGCCCGAGGGGTGCTGGAGGCGTGCCGGGTGTCGGTGGGCGAGCAGAACAACTACGGCTTCGAGGTGCACGGCACCCGCGGCGCCGTCTTCTGGGACTTCCGCCGCATGAACGAGCTGGGCGTCAGCCGCGGCACCGCCTACCAGGACCAGCCGGTGAGCACGGTGTACGTCGGGCCGGGCGCAGGCGAGTACGCGGCGTTCCAGCCGGGCGCCGCCAACGCGATGGGCTACGACGATCTGAAGGTCATCGAGGCGTACCGGTTCCTCCGCTCGGTCACCGAGAACACCCCGTACGGCACGACGCTCACGGACGCGGTGCACAGCGCGGCGGCGCTGGACGCGATGCTCCGCTCGGCGGAGAGCGGCGGCTGGGTCAGCGTCCGGCCCTGAGCAGCCGTACGCCCGCCGTCAGCGCGTCGACGACGTGCGGCGGCGGGACGTCGTCGGCGCCCGAGGTGCGGGCGAGCAGCGGCAGTTCGACCTGCACGCCCGCGTCCCGGGCGAGGTTGACCGGGTTGCGGGGGTGCAGTCCGCGCAGTGCGGCGGGGATGCGCTCCAGGTCGGTGACGGTGTGGAACTCGGGGCGCAGGGCGCGCAGCGTCCAGGCGAGGCGGCGGGCGGCCGAGCGGTTGCGTCCGCCGAGGAAGAGGGTGCGTTCGGCGGTGCGGCGCATGTGCCCGTGCAGGGACACGGTGACCGTGACGTGCGCGAGGAACTCCCGCAGCAGCACGCCTGCGTCGGCCATCCTCGGGGACGTCAGGTGCACGGGGTCGGGGACGCCGGGCTGGCGAAAGACGAGGGTGGTGGCGCCGCAGCGCTCGCCGGCCTCCTCGGCCAGTTCCCCCGTACCGCCCTCGTTGTCGGCGTGCAGGGCGAGCAGCCCGACCGGGCCGCGCGGGCGCAGCGTCACGGTGAAGGGCACGCCGTCGATCTCGACGTGCTCGGTACGTCCTCCGGGCGTCATACGGGCCCCTTCCCGGCCTGCGGCGGCACGTTGTACGGCGTGACCACCTGGATCGCCGACGGCAGCACCGGCCCCTCGGGCGGCAGGGCGCCGTGGGCACGCATCACGAGGCGGCAGGCCTCCCGTACGTCCTGGCGCAGGTCGTGGTGGAGCACGGCGGACAGACGGTGCTCGCGCAGCAGACGGGTGTTGTCGTGGTCGAGGTCGTGCGCGACGAACACGTCGCAGGTGCGGCCCAGGTCGTCGAAGGCGCGCAGGGTGGCGATGTTGCCGCCGCCGATGGAGTAGACGGCGCGGATGTCCGGGTCGCGTTCGAGGGCGGCGCGCACGAGGTCGTACTGGGTGGCGTCCAGGCCCTGCCCCTCGGCGATCTCCACCAGCCGGCGGCCGGGGTGCCGGGCCCGCATGACGCTGCGGAAACCCATCTCGCGTTCCTCCTCGTTGCGGAAGAAGCCGCTGCTGAGGCTGGTGAGGACATGCCCGGGCCGGTCGCCGAGCCACTGCCCCATCAGGTACGCGGCGGTCGCGCCGGCCGCCCGGTTGTCGATGCCGACGTAGCCGACGCGGGGGCTGGACGGCAGGTCGGTGACGAGAGTGACGACGGGAATGCCCGCGGCGGCCAGCCGGGCGACAGCCGCCGCGGCCTCGGGGACGTCGGGCGCCTTGAGGATCACGCCTTGCGAGCCGCGCCGGGCGATCCGGTCCAGGGTGCGCACCAGCTCCTCCACCGGCCCGGTCTCCCGGAAGTGGAAGCGGCAGCGCAGCACGGCCGGGTGCAGGGACGGCAGTTCGGCCTCCAGGGCGGCGCGTACGGCCGTCGTGAAGCGTTCCGGTGCCTGCATCACGATGTCGGTCATGAAGGTGCGGCCGACGAGGCGGACCTGGGTGCGCTGGCGGTCCAGGTCGGCGATGGCCCGGTGCACCTCCTGCGCGGTGCTGGCGCGGACCCCTCCCCTGCCGTTCAGGACACGGTCCACGGTGGCCTCGCTGAGCCCCGCCTGACGTGCGATCTCCCTGATCGGGAAGGGGTGGCCCATGTGTCGTGTCCTTCCTGCCCCCGGCCGTCGCTGAGGGGTTTTTGATGGCCGGCCGATGATTGTCCGACGGGTTTGTCAGGACAAGAATGGCAGGGCTGCGGTGCCCCTGTCACCGAAAGGACGACGATGTCCCTCACCGACACCCGCCGTGCCCGGTTCTCGGAGCGCGACTGCGGCCTCGACGCCTTCCGCGCGCTCGTCGAGCGCACGACCGACCCCGCCGACCATCCGCACGCCGTCGCCGTGGAGCAGGGCGTGCCCGTCTACGACGCCCGGCGTGCCACCGACCGGGAGGGACTGCGGGACGAGCTGGTCCGCACCCTCACCGACGGGCCCGGCGTTGCCGTGTTCCGCGGCGCGTTCGAACCGTCGGTCGTGGACCGGGCGACAGCCGTGTTCGACGCGCTGATCGCCCGGCAGCGGGCATCCGGCGGCCGGGCGGGCGACCATTTCGCTCCGCCCGGCGCCAACGACCGGGTGTGGAACGCGCTGGAGAAGGCGGCCCTGCACGACCCGGAGGTGTTCGTCGACTACTACGCGAACGACGTCCTGGCGCTGGCCGCCGACGCGTGGCTCGGCCCCGGCTACCAGGTGACCTCGCAGATCAACGTCGTCAACCCGGGCGGCGCCGCGCAGACCGCCCACCGCGACTACCACCTGGGCTTCCTGCCGTCAAAGGTCGCCGCCGCCTACCCGGCGCATGTGCACCGCCTCTCCCCCGTGCTCACCCTTCAGGGCGCGGTGGCGCACTGCGACATGCCGGTCGAGTCGGGGCCGACGCTGTACCTGCCGTACTCGCAGCGCTACGAGCCGGGCTATCTGGCGTGGCGGCTGCCGGAGTTCCAGGAGTACTTCGACCGGCATCATGTGCAGCTGCCGCTCGCCAAGGGCGACGCGGTGTTCTTCAACCCGGCGCTGTTCCACGCGGCCGGCGGCAACCGCTCGGCCGGCATCCGGCGCATGGCGAACCTGCTGCAGATCTCCTCCGCGTTCGGGCGTGCCATGGAGACCGTGGACCGCGAGGCCGTCGTGAACGCCGTGTACCCGGTGCTGCTGCGGCGGAAGGCGGAGGGCGCAGGGCGGGCCTGGCTGCACCGGGTGGTCGCGGCGAGCGCCGAGGGCTACCCGTTCCCCACGAACCTCGACGCCGACGCGCCCGTCGACGGCATGGCCCCGCCCTCGCAGGCGGACCTCGTACGGCGGGCGCTCGACGAGGAGTGGACGCCGGACGCGCTGCGCGTCGCGCTGCGGGCGGCGGCCGTACGACGGGAGAGCCGATGACGACATCCTCCGAGCGGGCGGCTGGCCTGCTGGCCGGCAAGGTCGTCCTGGTCAACGGCGGTACGCAGGGCGTCGGCGCCGCCGTCGCGCGGGCCGCGGTCCGTGAGGGCGCCTCGGTGGCGGTCACCGGACGCCGGCCGGAGCCGGGCGAGGCGCTGGTGGGCGAGCTGACGGCGGCCGGCGGCACCGCCCGGTACGTCCGCGCCGACCTGGCCGACGCGGAGCAGGCCCGCGCGTCCGTGGCGCACACGGTGGAGGCGTACGGCCGGGTGGACTGCCTGGTCAACGCGGCCGGCCTCACCGCGCGCGGCACACTGCTGGACACCACGCCCGAGCTGTTCGACCGGCACATCGCGGTCAACCTCAAGGGGCCGTTCTTCGCGATGCAGGCCGCGGTCGCGGACATGCTCGCGCGGAAGGCGCCCGGCACGATCGTCAACGTCATCACGTCGTCCGCGCACGGCGGGCAGCCGTTCCTCGCGCCGTACGTGGCGGCGAAGGCGGGGCTCGCCGGGCTGACCCGGAACGCGGCGCACGCCCACCGCTGGGACCGCATCCGGATCAACGGGCTGAACATCGGCTGGACCGCGACCGAGGGCGAGGACGCCACACAGCGGGCCTTCCACGGCGCGGGCGACGACTGGCGGGAACAGGCCGGGGCCCGGCTGCCGATGGGGCGGCTGGGCCGGCCGGACGAGATCGCCGACTTCGTCGTCCTCCTGCTGTCGGACCGGTCCGGTGTGGTCACCGGGTCGGTGATCGACTGGGACCAGAACGTCCTGGGCGGCCTCGACTGACCGCCCGTACGACGCACCGCACAACCCTCAAGGAGCACCATGCGTATCGGAATCCTCGGCCTCGGCCGGATCGGGGCCTTCCACGCCGCGACCCTGGCAGCGCTCGACGCCGTCGACTCCCTCGTCGTCACCGACCCGTTCGCGGAGGCCGCCAAGGCCGCCGGCGAGCGGTTCGGGGCCGAGGTCGTGGACTCGCCCGAGGCCCTGCTCGCCGCCGGCGTGGACGGCATCGTCGTCGCTGCCGCCACCGACGCCCACCCGGAACTGATCCGGGCGGGTGTACGGGCCGGTGTGCCCGTCTTCTGCGAGAAGCCCGTCGCCCGCTCCATGGCGGAGGGCCTGGAGGTGCTGCGGTTCGTACAGGACAGCGACGTACCCGTGCACATCGGCTACAACCGCCGCTTCGACGCCGGGTTCACGGCGGCGCGGGACGCCGTGCGGTCGGGTGAGCTGGGCACGCTGCACACGGTGCGGGCGACCACGCTCGACCCGGCGCCGCCGCCGGCCGCGTACGTCGCCGCGTCGGGCGGCATCTTCCGGGACTGCTCGGTGCACGACTTCGACATCATCCGCTGGGTGACGGGCCGCGAGGTCACCGAGGTGTACGCCGTCGGCGGCAACCGGGGTGCGGACTACATCCGCGAGGCGGGGGACGCGGACACGACCGGGGCGGTGCTCACGCTGGACGACGGCACGATCGCGGTGGTGTCCAACTCCCGTCACAACGGACGCGGCTACGACGTACGGCTGGAGCTGCACGGGTTCTCGGACTCGCTGGCGGTCGGCCTGGACGACAAGCTGCCGATGCGGTCGGCGGAGCCGGGGGCGACGTTCCCCGCGGGGACACCGCACGACTTCTTCATGGACCGGTTCGCCGACGCGTACCGGGCGGAGCTGGCGGCGTTCACGGAGGTCGTGGCCGGGGCGCGGCCGTCGCCCTGCACGATCGAGGACGCGCTGGAGGCGGGGTGGATCGCGGAGGCCGCCACGCTGTCCCTGCGGGGGCACCGGCCGGTTCCGCTGTCCGAGGTGCGCACGGTGTGACGCCGGCCGGCGCGCCGGGTTTCGACGCCCGCCACAGGCCCCTACAGGGCCAGGGGCGGGCGTCACGCCGTTCGCACCTGCGCGGATGCGGGCGCGGGGGCGGGTCGCGCCACCCGGCGCTGACGGGGTGCCTCCCCCAGCGCCGGGTGG
>NZ_JALLGL010000163.1 GCF_023072675.1 Streptomyces sp. XM83C
GCTACCACCGACTCAGCCCTCGCTACGAACGCAACCCCCGCAACTACCTGGCCTTTCTCGGACTCGCCGCAGCCCTGTGCTGCTACAAGCGCCTCATCCGCCTCACCACATAGGACACGGTCTTAGCCCGCCCTTCTGCTCACCCAGGGCGATGGACACAGGCTGGGTGACGGCGAGATCCACGGTGATGGATTCGACGCCTGCGAAGGCTGCGGTGGCCAAGGTGGTGCCCGCGATGGCGGCGATCTCTTCGGTCACCGCGATACCCAGGCCAGCGGCGAGTTCCGTGACCGTGGCCGCCGCCGCTACTGCTGCACCCTCCGAGATGCCCGCGGTGAAGATGGCCAGGGCGGTGCCGGCGACGAGGGTGGCACCGACGATCTCCAGCTCGTGCTCGAGCTTCTTCTTCGCACCGTGCACGGCGTCCGCGTATGCGTCCAGGGCCTTGGCCATGTCGCGGGCGGCATCGGCCAGATCCTTCAGCCAACCGCGCTTGTCGTAGTAGTAGCGACGCCAGAACGGGTCGTCGAAGGCGGAGATGGCCTCGCCCTTGTTGTGCTCGATCAGTGAGCGGGCTGCCTTGTTGGCGGCGGAGGTGACGTCGTCGACGTCGTCGGCGAAGTCCCGCCACGCCTTCGCGGCGTCCCGCAGTCCGCCCTCGTCGGCGTCCGGCCATCACATGCCCGTCATGTCCTGGACGACCTTGCGGGCCTTGTCGGCGACGCTCACCTGCCGTCGCCCTTGGTGTCGTGATCGACGTGGATCCGGCTGAACATGCCGCGGATCAGCTCTTCGTTGTCGATGTGGCCGTCGGCCATGTCGACCATGGCTTCGTGGATGCTGGCCAGGCCGTCGACGAGGATCTGGGTGGCGTGCTTGATGTGCTTGACGTGCGGGCCATGGCGGTCCGCGTGGAGGACGATCTCGCCGCTCTCGCGAAGAAGGGCGAGCGGTACAAGGAGGTCGACGGCGGCTACACGAAGGCTCAGGTCGACGTGAAGGCCGGCGACCTGACCGTCTCCGGCCAGTCGCCTATGCCCGACGGAGAGATCGCCCTGGAGCTCGCCGAGTTCCGCCGCGCCCTTGAAGTCGGGCTGGCGCGTATCGACGGCCAACTCGCCCTCCTGGTCCAGCGATACGACCAGATCGACAAGGCTGTCGAGGAACTCGACGCCCGGGTGACCGCCCTCGAGCGAACCCGCTGGCCACTCCCCACCATCAGCACCCTCACGGGCCTCGCCGCTCTGGGTGTCGCCCTCTGGTCTGCGGCAGGCCGCTGACGGCTCCGGATCACAGCCCAGCGCGGAGAAGAAGGAGAACGGATTGACAGCCCGACCTGGTCTGGGTCGCGCTGCTCGCACTCGGCTGCCTACGAATTGTTCGCCCCGGCCGACGCCGAACACGGCAACCCTGTCCGAGCGCGTCCGCGTGTGGTTCCGCGTCCACACCCGCCCGGGCCGCGCCGTCTTCGCCATCGCCTGGGTCGGCTTCGCCACCTGGTCTCGTCCACATCCTGAACTGAGCCCTGCGGGGTGGGACCGTTCCACTTCTGCATGACGGTGGCTGTCACTACCTGCCGTTGGGTTGACGGCATGGTGACGACGATCTCCGAACTGCAGCAGCTCTGCGCCGAGCAGGGCGTCGCTCTCCCCGCACTGCGCCAAACCGCGGCAGCGACCGACGGAACACCGGTGTACGCCGGCGAGATCATCGGAACCGACGCCTTCCGTCTGTGGTACGACCTGCGGGCGCTCCATGGCCGCAGCGGATGGTGGCCTGTGCTGGCAGGAGAGCCCGAGCACCTGCACAACGTCTTCGTGGGCCTGGAACCGGACTTCGCGCCGACGGAGAGGCAGACCGACGACCGTCCGCTGGACGGCCGCGGCCTGCTTGCCCACAGGGCCCGTGAGGCCGAGGGCCATCTGTGCGGTCCGGATGAGCGGGCCCGGCCCGGTGAAGACCCGTTCGAAGCACCAGGACAGCGCCTCGCCGCTCACGTGGAAAAGGAGCTGGACCTCGACCTCGTCGGCGGCACGCACTTCTCGGCCGTCCGCCAGGAACGCACGGTGGTGTGCTGGTGCGGGCCCGCAACGGCTACGACGTCCCCGCCCTGCTGAACTGGCTCGGCGCCTGCAACTACGGCATAACCGGCGCCGAGCACCAGGCAGTGCTGCGCTACTTCCACGAGGAACACGGCGCCGAGCTGGTCACCCTGGAGGACCAGGTCCTCGAGCTCCTGGTCACCCGGCGCCCCCGCACGCCCAAGAGCGTCGCCCTCGCCGCGCTGGAGCACTACGCCCACTGTTCCGACATCGTCGACCAGGGCGTCGGCAACATTGAGGACCTGGCAGCATCCCAACTCCGCCGCACAGGCTGGTGCTTCTGGTGGGACATCGGCCTGACCATCGAGTACGTCGCCCACCACGACCAGGCCCACAGGGCACCGTCACCTTCGCCGTCGTGCGCGCCCGTGAGCCCTGGCCGGGGCCCGTCCCGATCCGCTGCGACGGCTACGGCCACATGAGCCGCGGCTGCGAGCACACCCGCCCCGACGAACAGCCCTGCTGGCGCCCGTCGGCAACCCACCTCTCGCTCCGCGACCACGGCCGGCGCCCACAGCACCTGCCGCCCCTCACCGGGCGCGAATGGGTCAAGCACCCCGAACAGCCCCTCTACGGCCGCGTCACCCGCGTCGCCCCGGACGGGACTGTGCTCATGCTCGGCCGGTGCGGCGTGCGGCGGCCCTGCCTGTCAGCCTGCGGGAAGCGTGACCAGCAGCAGGAGGACGAACAGCACCGGGAGCAGGGCGACCACCGCCATCCAGGCGCGCAGCGTGCGCCAGCGGCGCTTCCGGGGCAGCGCCCAGGATGTGATCAGGGCGGCCTTGGTGACGACGGGGCTCACGTACAGGGTGACGTAGACCAGTTGCAGTGCGGTGTTCCGGGCCTGCCCGCAGCCGGTGCCGCCGCAGTCGGCGGGTTGCGTCGCGACCACCAGGCAGTACCACAGGGCGAGCGGGGCGAGGACGAGCACGAGCACCGTGGCGGCGGTGGGCGCGATCCATGCGTGGCGGTCCCGGTCGGGGTCGGGCAGGACCACTGGCCGGTACGCCGTGTGACGGTAGCCGGGGTGGGGGTACGTCGCCTGCGGCGGTGTCGGTGCTGTCGTCATGAGGTCAGTGAAGCCGCGCGGTCCGGTCCGGGGCACCGGCGCAGGTACTCATCCGGCACCGGTGTTCGTGCTCATCCGCGGTGAGTGATTCCGGCGCGTGCGGGCGCCCTGCGGCCGACCTGTAGCGGTGGTCCGTACCGATGGTCCGTACCCGCGATCGACAGTGCTGTAGAGGACCGACCTGAGGCATGATCACCACATGCCTGCCTCCCGGCCCTTCCCGCCGGGGGCGCGGGTGTATCCGCAGTGCGTGAAAGGGACAAGAACAGCAGGATGACGGACCGTCACGTTCCCGGGGCCGACCGGACGGCCCTCACCGCAAGGCGGGCGCTGGCCCGCCGTTGCCGCTCCCTCACCGAGGCCCGCTGGTTCGCGCTGACCGTCTTCGGCGTCATCCTGGTCAACGCGGCCCTGCTGGGCGTGGAGACGTACAGCGGGCTGGCCGGTGAATGGCACCGCTCGTTACGGCTGGCCGAGCATCTGTGCCTCGCCGCCTTCACCGCCGAGATACTGCTGCGGCTCGCCGCCCACGCCGACCGGCCCCGCGACTTCGTCAAGGATCCGTGGAACGTCTTCGACCTCGTCGTGGTCCTGTGCGCGTTCGTGCCCGTCGTACGCGAGAACACCACCGTCCTGCGGCTGCTGCGCCTGGCCCGCGTCCTGCGCACCGCGCGCTTCCTGCCTCAGCTGCGCATCATCCTGGTCGCCGTCGGCCGCAGCCTGCCCGGCACGATCAGCTTCCTGCTCGTCGGCGCGCTGCTGCTGTACCTGTACGCGATGCTCGGCTGGGTCTTCTTCGGCCATGGCGACCCCGAGCACTACGGCTCCCTCGGTCGCGCGGTCCTCACCCTGCTGCTCCTGATGACCCTGGACGGCATCGGTGACGCCGTGCACGCGGGCATGGAGATCTCCCGGTGGAGCCTGCTCTATTACGCCTCCTACGTCCTCCTCGCCTCCTTCGTCCTCGTGAACGTCCTGATCGGCGTCGTCCTGACCTCGCTGGAGGAGGCGCGGGACATGGAGTACGAACGCGATCACGAGCACGATCACGACGTGGTGCAGGAGTCGGCCCCCGCTCCCGGGACCGACGAACGGCTGATGCTGCTCCAGCGCATCACTGCCGCCCGCCAGGCCCTGGACGCCCTCGAACGCGACCTCGCCCGGCAGCACCCCCCGACGCCGCCCGACGCGGGCTTCTCGGTCCCCGGGGTCCGGCCACCGGCAGGGCGCCCGCCGTCGACGTGAGCCCTGCCGCGGGGCGCACCGGTCAGCCGAGCGGGTTCGCGGTGTCGCGCAGTGCGGCCAGGACCGGGGCGTACATACGGGACTTGATGGTGCCGACGGTGTCGCCGGCCTTGGCCGCCTGTGCCTGGGCGATCTCGACGGCCGTGGAGCGCACGGCGTCCTCCTCCACCGCCCGGTCGACGATGCCCGCGGCAGCGGCGTCGGTGCCGCCGTAGCGGCGGGCCGTGACCATGGCCTCGTGTGCGGTCTGCGGGGCCAGCCGGGACCGGATCAGTGCCGTCATGCCGGGGGTGAAGGGGATGTTGATGTCGGCCTCCGGCAGGCACCAGTAGCCACGGTCGGCGCGCATGACGCGGAAGTCGTGGGCCAGCGAGAACATCGCACCGGCGGCGAAGGTGTGCCCCTGAAGGGCGGCCACGGTGACGACCGGCAGCGACAGCAGCCGCGCGAACAGCTCCTGCACGGAGGCGACGTACTGGTGGTGACGGTCGGGGTTGGCGAGCAGCCACTCCAGGTCCAGGCCGTTGGAGTAGAACTTGCCCGTGGCGGCGGTCACCAGGGCGCGCGGCCCCTCCGCTTTCTCCACCTCGTCGAGCGCGGCACCGACGGCGCTGATCCAGTCGGGGTGGAAGCGGTTTTCGCCGTCTCCGAGATCGAGGACGAAGACATTGTCCTGACGGTCGAGCGAGGGCATGACGGCTCCTTCGACGAGGCTATTACCCGCCAGTACTTACGGGGCCGTGTGCCGCGCCCGCAAGGGATGCGCGGGCGAGCGAGGCCCGGCGAGGAGGCTCCTGGCGCAGTCGTCCACACGCTCACCGGTCGGCTCCGACCGGCACCGGACGGCGGCTCCCCGCCCAGGCCAGGCCTCCCGTCACCCCCAGCGACAGCATCGCCATGCCCGTCATCGCCGCCCCCGGCGACACCGCCTGCGCCCCCGCACCCGCCAGGGCCGCACTCACGCCCTGGAGGGTCATCGTGCCCGCCGACTGGAGGCCGAGGGCGTGGCCTGTGAGGTGGGGCGGGGTGAGGGTGAGCAGACGGTGCTGTTGGGCGAGGCTCGCGCCGAAGCCGATCGACGCCACCGCCACCGTCACCGCCGCGACCGGGGCCGGCGGATGCAGGAAGAACAGCAGGTACGGCGCCGCCAGCAGGAGCAGCAGCGGCACCACCAGCCGTGACCGCACCGCCGCCGGTACCAGGCGGCCGACCGTGAGGTCCCCGGCCAGCATGCCCAGCGCGGCGCCGGCGAACAGTGTGCCCGCGGCGTCGGGATCGTAGGCGACGTACAGGGATTCGCAGCCGACGATCAGGCCGTTGGGGAGCCACAGGCCCAGGTAGGTGAGGCGGCGGGGGCGAGAGGACCACAGGAGGGCGTTGGTGCGCCAGGTCGCCGCCGGTGACGGGCGGCCCGCGGTGCGCTGGGGGCGGGCCGTCAGGCCCAGCCTCGTCGTCAGGGCCGACGACACCGAGAGAGCCGACGACAGGAGCAGGCAGGTCTCCGGGGTCACGACGGTCAGGAGCGCGCCTGCTGTCGCGTAACCCGCCGTCTGTGTCAGGCCCGCGAGCATGTTCAGTGCCGAACGGGCCGTCACATACGCGTCCTTGGGCGTGATCTCCGTCAGCAGGCCCCAGCGTGCCCCGCCGTCCACCGACGCGGCCAGGCCCTGGACGAAGACCAGCAGCAGGATCGCCGCCGTCGGTGTGCCGGGGAGCGCCGGCAGCGCTGTCGTCGCCGCCGTCGTCAGCTGTGTCGCCGTCAGGGCCGCTCGCGGGGGTACGCGGTCCGCCGCCGACATGAGGAGGGTCGCCCCGAGCATCTGGGCCAGCTGCGGCCCGAACATGCTGATCGCGGACAGCAGCGGGGAGTCCGTGGACCGGTAGACGAGTGTGCCGAGGGCCAGTCCTCCCATCGTCTGGGCCGCCGTGCGGGTGGCGGCGGCGAGGAAGAACGGGGTGAACTCCCGCGTGCGGAACAGGTGTCGGTAACCGGGCATGCGACGGAGTCTCGGAGCGGGCCGCCGCCTCGGTTACTGTTTCGCGGGCACGCGAAACGTCCGGGAGGGGGCCGATCCGTGGGGCTGTGGCAGGTCGATGCCGAGACGCTCGCCCGCAGCCGGTTCCTGGTGTCGCCGCTCGCGGAGACCTTCGCCTGTCTGAAGCTGCTGCACGCCGGCGCCGGGGCGCATCCCGGTGAGCGGGACTGGCTACGACGGCACGGGCCCGCCTACCGGGCCTTGCTGGCCGCCGACCCCGTGACCGCGCGGCTCGTACGGGCCGGGCTCGGGCGGGACTGGATCGCCGACTTCCTCACGCCCACACCCCGCGACGGGGAGACCTTCGCCGACGGCGTCGCCCGGGTGCGGGCGGCCGACCCGGACGCGGCCCGCGCGGACCTGCGGCTCTCCGCCGGCGGTGCGCTGCCCGCCGTACTGGAGCGGGACGATCTGCCGCAGCGGGCGGCGGCCCTGCTGGAGTGGGTGTGGGAGGAGACGGTACGGCCGTCCTGGGGGCGTCGGCGGCGCGTACTGGAGGCCGATGTGGTCGCGCGGGCCGCGCAGGCGGGGCGGGGCGGCTGGGCGGCCGTACTGGACTCGCTGCGGCCCGGCACGCGCTGGCTCGGCGGGGACCGGTTCCAGGTCAACCGGCACGCCTACGCGCCGCGGGCCGTGGCCGGGGCGGAGCTGCTGCTGGTGCCGGTCACACCACGGACCGGGTGGGTGTCGTGGGAGGAGCCCTCGCGGTACGCGGTGGTGTACCCGTGCGCGGGCGCCCTGGCCGCCGCCCCGGACCGTACGCCGGTGTCCGCGGCGCTGGCGGCGCTGCTCGGCGCGGGGAGGGCACGGGTGCTGGTACTGCTCGGCACACCGCTCAGCACGACGCAGCTCGTGGCGCTGACCGGGCAGGCGCTGGGTTCCGTGGGCCGGCATCTGCGGGTGCTGCGGGACGCGGGGCTCGTGGAGCGGCGGCGGGCGGGGCGGTCGGTGCTGTACTCGCGGACTGCTGTCGGGGATGTGCTGGTGGAGGGGGCCGGTGTCTCGCCGGGGGCGGCCGGTGACGTCCGTGTCGGCCGCGGCCGGTGAGAGGCACCCCGGCGGCTGCCACTGGCCACAGAACGCCCACGCCCGCCACGGCCGGTGACGCCCGCGCCCGCGCCCGCCTCGGCCGGTTCCCGTCCCGGACGGGACGGGGGGCGGTGGGTACCGCCTAGCATCCAGGCATGACCACTGACATGTCTTCCTCCCCCCTCGGCGTCGAGATCGGCGCCCTCACCGGCGGTTCCGCGGACCTCGCGCAGTACGCCGGGAAGGTCGTCCTCGTCGTGAACGTGGCCTCCCGGTGCGGTCTGACCCCGCAGTACGCCGCGCTGGAGAAGCTGCACGAGCAGTACGCCGACCGCGGGTTCACCGTGCTCGGCGTGCCGTGCAACCAGTTCCTCGGGCAGGAGCCCGGCACCGCCGAGGAGATCGCCGAGTTCTGCTCGGCGACGTACGGCGTGACGTTCCCGATGACGGAGAAGGTCGAGGTGAACGGCGAGGGCCGGCACCCGCTCTACGCCCGCCTGGTCGGCTTCGCGGACGCGGAGGGGCACAGCGGTGACATCCGCTGGAACTTCGAGAAGTTCCTGCTCGGCCGGGACGGCACCGTCGTGGCGCGGTTCTCGCCGCAGACCGAGCCGGACTCGGACGCGGTCGTCACCGCGATCGAGGCGCAGCTCGCCGCTTGACCTTGCCCTCGGGGAAGGGCCCGGCGTCCCGTCAGGGAAGAACACCGGTATGCGCGACGCGTTCACCGTGGAGACGGCCGAGGTGCCCGCGCAGGTGGTGATCCGCGCGAAGCGGCATGGCCTCGCCGACGAACTGCCCACGTGGATCGCCGCGTCACCGGGCCGACTGGAGGCGGCGGCCCGTGACTGCGGGGCGGCGACGGGTCGCCGTACGTCGTCCACCACTGCGATGTGTCCGTGGACAGCGACGGACTCGCCCAGTGCCGTGTGCCGGTCGCCGACGAGGCGGCGGCGCGGGCGTGGGCGGAGCGGCACGGGCGGGCGTGGGGGACGACGGTCCGCCGGGAGCCCGCGCGGCGGCTCGCCTACACGCGGATCAGCAAGAGCCAGGTCGCCTTTCCGCAGATTCTCGCCGCGTTCGAGGCGGGGGAGGCGTGGATCGGCGAGCGCGGGCCGGCGTACGACGGTCCTTGCCGGGAGGTCTGCTTCGCGGAGTGGGAGGCGGTCGGGCCCGAGGACCCGGCGTGCGATGTGGCGTTCCCGGTGGGGTGACCGGTGAGGTGACCGGTGATGCTGCCTGTGGGTGACCGGTGATGCGACCTGCGGATCGACCGGTGAGAGACCGGTGGAGTGACCGGCGCGGACGCCCCGCCGGGCGGCCGGGGCGTCCTTCGCGTCCAGGACGGGCGCGGCGTCCGGTGAGGCCCGGCGGGGTGTCGCCGGCCGGGCCTCACCGTCGCGCGGTCCCCCCGAGTGCAGATGAGCCCCCTCGGCTAGGACGGCGATTCTGGTCGAGAGGGCTCGTTCTGTCGTGCTTATCCAGGTGTGCGCGGAGGGCGAGTCTCAGCCGGACCCGCCCCCTACGCCTTGACCGATGCGACGAAGGCGTTCCACGCCTCGGCCGGGAAGGACAGGGTGGGACCCTGGGGAACCTTGGAGTCACGTACGGCCATGGCCTCGACGACCGGCGACTTGATCTCGACGCACGCGCCGTTGCCCGTGGAGTACGAGGACTTGGTCCAGGTGTCCGTGGCGCCCTGACGAATTGCCATTTCTGCTCCGTGTTGCCTGTGGTGAGTTGCTCTGTTTGCGCCAACCTTGTTGCTCGATGGCGTGATCGACGCTACTCGCCAACATCGGCCTACGAAGCGACTATTCACTCGTTGGGCGGCATATTCCGCTGGAAGCTTCCCCTTCGGCCGGGTCAGGGTGTATCTTCCAGCGCCACTTTGCCTGAGGGGCCGATTCCGCGCCCCTGCGGGGTGCCCGCCGGTGCGGTCAGTCGTCCGCGTACTCCTTCGCGATCTTCGAGATGAACTGCAGCGACTGCTCGACGTTCAGCGCCTGGGCGCGCAGATGCTCGTACATCACGCTGTACTTCTGCACGTCGTTGGCCTTCTCCAGGTACAGGTCGCTCGTCACGCCCTCGATGTAGACCACGCTGGAGTCGGCCGCGTCCGGGAACTCCAGGATCGCGTACTGGCCGTTGAGGCCCGGATGCGCGCCCATCTCGAACGGGATGACCTGCACGGTGACATGCGGCAGCTGCGACTGCTCCATCAGGTGCTCCAGCTGCTCCCGCATGATGGTCCGGTTGCCGACGACCCGTTTCAGCGCGGCTTCGTCGAGGACCGTCCACAGCCGCAGCGGGTTCTCCGCGGCGGTGATTCGTTCCTGCCTGCGCATCCGCACCTGCACGCGCTTCTCGATGTCGGCCGGCGCCGTCTCCGGCAGCGCACCCGCGATCAGCGCCTCCGCGTACTGCCGGGTCTGCAGCAGGCCCGGCACCACCTGCGGGTCGTACACGCGCAGGCTCGCCGCGTCCGTCTCCAGGCCGATGTAGACGCTGTACGGGATGTCGCCGAAGGTGTGCCACCAGCCCTGCTGCCGGGAGTCCTTCGCCATCTGCATCAGCGAGTCGACGATGCGCTGGTCCTCGACCTCGTACACATTGCACAGGTCACGGACGTCGCGCTGGCTGATGCTGCGCCGCCCGTTCTCCAGCCGACTGATCTTCGACTGGGACACGAGCAGCCGCTCGGCGACCTCTTCGGCCGTCATGCCCTTCAGCTCGCGGAGCCTGCGCAGCTCCTGACCCAGCCGGCGCCGCCTGACTGTGGGATTGACATTGGACGCCACGGACGTGCACCTCCGGCTGCATGCCTGTACTCGGCTGTACTGGCTTGTACTTGCAACTATGCGTATCTGCTGTTGAGCAGACTGCCACCAAGGTGCTTCCTACCGCTGGGAAACCGGGGATATGCGGCTGAGGTGTCCTGGACATGCGTCCGCGCGGGGCGGCAGGCCAGGTCCTGACGGACGTACGGCCCTGCCGTCCCGCGCGGACGCGCGGCTCCCGAACGGGTCTGTGCCACACCCGCCGGCGGCGGACCGGGTCCGGGGGCCCCGGATCGGCCCGTGGTGCTGTGCCGGGCGTGCTGTGGGTCGTGCGGTGTGCCGCGCGCTGCCCCGCGCGGCGCGTCGCACGGGCGCCGCGCGGTGCCTCGTGCGGTGGGGTGGTGCTGGTGGTGCCGGTGGTGCTGGGGTGGTGCCTCGGCCGTTGTCGTACGGGGGCCTGTCGAGCCGTGGGACTGCGGCTCAGTGGGCCACGACGCGGGCCATCGATCCTCGGCGCGGCTGCACCGGAACGCCTCGAGCGGGCTCCGCCGCTGCCCTGCCCCCGGCCGTGGCCTGCCGGCCGGCCGGAGTGCGGCGCGGCTGGGCCGCCACACCGTTCTGGACGTCCATCACGGCGTGCGCGACGAGACCGCCCATCGGATCGTGCCGGATCAGATCCCTGAGCCGGGAGCGGGACGAGCGTCCCTCGTTGCCCGGGTACAGGTGCTTGCCGAGTCCGACCGCGTGGGCCAGCGCGGCGAGCGCGGCGGTACGCGGGTCCGGCGGCACGCCGGTCCGGATCGCCGAATCCAGCCGGGCCCTGATCTCCCGGCTGATCGCCGTGTCCGTCGCCTGGTAGCGCGTCGTCGGCAAGACCCCGCACATCTGGCCCGCCACGGCATGCACCATGCCGCACCGCTCCAGATGCGAGAGGTAGGTCTGGCGGAGCCCGAGACGCGGCCCGCCGATCCAGTGGACGGCACGCACGGGAGCGCCACGCCTTCGCAGCAACTCCAACGCGCTGTCCAGCGTCGGATCTCCTGTCGGCCGTGGGGACACCACGGCGATACGATCCCCGTCTGGGGCTATCCGTCCGGCCAGCGCCAGCTCCACTAGCTGTGCTCCGGCCAGACCGAGGTCGAGCGACTGCGGCTGCGCAGTGGTACCCGTGGCCGGGTCCAGTGCCAGCAACAGAAGCTCCTCCGGAAGTGTTCTGCGGCTCCTGCCCATCCATGCCTCCCCGCGTGGATGAATGACAGGGTGACCCCTCTCACATTGGTCTGTCGAGGGTGCGTGACCTGTTTGTAAGGGAACCGGCAGGTATGTCGTTCTCGTCTACCGCAGCGGCCAAGCCCTCACACAGGACACTGGTACATGGTTCGGACGGCGTCTTGCGGTGCTGTCCGAACCGACGATTCACGGTTGGGTTCGGTAGCGCCGGGGCGTGCGGCGCATGGAGGAGGCATCGGTGGCGGGCGAGTCCCCCGACAGGTCGAAGCAGCGCGAGTCGTCGGCAGAACCGACGTCGGGGAGCGCGGTTCCGGTTCCCGAGGCCCGGGACGGGAAGCACGGGGGCTCCGGCGACCCGCGACTGGCCCTGTCCCGCGAGGACGCGGCCACGGCGGCGTCCGGCGGTGGCGTGGACACGGCCACCCGGGTTCTTTCGGTTCCCGAGCGGACGAAGGGTTCGGCGGCTGTGACCGCCGACGCGGATTCCGACGCCGAGGGGCGGGACGCGGGCTCCGGGGAGCGGGACGCCGAGGAACATGCCGCCGGTGACGGGGCGGGCCGGGACGAGGCCGACCAGGCTGCCGCCGACGACGACGCGGGGAACGCCGCGCGCGACGAGCGTCTGCGGGCGGCTGTGGCCAAGTGGGTGACTTCGACGCCGGACGACGCGGACGCGAAGCCGGAGGCCGAGGCTGCCGAGGCCGACGCGCCCGCCGACGCCACGGAGGACGAGGGCCGCGCTTCGGACGACGCCTCGGGCACGGCGAACAAGGACGACCGGGCCGACCGGGACGACCAGGCCGGCGAGACCGGCAACGCCGACGAGAGCGCCGAGGCCGCCGAGCGAACCGATTCCGCTGCCGCCGACGCCACGGACACCGACGGCGACCGCGAGGGCGGAGCTGACGCCGACGACGCCGCCGACGCCGCCGACAGCGATGACTGCGACGGCGACGCCCCCGAGGCCGACGCGAAGCCCGAGGCCCCCGCCGGGACCGACGCCAAGGCCACGGACGCCCCCGGCAAGGGCGAGGACACCGGCGAGACGACCGAGGAGGGCTCCGACAAGCCCTCGGCCGAGGCCGCCGCCCGCCAGGTCGACCAGCCCACCACCATGCTCAAGGTCGGCCCGTCCGTGAAGCCGGCCGTCGACCAGCCGACCACGATGCTCAAGGTCGGCAAGCCGTCGGCCGCCCCCGCCGGGGACGCCGAGCGCACCAGCAAGTTCGTCGCGCTCAAGCCCCTCGACGACCCGTCCACGCGGAAGCCCGCCCAGCCGGCCCAGCCGGACCAGCCCGCCCGGCCGGAACCGAAGGCGAAGGCCCCCGGGCCCGCCGTCGTTCCCGCCGACGCCACCGCCGCCCTCCCCCAGGTCGGCCCGGAGCGCACCACCCAGCAGCCGGTTCCGCCGAAGCCGCCGCTGGATCTGCTGGCGGAGCTGACCAACACCCCGCCGCCTCCGCAGACCCCGCTGCGCACGCTGGCCCGCCGGGTCAAGATCTGGACGCCGCTGGTCCTGCTGCTGGTGATCGTCTTTGCGGTCGTACAGGCTGTGCGTCCGCTGCCGGAGCCGTCCCTCGTGCTGACCGGCAGGGAGTCGTACACCTTCGACGGCGGCAAGCTCAGCCTGCCGTGGTCGGACGAGGGCCAGGGCTGGATGGACGTCGACGGCGTCGGCACGATGGACCGCTTCGGCGAGCCGAACCCGGTGCCGATCGGCTCGGTCGCCAAGACGATGACCGCGTACGTCATCCTGCGCGACCACCCGCTGAAGGCGGGCGAGGAGGGCCCGCAGATCGAGGTCGACGCCCTCGCCGAGAAGGAGGGCGGCTACAACGCCGAGGGCGAGTCCACGCTGGACACCGTCAAGGCGGGCGACAAGCTCACCGAGAAGCAGGCGCTGTCGGCCATCATGATCCCGTCCGCCAACAACATCGCGCGGCTGCTCGCGCGCTGGGACGCCGGCTCGGAGGCCGCGTTCGTCGAGAAGATGAACGCCGCCGCCAAGGAGCTGGGCATGACGAGAACGACGTACACGGACCCGTCCGGTCTGAAGGAGACGACCGTCTCCACCGCCGAGGACCAGGTGAAGCTGGGCCGTGCGGTCGTGAAGATCCCGGCGCTGGTCGCGATCACCAGCGCGGCGAGCTGGACGGACCCGACCGGCAAGTACCACAACAACTACAACGAGCTGCCATACCTCATCGGCGCGATCGGCATCAAGACGGGCTCCACCACCAAGGCCGGCGGCAATCTGCTGTTCGCCTCCCGCCGGGAGGTCGCCGGCAAGAAGGTGACCATCGTGGGGGCCGTCCTCGGGCAGATGAAGCCGAAGATCCTGGAGACGGCCAACAACGTCAGCAAGGCGGCGCTGCTCGCCGCGCAGGACGCGCTGACCTCGGCGAAGATCGTCAAGAAGGGCGATGTGGTCGGGTACGTCGACGACGGGCTCGGCGGCCGTACGCCGGTCGTGGTCACGGAGGACGTCACGGCGGTCGGCTGGTCCGGGCTGAAGGTGGACCTGTCGTTCGCGCCGGGTGACGTGCCGCACACGGCGAAGGCCGGTACGAAGGTCGGCACGCTCACCGTCGGCGACGGCACCAGCAGTGCGGTGAAGGTGCCGGTGGCCCTGGAGAAGGACCTCGTCGAGCCGGGCTTCGGGCAGAAGCTGACCCGCATCGCCTGACCCGCATCGCCTGACCCTCAGCCACCCGGCCGCCCGCGACCGCTCGGCGAGCTGCTCGATCTGCGGCCAGGGGCGTTCGGGGTTGACGTGGTCGATGGTCAGC
>NZ_JALLGL010000164.1 GCF_023072675.1 Streptomyces sp. XM83C
CGGACTGCGCCTGGCCGAGGACGTCGCCCTCGCGGCGCTGTTCCAGGTCGATCCGGGAGAGTTCGAAGCCGTCGAGCGTGGCGGCGACCGCGTTGAGCCGCTGCCGGGCGAGGGTGTGTTCGACGAAGAACTCCTCCGCCCCGGTGTGCGGGTCGTCGTCGAGGTCGGCGGGGTGCGGCAGGCACTCCTGGAAGGTGACGGTGGCGTCCGGCCCGGCCTCGGCGAGGCGGCGGGCGAACACCTGGAGGAGGAAGGGGTTGCGGGCGTCGAGGTAATGCGGTTTGTGCAGGCGGGCGGTGCGTGCCTCGAGCGCCCACTGCCGGGTCTCGGCGAGCAGATCCCGCTGCCCGGCGGGCACGGGCGGGGGCGTGGTGAGGCGGAAGAAGGTGTGCCGGGGGATGCCCTGCCGGCCCAGCCAGTCGCCGAACGCGGCGAGTGCCGCCGCCTCCTGCCGTTCCAGCCCCTCGAGGCCGGGCACGTCGGCGGCGGGCAGCCGCCAGGAGGCCCGGTCGAGGACGAGGTCGCCGAGCAGCGCCCTCGGCAGGGTGCGCGGCTCGGCGGGTACGCGGGTCAGGCCGGCGGCGCGGCCCGCGACGGCGTCGGCACGGTCGAGCTGGTCCCACAGTCCGCCCCGGTAGGTGCGGGTGGGGGCGAACGCGCACAGCAGCCGGTACAGCACGGGAGCCGCGGCCGGGTAGAGGAAGTTCAGCGGTACGAGGTCCAGGGGCCGTCCGTCGCGGGTGCTGACCAGGGTGAGGGTGCGGCGGTCCGGTTCGGCGCGGACGGCCAGGTCGGCGAGGGTGAGGGTGGTGTTGTCGGCGGTGCGCGCGGTGGAGCCGGGGTAGACCAGCTCCAGCGGGCTGAGCCGCGGGTGCAGATTGAAGTTGAGGCCGAGGACGGCCGTGATGTCGCACTGGCGGGGCGTGGTGCGGGCGATGTGGCCGCGCAGCGCCTCGGTGAGGCTCCACTCGTGCGGGGCGTCCGGTTCCAGCAGGTCGCAGAAGCGGGAGAAGAACACGCCGTGCCCGGTGGTGACGCCGTTGACGACGGCGTACGGCCGTTCGGGTCCGGTGGTGAACTGCACGCGGTAGGCGGTGGACCGCCAGGGGGCGATCTCGGCGGGCAGCCGTTCGGCGAAGCCCCTCAACCGGTCGGCGTCCAGGCGCAGTTCGCCGTGCGGGTCGTTCTCGGAGGCGCGGTGGGCGTGGAATTGTGTGCGGAGCAGGCCGGCGAGGCCGGCGCGCAGGGCGCGGATGCGGTCGGCGTGCGGGTCGCCGACGCCGGAGGCGACCGCGCTCGCCTCGGCGGGCGGCAGCGCGGCGAACCGGCGGTAGAACTCCACGAACGGCACCGCGTCGGCGTCCTCCCCGAAGTGCCGTACGAAGAAGGCGTACAGGCCGGCCTTCTCGACGGTGGCGTCGTCCAGGACGGGCACGATCCGTTGGAACAGCTCCAGCGCCCACCGGTTGGCGTGGAGCACCTCCGGGCGCCAGGTGCGGGCGGGTCGGCGGGTGCCGACGTCCTCGTAGACCACCGAGCGCAGCGCCTCCGGTGCGGGGGCGGGGCAGCCGACGGTGTCGGTGAACACCGCGACCTGTTCGCGTATCCCGGCGAGCAGTTCGGCGCGCCGCCGCACGGGCGCGGCGGGGAAGGCGTCCTCGGCGGCCTGGAGCTGTTCGAAGACGACCGCGCACCGCCCGGCCTGCTCGGTGTCGAGGGCGCGCAGCCGCTGGGCGACGGCGAGCGCGGGACGCGGATGCTGGTCGGGGATGCCGAGCCCGCGTTCGCAGATCCCGGCCCGGACCAGCTTGTCCAGCGCGGTCGCCGCGGCCTCCGGCGACAGCCCGGCCGCGGTCAGCCGGTCCCGCACCTCGCGTTCGGGCCGCGCGCCGTCGGCGAGGAGGGACCGCAGCAGGCGCAGCAGGCCGGTGTCACGGGCGGCGACCACCTGGGCGGCGCCGTAGGCGGCCTCGGGGGCGCCGTCGGGGGCGCGCCGCACGCACATCGCCTGTTCGCCCTGGACGAGCAGGGAGTGGTTGAGGCGGATCTGCATCAGCTCGTCGGCGCGGTCCAGGCGGCGCAGTTCGTACGTCATCCACGACAGCAGTCCCGCGCTGAGCCGGGCCTGCACGGGCCTCGCGCGCGGCCCGTCGACGGGGACGACAGCGGCGTCGGTGGTCCACGGCGCGGCGCCGATCTCGGTGAAGGAGGCGAACGGCGACGGCTTGAGCGCGACCCGGTAGGCGAAGCTGGTCAGCGTGTTCTCGGCGCGGCGCCGCTTGCTGGGTTTGCGGCGCGGGGAGAACGGGTCGGCCGCCCACTCGGTGACGGTGCGCCAGGTGCGCTCGTCGGACAGTTGCAGGCCGCGCTGGAACAGCTCCCCGGCGGCGACCGCCGCCAAGGTGCGGCGCCCGTCGTCGAGTTCGGCGGCGAGCGCCGCCTCCGCCTCCTTCTGAAGCCGGTGGCCTTCCGCCCGCTGCCGCAGCCACTCCTCCAGCAGCTCCCGTGTCGCCGGGTCGAGCAGCCGGGCCGCGTCGGGCACTCCGGGGACGCGGTCGTTGTGGATGTCGCGCCGCAGCCGCAGCAGTTCACGGCGCCGGTCGGCGGGCAGCGCGGGCACGGCCGTGTGCAGCGCGTCCTCCAGCCGGCCGCGCAGCTCCTCACGCCGCTGCCGGGTGCGTTCCGCCTCCGCGAGCAGCGTCCAGGTCCGCACGGGGGTCAGCCCGTCGAGCGCTGCGGGGCCGAGGGTGCCGCGACGGTAGAGGTAGTACGGGCTGAACGCGCCCTGCCGGGCGGGTGTGGCGGTCCTGGGGGATCCGTTCTCCTGGAACCCGTTCACCGTGGCATCACCGCAATCTCCCAGTTCGGGTCGGGGCGTACGGCACCGACGCAGATCTGCGCCTGGGTCCCGCCGTCGGTGTCCGCGCGGCCGGCGAGGCCGTACGCCGTGTCGATACGGGTCACGTCGAAGCCGAGGACGGCATGGCCGCTGAGGCCCTCCGCGGCGGCGGCCAGCGACACCGCCTCGACGGCCGCGCCGACGGCGAGCTGCTGGGCGCGGTAGGCGCGGGGGCCGCCCGCGGGCCGCCAGTCCGCCGGGGTCACCGGATGCACGGTGAACGCGGCCAGCTCGGCGTTGAAGGAGGCGGCGAACATCGCCTCGTGCACCAGCCGCCCGCTGCCCGGCCCGGCCCCCTCCCCCACGGACTCCAGCGCACCCGGCTCGGGCAGGTAGCGGTACCAGCCCGGCGGCACGCCCCGGACCCGGTGCACGGCGCAGTACAGCCGGGTCCGCGCGGCCCATCCGGCGAGCCCGTCCGCGTCGCCTGCCGCGCCGGCCAGCCGCCGCAGCGCCTCAGCCGCCTCCCGCACCACCCCGGCCAGGGCCTCCCCGTCGGCCGGCTGCCCGGTGAACAGCCGCCCGCGCGAGAAACGCCGGGCGGCGGTACGCGGCCCGAGCAGGTCCAGGGGGCGCGGGTCGGGGAGGGGCACGAGGCCGTCGGGTACGGCGTGCTCGGGTGCCGGCGGGGCCTCGGGCGCAGCCGGGGTGCCCGGGTCGGTGCGGGCCGCGCGCTGGAAGGCGTCGAAGCGTTCGGAGCGCCGTGTCCTCCGGGACCGCTCCAGCACCACGGGCCCGGCCGGAGAGCCGGCACTCCCCCACGCCTGTGCGCCGGGACCGTCCGCGCCGTACGGCCCGAGCACGAGCGCCGCCCACGCGTTCTCCTCCTCCCCGTCGAGACCGAGGCACGCGTGCACGGCCCCGTCGTCGAAGTCGGTCCGTACGCGCGCGTGCCCGCACAGCGCGTCGGCGAGGCGGGCGGCGGCGCCGAGGGCGACACCGGCGTCGACCGGGCCGAGACGGGCGGCGAAGTCGCCGTACTTGAAGAAGTTCTTCCAGAACCGGCTGGTGAGGACGAGCACCGCGGCGGGCGCCGGGTCCGTCGGCACGCGCAGCGCGGCGCACAGCCGGGCCGCGGCGTCACCATCGGCCGGCCCGGCCAGGTCGACCAGCTCGTGCCGGTACGGGTCGTAGTGGCACACCTGCCCGCTGCCGGGCAGGGCGGCGTACACCTCCGTCGGGTACATCGCCCCGCCCGACGGGATCGGCCGGCGCAGCTGCACCTCGGGCCCGTGGTGCGGCAGCGGGTCGGACGGGGTGGCGACGATGCCGCCGGACGGGTCGGTGCGGACGCGGCTGACGGCGAACGCGCCGTACAGCAGCCGGTGCAGGACGGCGAGCGGCGGCGGCCCGCCGGGGCGCAGCGGCAGCCGCCGCGCCCCGCTGTGAACCTTCACGGGCCAGGGCCCGTCGGCCCAGTCCACGCGCCAGCCGTCCGGGTTGGCCGAGCGGGGGCGCAGCCGCAGGCCGGTGGTGTAGGCGTACGCCTCGTCGGTCGTCATCGTCATGGTCGTACGGGTTCTCCTTGCCGGCTCTGCCCCGGCGGCAGCGGGGCGCGTCGCCTACGGGAAGGGGTGCGGTACGGCGCCGATCTCCCGGCCGGGGGCGAGCAGACTGCGGTAGGGCAGGGTGGTGCCCTCGGTGAGCCGGGGCAGGCCTCGGGTGCGGCGGTTGCGGTGGCCGAAGGTCATCGGGACGAGGCCGGGCACCAGGACACGGACGCAGGTCAGGCCGTTGCGGCGCAGCTCGGGCATGGTCTGGTCGACGACGAGGACGTCCAGTCCGCAGTCGAGGACGCCGGAGACGGCCGCGTACAGGTCGGCCCGCAGATCGTTCTCCTCGGTGCGCAGCGTGGAGCGGACCCGGCCGAGCGGCACGGGTTCCTCGGCGCGGGGCCGGTCGAGGAGGAACGTGAACCGGTCGCGGGCCTCGGGCAGCGCGCCGACGGTGGAGTGGTCCTCCATACGGCGGATCAGATACGGGTCGTCGAGCATGCGGAGCGCGTCGGGGCGGCGCCGCTCGTAGCCGTCGCGGGTGGCGAGGATCGTGCCGACCAGTTCGTGCAGGGCGCCGGTGACGGCCTGCACGGGGTCGGGGTGCGCGCCGCAGCCCGCGAAGAGGCCGGGTCCTTCGCCGCCGGTGTTCTCGGCGGTGAGCAGCAGGGCCGGGACGCCGTACTCCATGGTGGCGTCGAAGCAGCGGAAGCCGAAGCCGGTGAACAGGCGGGACTTGGCGAGCAGATGATCCAGGGCGGGGTCGGTGCCGTCGAGGGCGACCTCGGGCACGTCGAGTTCGCGGTACCAGGTGAGCAGGAACGCGTCCCGTTCGGCGAGTTCGCGCAGGCCGTGCAGGACGGCCTCCTCGACGCTGCTGCCGAGGGCGCAGCCGTTGGAGGTGTCGTAGAAGAAGGAGACCTCGTCGTCGTGGCGCGGGCCCCAGAACGCGGCGCGTTCGGGGACGAGGACGCGGCTGTCGCGGCGGAAGGAGTACGCGCCGACCCAGTCGATCTCGGTGTCGGGGTCGAAGGGCCGGTACCGGAAGCCTTCGGAGGCGTAGCTCTCCTCGGGGTGGGTGCCCAGGTCGGGCGGGTACAGGGCGCGGTCGGCGATCTCGCTGTAGCGGGCGCGGACCGGGGGCAGGGTGCCGCCACGGTGCAGGCCGGCGTAGCGTTCCAGGCCTTCCAGGACGGCGACGGTGCGGCTGGTGGCGTAGTCGGCGGCGCGGCCGATGGCGGGCTCGCGGCGGCCCCAGCGCGGCGGCAGCTCCACCGAGCACGCCCCGAACGGGCTCTGCAGGTCCTGCCGCAGCTCCTTGAACAGGCCGAGCCCGGCGAAGAGATAGTCGCCGCGCACGGCGCCGGCGGGCAGCCGCCCGGTGCGCAGGGTGGCCGGGGTGAGCTTGGTCAGGGGGACGGCGGCCGGGGTGAGCGCGGGCACGGTGTCCTCGCGGAGGCTGCCGCAGTTGGGGCAGCCGGAGTCCGGCAGCAGGGTCTGCTGCTCGACCGTGCCGGCGGCGCCGTCGAGGACGATGACCCGGCCGTCGGCCGGCCCGGCGGGTGCGTGGCAGGCGGCGAGTCGGGCACGCACGTACTCCTCGACGAGGCGCAGCGCACCGGGCCCCCAGATGCGGACGTCGGAGCCGTGCGGCCAGGACTCGGCGAGGCTGTCGCCCTCCAGGCCGGGCCCGAACGGCGAGTTGGCGGTCCGCGTCACCAGGCAGCGCGGGCAGCCCTGGGCGCCGGGCCGCCACACGGGGCCGATGTAGACGAGGGAGCGCCAGACGCCGACGAACAGCAGGGGCCGGCCGGTGGCGAGACAGTCGACGACGGTGTCCTGGAACTCGCCGAGCCCGTCCAGCCCGGCGACGAGGACGGTGGCGGCACCGGGGCGGGCGAGGCGGGAGGCCTCGCCGGGGCCGGGGGTGGTGTCCGGGTCGAGGCGGCGGGTCAGGTGTTCGGCGAGCACGCCCCGCCCGACCACCGTGGCCGGGCCGGTGCGGGGCTGCGGGGTCGTCGTGGCCGCCGTGCTCATGACGCCTCCGTGGGCAGGGCGAGGTGGACGACGCGGATACGGGTGCTGTGGTGCCCGTCGGCGGTGCCCGTGCGGGTCGCGGTCCGGGCCTCGCGGGTCGCGGCCTCGGGTGCGGTGCCGGTGCCGGTCTCCGGTGCGGTGCGGGTCGCGGCCTCCGGTGCGGTGCGGGTCGCGGCCTCCGGTCCGGTCCGGGTCACGGCCTCCGGTCCGGTCCGGGTCACGGCTTCAGGTGCGGTGCCGGTGCCGGTCTCCGGTGCGGTGCGGGTCGCGGCCTCGGGTTCGAGGGCCTGCCCGGCCTCGGGCTCCCCCATGAACGCCTCGGGCTCCCCCAGGAACGGCAGCTTCCCGGTGATCTCGTGCTCGTCGCCCGGTGCGGGCCCGGCCAGTGCGGCTGCCCAGGTGGGCACGGCCGGGGCGAGGAACGCGGTCGCCGCGTCGGCGTCGCCGGGCCGGGGCAGTAGGCGCGCCACGGCGCCGAGCAGGGCGTGGCCCACGGCACGCTTCCGGTCGGTGCCCGCGCCGGCCGTCACCGTGCCGTCGGCGGTGCGCACATGGGCGCGGACGACCCCGCCGGGCAGCTCCTCGACGGCCGTCGCGGACCAGGGCACGCCCTCGGTGTCCAGCACCCCGGCGAGAAAGCCGACGGCGGGCGGGCGCCGCTCCGGGGCGGGCGTCCAGTGGAGGTCGCCGGCCGGGCGGGCGAGGGCCGCGTGCAGCCGGGCGCGCAGCCGCGCCTCGGCCAGGGACCAGCCCGCGCCGACCACGCCGTGCCGGGCGTCCGCGCCGGTGACGCGGGCGGCCAGGGCCTCGACCGCACACAGCACGGCCTGGTTGCGGGCCTCACGCGGGGACAGCGCCCGGCACACCACGTCCAGTACGGCGGGACGGTCGGCGCTGCCGTCCGGGTCGGCGACCCGGCAGGAGCTGGCCGACAGCGGCAGTTGCGGCAGGTCCTCCTCGCCGAGGGCGAGCAGCGGGCCCGCCACCGCGTCGGTCAGGTCGGCGCAGGCGGCGACGATCCGGTCGGAGGCCCGCACCCGCTCGGGCGGGTCCTCGGAGCGCGGTATGTCGGGACGTACGAGATCGTCCGGGCGCACCCCGTCGGCGGGCGGTACGGCGCCCCCGGGCCCGTCGCCCCCCAGCGGCCGGGGCGCGGCCGGCTCGTGGTGCGGGCAGCGCGGGTGCCGGCGGGCGGCGTGGGCGCGGACCGCGGGGACGAGAGGCTCGACGGTGGTCAGCGGCTTGTCGCCGCCCACCGGCACCCCCGCCAGCAGCGCGAACGCGTGCTGGGCGAGCCGCAGCGCGCCGATCGCGGCGGGCGCGACCGCCGGGGCGAGTCCGCCCGTGTCGCCGGTGGGGCGGGCGGCGATCGAACGATGGACGCACTCCCAGCAGTACGCGGTGGTACGGCCGGGCGCGAGCGCGGTGACGAAGTCCCCGCACCGGGCGAGAACGCCGACCGGCCCCCGCCGCCACAGCGCGTGCTGGGCACGGGCGAGCGCCCCGGCGTCGACGGTGTCGTAGGCGAGCAGGACGAGGCCCGCGCCGTCGGTGTCGGGGTGCCCGGCCAGTGTTTCCGGGCCGCCGGTGAGCGGTTCGCGCAGCCGCCAGCGCGCCCCGGGGTCCGCCGCGGCGGTCTCCTTCAGCACCTGCCGTACGGCGTCCGGGTCGTCGTCGCCGTCGGGGATCACATCGAGCCGGGCGATGCCGAACTCGCGCAGCGCGTCGAGCACGGCGTACAGGGCGGTCCCGGCGCCGGCGCACACCACGCGCGCGATGCGGACCTGCTGGAGTCGGGTGACCGGGCGGTCGGCGTGGTGTTCGAGGAACGCGAGGTGGGTGGCGTACCTCTCGCGCATCCAGCCGGGCACCGGCTCGACGGGGTGGGCGACCTCCTTGAGGAAGCCGTTGGCCAGCATGGCCCGCACGAGCCCGAGCACGGTCCGGCGGGCCCGGTCGGGCAGCTCGCCGTACAGGTCGTGCAGGGTGCGTTCGCCGTCGAGGCCCGCGAAGAGGCTGGCGACCAGATCGTGGGCGCCCTGCCCGCGCACGGAGAACGAGCCGGTGCTGTTGCCGAGCCACACGCCGTCCTGCTGGCGGACGTAGAAGGCGTCGGCGCGCAGCCGGTAGACGCGGGAGAGCGCTTCGGCCAGGGGGTCGGTGCGGGGGTCGGCCGTCGCGGCCGTACGGGTTTTTCCTGCTGCCACGTCGGTCATGTCAGAGCTTCCCGTGCGAGCTGTAGACGGATGCGGCCTCCTGCTCGGAGGTGCAGCGGATGCGGCTGGGCCGGTGCTGTTCGGGCAGGTCGGCGCAGTGGGCGCGGACGGTGTCGGGGCCGACGGCGCCGACCACGGTGGCGGCGAGGTGTTCCAGGCCGTTGGGTGCGGTCTCGACGGTGACGCGTACGTCGCTGACGCCGTGGAGGGCGAGGATGTGCCGCTCGATCTCGCGGGGCCGTACGAGGACACCGGCGAGCTTCTCGGCGCCGTCGACGCGGCCTTCGAGGCACAGGTTGCCGTCGCTGTCGAAGCGGCCGTAGTCGGTGCCGGTGACATGGTCGGCGGGCGCGGAGGGGGTGCCGCCGGGCCGCCAGGTGCGCCGGCAGCAGCCGGGGCCCGCGACGGCGACGGTGCCGATGCCGCGTTCGTCGGTGCCGGTCAGCCACACCGCCTTGCCGGGGACGGGCCGGCCGACGTGCTCGTTGTGGCCGGGGTCGTGGTCGAGGGCGATGGCGCCGGTCTCGGCGGTGCCGTACAGGTTGCTGACGTGGGCGCCGGTGAAGTGGCGGCGGATCAGCTCGACGCGGGGGGCGCTGAGGTGGCCGCCGCCGAGGTACAGGGCGACGCGGCTCAGGTCTGCGTCGGGCGGTGCGGACAGGCAGGCCGCCGCGGCCAGCGCGGGCACGCCGAGCGCGAGGACACGCCGCTCGCGGGCCAGCTCGTACAGGGGGCTCCAGTCGTACGGCGGGTGGATCACCAGATCCCGCTTCAGATACAGCGCGGGCAGCACGCACATGAAGAACGCGGCGGAGAACCCCAGCGGCAGACAGGTCGCCAGCGCCTCCGGCGGGCCCTCGGGGAACGCGTCCGCGTACATCGCGGCCTCGGCGTGCAGGGCGATCTGCTCCCACTCGTCGGCGTGGCCGACGGCCACCTTGGGCGTGCCGGAGCTGCCGGACGTGCACACCCCCCACAGCGGGCGCTGCTCCGCCCCGAACGGCACGGCACCCTCGGGCAGCTCGTGCAGCGCGGGCGCGATCCGCCGGCCGGTGATGCCGAGGCCGGCCGGTGACGCCCACAGCAGGACCGTCTCCGGTACGACGGCCACGGCGAACAGCGCGGCCAGCGCGGACGGTCCGGCGGCCGGGTCCACGGCGTACGCCCCGCCGGGCCGGATCTGCGGCGCCGTGTCGCGGCCCGCGGCGAGCAGGTCGTCCCAGGCGGCGAAGTCGCCGCCCCAGCGGACGCCGGTCACGGCGGCGGCCCGTCCGGCGGGGATGTGGCGGGAAGTCAGGAAACGCTGGAACGCGGGTCGGCCCATGTCACCCACTCCTCGATCGTGCGCGGTGCGTCGGGCAGTTCGGGCAGGGTCCGCCCGGGTGCGTGCCGGGCGAAGTACGTCAGGACGGCGACCGTCTCCAGCGAGTCGAGCCGCCGCTGCGGGTCGTCCTCCTGGAGCAGCCCGGCCAGCTCCGCCCGCAGGGCCGCCGCTTCGCCGTCCGGTGTGCGGGGTGTGGTGCGTGGTTCTGTCACGTGTCGCCCTTCTCCGTCGATGGCGGCAAGGCCCGTCCACGGGGGTGCGTGCGGGTTCAGCGGCCCGCCGGGGTGCCCTCTGCCGTGCTCTGTGCGGTGCCTTGCGGGGTGCCGTGCGCGGTGCCGTGCGGGGCGTCGTACGCGGTGTCTTGCGAGGTGTTGCGCGCGCTGCCTCGCGGGGTGCCGTGCGCGGTGCTGTGCGCGCTGCCGTGCGCGGTGCGCCAGAAGCCGGAGACGGCCTCGTCGAACTCCTCCGGCCGGTCGTGGCCGACCAGATGGCCGGCGCCGGTGACGACCCGGCCGGTGACGTTGCCGCCCCAGCCGGAGGCCTGCTCGGCCGCGGCCCGCTCGACGGATTTCAGGGAGCCGTTGAGGACCAGCACCGGCATCCTCAGCGCGGCCACATCCGCCGCGCGGACCAGCGCGGTGCGCTCGAAGTCCCGCTCGACATGGCCGGTGACCGCGTCGAGGGTGCGCCTCCAGCGGGGGCCGTGCAGCTGCTCGTACTCGGCGGCCAGGGCCGGCTGGGCGGCGGCGAGCCGCTCGAAACCGGCGATCAGCGTCAGGAACGACTCCCGGGACACGTCCGGCGCGAACCCGGTCAGCACCAGCGACGTGACCAGGTCGGGCCGGGCGGCGGCGCAGCGGTGGGCGAGCGGCCCGCCCAGGTAGGAGACGCCGATCAGCCGGCCGGGGCCGAAGCGTTCCAGGACGGCGAGGAGATAGCGCAGGGCATCGTCGAAGTAGTCGTCGGCGGCGTCCCGGCGGCAGCGGCCGTGCCCCGGCAGATCGACCGGGACACAGCGCAGCCGCCCGTGCCAGGCGCGCAGCTGCGCCGCGAAATGGGCGTGCCCGGTGCCGAGCAGCCCGTGCAGCAGATACACGGTGGGCGGCGCCCCGGCCCCGGTGGCCCGCCCAGGCGCCCCGGCCCCGGTGGCCCGCCCAGGCACCCCGGCGTCCGTGGCCCGCCCAGGCGCCCCGGCCTCAGTGGCCCGCCCCGGCGTCTGCGCGGCGCCGTCGGGATGCCCCGTCGTGCCCGCCGTACGGCCGGTCCCGGCGTCGCCGTCCATCGGGTTCTCCGTCTCCACCGCCGCTCAGCCCACCTGTGTCGCCGCCTCGCCGGCGGGGTTCACGAAGTGGCCGACGGGTGTCCCGGACGCCTCGATACGGCCGAGGATGTGCCGCGGCCTGCGCAGGTCGGCCACGAGGAACTGCGAGGACTTCTCGTCGTTGCGGGCCTCGCAGCCGGCCCGGTAGGGGGCGACGTCGGGGCTGCCGGGCGAGATCACCCCGGCCAGGCCCAACGCGATGTCCTGGAACTCCTGCGGTTCCCGCGTGGTGAGGACCAGGCGCTGCTCGGGGCAGGTGAACGCGACGACCGACATCAGCCGCAGATAGTCCTCGTCGTTCACGCGGGTGGTGTCGCGGGACTTCATCGCCGGCCGCATCCGGGGCACCGACAGGTCGGTGGTGGCGCCGCGCGAGCGCAGATGGTCGCCGTGCGCGACGAGGCTGACCAGCTCGGCGGAGAGGTCGTCGTGCAGACCGACCAGCACACCCGGGTTCACATACCGGTAGCCGGCGTCCAGCCAGCGGTCGAAGGAGACGACGCGGCGGTCGAAGTCGGCCTTGGGCACGCCGGCGGAGGTGCGGCCCATGAAGCGGCGGTACGTCTCCCGGTCGTAGCTCTCCTGGAACACGCACATGGTGACCGGGTCGTCCCGGCCGATCCACTCGCCGAGGACGTCGATCTCGTCCTCCTCCATGGAGCCGATGTTGAAGTACACCCGCTCGAAGCCCAGGTCGAGTGCGGTGCGGACGGCCCAGCCGATACGGAACGCGGAGGCGAGCCGGGTGTGCTTGTCCTCGTACTCGCCGGTGAGGAAGCCGACGCCGCGGACGCCCTCGTGGTGGTAGAGGATCTCCAGCTGCTCGGTGATCTCGTTGCGGCCGGAGAACTTGCGGTCGAGGCGGTGGTTGCCCTTCCGCATGGAGCACATCTTGCACTCGGAGTCGCAGTAGTTCGTCGTGTACAGCGGCACGAAGGTGTGCAGGCGCGGCCGCCGGCTGCCGCAGCGGGCCTCCGCCGCCGCCTTCAGCTCGGCGGTGCTGATGGAGCGGTCCTCCCACAGGGCGAGCGCCACCGCCGCCCGCGAAGCGTCCGGCTCCTCGTCCTCGCCGAGAGCGAGCACGGCACGGGTGTCCACCGTGGCCGCCTCGGCGCGTACCTCCTCCAGCTTCGGCAGGACGAAATCACGGTTCACCGACTGAGGGATCATCGCCTGGGTGTACTGCGTCATGTGAATTCCTCTGCGAACGGCCGGAAGGGACTCGGCCCATGTAACGCCACGCGGAAATTCCGGACAAGACACGGAAGAAACGGAGCGACAACCACTGGTTTCCACTCCCACCTGCACATTCACCCATCCCTCAATCACCTTCACGACGCTTTCGCAGCCGCACTTCAGTGCGGCTTTGTCGGCGCTTTAGCGGTTCTTTCGCACCGTCACAGCGCGGTCGCAGCGGAAAAGCACCGGAAATGCAAAAGGGGCGGAATCCTTGACTCGCGGAAGACGCGCCGCATAGCCTCCGAACCACACGCCGCCGGAATTGCGGCGGGTGAATTTCCGTCGACATGGAAGGAGTTCCCGGTGGACTCTGCACACCTGTCCGACCTGGACATCGACGCTCTCGAGATCTCCGAGTTCCTGGACGAGAGCCGGCTGGAGGACAGCGAGGTCGTGGCCAAGGTGATGTCGGCCTCGTGCACCACCTGCGAGTGCTGCTGCTCCTGCTCCTCCTGATGGAGACGGCGCCCTGTACCGGACCTCCGGTGCAGGGCGCCGCTTTCTCGACCCGAAAGGAATCCGCATGCGGCAGAACCTGCTGATGATCTATGTGCACGTCCCCTTCTGTCATTCCAAGTGCACGTTCTGCGACTGGGTCCAGGCCATCCCGACGAAGGATCTCCTGCGCAAGCCCGGTGACTCGGTGCGCGAGAAGTACATCTCCGCGCTGTGCGCGGAGATCACGGAGCGGGGCGCGATGCACAGCGCGGCAGGTGACGTCCCGCATGTCCTCTACTGGGGCGGCGGCACGGCCAGCAGCCTCGACGAGCGCGAGACCGAGCAGATCATGGAGGCGCTGCACTCCTCCTTCGGCCTGGACACGGTCGCCGAGGCGACCATCGAGTGCAGCCCCGACACGGTCGACGAGCGGAAACTGGCCTTCTACCGCGGCCTCGGCTTCAACCGGGTCTCCAGCGGCGTGCAGTCCTTCGACGACGACCGGCTGCGCCGCCTCGGCCGCCGGCACACCGCCGAGCAGGCCGGCCGTGTCGTCCACGCGGCCCGGGAGGCGGGGTTCGAGGACGTCTCCATCGACATCATGTCCGGCTTCCCCGACCAGGAGGCCGCCGAGCTGGACCGGACCGTGGACCGGGCGCTGGAGCTGCCGGTCAACCATCTCTCCCTGTACTCGTTCCGGCCCACACCGGGCACCTTCCTGCGCCGCCGTATGGAGGGCTCGGAGCGGCGGACGTATCTGCGCCGCCAGCAGGCGCTGTTCACGCGGGCGCGGCGGGCGATCGACGGGTTCGGCCTCACCGAGTACGCCAACGGCTACTTCGGCAAGGTGTCGCCGTTCGCCTCCATGTACTTCCAGCACCGCGCCGACACCGTCGGCCTCGGCTCGGGCGCGATCTCCCTGGTGGGCGGGCGCTTCAAGTCGCACCGCAAGGGGCTGCTGCACGCGTACGTCGACGATCCCCACTCCTTCGACATCGACGTGCCGGCCGGGCAGGACCGGGTGCTGGTGTCGCTGTTGCAGGCCGGGCTCGCCATGTTCGACGGCATCCCCCGCGCCGACTGGCGCGAGCGCACCGGCACGGACCTCGCCGAGGTGCTGCACCGGCCGACGGTCGCGCCGCTCGCCGACTTCCTGCGCGGGCGGGGCCTCGTCGAGGACGAGCAGGGCATCCGCCTGCCCCGCGACATCGCCGGGCTGACCCTGATCGAGCTGGCCTTCGAGATGGCCATGTCCCAGCCGGAGCTGGTGTGACCCCCGGCCCCGGCCCCGGCC
>NZ_JALLGL010000165.1 GCF_023072675.1 Streptomyces sp. XM83C
GCGTGGCAACTGCCGGGGGGCCGCGGCTGCGGGGGGCGTGGCGGCGGTGACATTTGTCCTGCCTGAGTCCGTACGGGCAGACCTGCCAGGTCGCGGGCCCGCGGTGCGATGCTCGGAACCGACGGTAATGACAGGAACTATCCCATCGGGGGCGAGGGCATGCCGAGGCTGTCGACGAAGGCGCCGATCCTGACGCACGCGGAACGGGACGTGCACCCCGGGCCGCCGCCCACCGGCTTCACCCTGCTGCCCTGGCTGCTGATGGGCCTGGGCGCCCTGTCGCATCTCTTCCAGGACGACACCCCGAACCCGTGGATCGGCGGACTGGGTCTGCTCGCCTTCAACTCCATCTACGTCTACGTCGTCTTCCGCGCCTTCGACCGGCAGAAACGGCAGGAACGCTCCACACTGGTCGCGCTGCTCCTGCTGGGCCTGCTCACCGTCGCTCTCGCCCTCGGCTATGGCGGCAACTGGCTGCTGTTCTTCCCCCTGCTGGGCCTCGCCGTGGGCGCGGTGCTGCGCGGGCCGGGCCTCGGCCTGCGGGGTGTCGGTCTGGCCGCGCTCGCCGGGGGCGTGGCCGCGCTGAAGGAAGGCTGGGACGGCATCGGCATCGCGTACGGCACGTTCCTGTCGACGATGGTGACCTCGGCGATCCTCTCCCTGTCCGAGGCGGTACGCGAACTGCGCGCAGCCCGCGAGGAACTGGCCCGGCGTGCCGTGGAGGAGGAGCGGCTGCGTTTCTCCCGCGACCTGCACGATCTGCTCGGGCACACCCTGTCGGTGATCGTGGTGAAGTCGGAGGCCGCCCGCCGCCTCGCCCCACGCGACCTCGACGCCTCCCTCGCCCAGCTCCGGGACATCGAGTCCGTGGGCCGGCAGGCGCTCACGGAGATCCGCGAGGCCGTCACCGGCTACCGCGAGAACAGTCTCACCACCGAACTGGACCGGGCCCGTTCGGCCCTGTCCGCGGCGGGTGTCGAGCCGACGGTACGGCGCTCCGGGCCGCCGCTGTCCGCCGCGACGGAGGCCCTGCTGGGCTGGGTGATCCGCGAGGCGGTCACCAACGCCGTACGACACAGCGGCGCCCACCACTGCGACATCACCGTCCACGGCACCCAGGACCGAGTCCGCCTCACGATCACTGACGACGGTCGGGGGCCGGCGGACGACGGGCGCGGGCCGGCGGACGACGGGCGCGGGCCGGCGGACGACGGGCGCGGGCCGGCGGACGACGGTCGGGGGCCGGTGGACGACGGGCGCGGGCCGGCGGAGACGCCGCCGTCCCCGGATGCGGGACCCACGTCCGGGGGCCCCGCCCTCTCCCCTTCTCCGGTCGGCGGGACCGGCCTGAAGGGGCTGCGGGAGCGCCTCGCTGCGGCGGGCGGCACGCTGACGGCGGGGCCGGGCCCCCGCGGCGGGTTCAGGGTCGTCGCCGAACTGCCCGTGGACGACTCCTACAGCGCCCCGGTGGGGTGCACGCAGACCGACTCCGACCCGGACGGCCGGGGTGCGGGGCGGCCCTCGCGGCCTACGCTTTCCCCGTGAACGACGAGATGCCTCGAGACCACCGGCCCGGGAAGTCCATTCGAGTACTGCTCGCCGAGGACCAGGGCATGATGCGCGGGGCGCTGGCGCTGCTGCTCGGTATGGAGCCGGACATCGAGGTGGTGGCGCAGGTCGGGTCGGGGGACGCGATCGTGGACGCGGCGTTGACCCATCGGCCCGATGTCGCGCTCCTCGACATCGAACTTCCGGGCCGCAGCGGTCTGGACGCCGCCGCCGACCTGCGGGACCAGGCGCCCGATTGCCGGGTGCTGATCCTGACCACGTTCGGCCGGCCCGGTTATCTGCGGCGTGCCATGGAGGCGGGTGCGGCCGGGTTCCTCGTCAAGGACGGTCCCGTGGAGGATCTGGCTGTGGCGATCCGCCGGGTGCTCACCGGGGAGACGGTGATCGACCCGGCGCTCGCCGCCGCCGCGCTCAGCGCCGGCCCGAACCCGCTCACCGCCCGCGAGTGCGATGCCCTGCGGGCCTCCGCCGACGGTGCGACCGTCGCCGACATCGCGGCGCGGCTGCATCTGTCGGAGTCCACGGTGCGGAACTATCTCTCGTCCGCCATCGGCAAGACCGGCACCCGCAACCGTATGGAGGCGATGCGGGAGGCCCGCCGCCAGGGGTGGCTGTAGGGGAACGGGCCGGCCACTCCCCCGTGGCCGCCGATCCCGTTCGCCTGCGATGCCGTCCCCCTGCGCGTCCCCTGCGCACCCCGTCCCGGCCCGTCCTCCTGCGTCCTTTCCTGCTCCGTCCGTCCCTCCTGGGATCCTTCCTCCTGCGCCCGTTCCCCCTTCGTCCATCCCTCCTCCGTCCGCCCCCTGCGACGCCACTCGCTCTTCCTCGCTCCTGCTCCAGCCCCTCTCGCTTCTGCCGCCCCTCCGCTCGCTCGTCCCTGCTCGTCCGCCGATGCGTCGCCTGCGTACCGTCGCGCTTCGTCCTCTTGCTCCGTCACCTCCGCCGTGCTGAAGGCCGTGTCCTTCGGGGCCAGGCACACGAACCAGTCGTACGGGGAGTTGCCCGGGGTGCGGATCGCCGGTGGGACGGTGGCGGTGACGGCGACGTCGCTCGTGCCGCGGTGGATCCTCGTGCCGGTGCCGTCCTTCCAGGCGCAGGTCGCCGGATCCTCAGCTGCGTGCTGCTCCCGCGTGAGGAGAAATGCCGTGCGCGGCAGCCGCGGCCGGCGGCCTGCGCCGAAGGCCCGGAACTCCTCGTCTCCGGCCTGCTTACGATCCCCCATGGGCACCTCCTGGGCATCAAAAGGAGTCCACGGGCCGCCCGGATCGTTGCCTCACCTCCGGGAGGAATTTCCCGCCTTCTGCGCGGGCACCGGAGCGGCGGGCTCGGTGCGCTTCGGCCGCGGCAGCCACAGCAGCATCAGTACGGCTCCGGCCAGCAGGACGGCCGTGGAGGTGCGGAAGGCCAGGGCGTAGCCGTCGGTGAGGGCCTGCGGTGTGGTGCCGCCCGCGGTGCGGCCCGCGGCGATGGTCGACATGACGGCGAGGCCGACGGAGCCGCCCATCGTGCGGGAGGTGTTGACGAGGCCGGAGACGAGGCCGGCTTCCTCGGGGGCGGCGCCGGAGGTGGCGAGGGAGGCGAGCGGGGTGGTCGCGAGGCCCGCGCCGAGCATCATCAGGATGCCGGGCAGCAGGATGCCGGTGAGGTAGTCGCCGTGCGCGGTCATCGTCGACTGCCAGGCGAAGCCGCTTGCCGCAACGAGGGTGCCGAGGACGGCGGTGGCGCGCGGTCCGGTCCTGCGCATGAGGCGGGGTGCCAGTTTGGAGCCGAGGACGACGGCGAGGGAGCTGGGCACGAGGGCGGCGCCGGCCTCCAGGGGGGTGTAGCCGAGGGCGTTCTGGGCGTAGAGGGTCATGAAGTACCACATGCAGAACATGGCCGCGCCGCTGAGGAACATCGCGGTGTTCGCCGAGGCCACCGACCGCACGCTCAGCAGCCGCAGCGGCATGAGCGGGGCGGGGGTGCGGGCCTCGACAGCGAGGAACAGGGCGATCAGCGCGGCTCCGGCCGTGAGCGGCAGCAGCGCCTGCAGGGCGGTCCAGCCTTCGTTCTCGGTCTGTGAGATGCCGTAGGCGACGGTGGCGAGGCCCGCGGTGACCAGTACAGCGCCCGGCAGGTCGAGGCGGCGCCGGTCGTGGGTGCGGCTCTCCGGCAGCCAGCGCAGAGCGCCGAGCAGGGCGACCGCGCCGACGGGCACGTTGATGAGGAGGACCCAGCGCCAGGACAGCGCGTCCACGAGTACTCCGCCGACGAGGCCGCCCGCGGCGCCGCCGCCTCCGCCGACCGCGCTCCAGGTGGCGATGGCGCGGGCGCGGGCCGGGCCCTCCGGCACGGCGTCGGTGAGGAGGGTGAGGGTGGAGGGGGCGAGGACGGCCGCGCCGAGTCCCTGTACGGCGCGGGCGAGGAGGAGCTGCCAGCCGTCCTGGGCGAGGCCTCCGCCGAGCGAGGCCAGGGTGAACAGGGCGAGCCCCAGCAGGAACATGCGCTTGCGGCCGAAGAGGTCTCCGGCCCGGCCGCCGAGCAGCAGGAACCCGGCGAAGGCGATGGCGTAGGCGTTCACCACCCATTGCAGGCCGGAGTCGCTCAGGCCGAGGGCCGCTCGCATGGACGGCAGGGCCGTGTTGACGACCGACACGTCGAGCACGACGAGGAACTGTCCGGCGCAGGCCAGCGTGACCACCAGCCAGGCGGGCGGGGCCGGGCGGCGGGGAACGCCGGTGGGAGTGTCCGCGGCTTCGAGCATGCGTGTCATGGTCGCAGCGGCCGTGCGGCCCTTCCATCGGGTTTTCGTCCGATGTCCGGCCCGGTCGCGAGTCCGAGGCCGCGCCCCGTCGCGAGTCCTAGGCCGAGGGAACGGGTGCCAGTGCGAAGGGGCGGGTGCCGGCGCCAAGGGGCGGGTGCCGGCGCCAAGGGGCGGCGCTGTGCCGGACCTCCCCCACACGTTCGTCCCGGGGCGGCCGTCGTATGTGCTCGTCCGTCGGGTGCCCCTCGTCGCAGGGCTCGCCCGGCCGCCGCGTGCCTGCGTGCGGGTCCGCCGTGGCTCGTCTTCGTCAAGGGAAGGTCAAGAATTCTTTAGGGACCCGAAGCAACGGAATAGTTGCTCATGCATACAGGTTCAGACGGCACGAAACCGCCGCGCGGCACGGCCCCACCGGGCGCTCGCGCGCCGGATCGAGCAACAGCCGCAGCACGAAACCACTGGCCGGAGGCACCACTCCATGACGCTCTCGTCGACCCACCGTCCCAGCCCGAAAGCGGGCGGGGCCGCCGTCGTCCCCGTGCTCGCCTTCGCGGGCATCGTGGTCGCGGTGATGCAGACCCTGCTGGTGCCGGTCATCAAGGACCTGCCGCAGCTGCTGGGCACCTCCCCCAGCAACGCCACCTGGGTCCTCACCTCGACGCTTCTGTCCGGTGCCGTCGCCACGCCGATCATGGGCCGGCTCGGCGACCTGTACGGCAAGCGGCGCATGCTCATCCTCAGCCTCGCGGTGATGGTGGTGGGCGCCCTGGTCAGCGCGTTCACCGACGATCTGCTGGTGATGATCGGCGGTCGTACGCTCCAGGGCTTCGCCATGGGCGCGATACCCCTCGGCATCGGCCTGATGCGCGACATGCTGCCCCGCGAGCGGCTCGGCTCGGCGATGGCGCTGATGAGTTCCTCGATCGGCGTCGGCGGTGGCCTCGCGCTGCCCGCCGCCGCCCTGGTCGCCCAGCACGCCGACTGGCACGCCCTTTTCTACGGCGCCGCCGGACTCGGCGTGCTGTCCATCGCGCTCACCCTCCTCGTCGTACCGGAGTCCCCGGCACGCGCGCGTGGCTCCTTCGACCTGCCCGGCGCGCTCGGCCTGTCCCTCGGTCTGGTGCTGCTCCTGCTGCCGATCACCAAGGGCAGCGACTGGGGCTGGTCCTCCGGCACCACGCTCGGCCTGTTCGCCGCGGCGGTCGTCGTCCTCCTCGGCTGGGGCGCGGCCGAGCTGCGCACCAAGGCGCCGCTCGTGGACCTGCGCACCACGGCCCGCCGTGAGGTGCTGCTCACCAACCTGGCGTCGATCATGGTCGGTGTCAGCTTCTACGTCGTCTCCCTCGTCCTCCCCCAGCTGCTGCAGCTGCCCACCGCCACCGGTCACGGTCTCGGCCAGTCGATGGTCGTCGCGGGTCTGTGCGTGGCCCCGCTGGGCCTGACGATGATGTTCACGGCGCCGGTGTACGCCCGGCTGTCCGCGCGGTACGGCCCGAAGACCACGCTCATCATCGGCCTGCTGGTCATCGCGATCGGCTACGGCGGCGGCCTCGGCCTGATGGACGCCGCCTGGCAGACGGTGATCACGTCGGTCGTGATCGGCGCGGGCATCGGGCTCGCCTACTCGTCGCTGCCCGCGCTGATCGTCGGCGCGGTCCCGGCGTCGGAGACGGGCGCGGCGAACGGTCTGAACACGCTGATGCGGTCCATCGGCACGTCCGTCTCCAGCGCCGTCATCGGCATGGTCCTGGCCAACACGGCGGACCACGTGGGCGGGGTGGCCGTGCCGACGCCGCACGGCTTCCGGATGTCGTTCCTGATCGCGACGGCCGCGGTCGCCGTGGGTCTGCTGCTGGCGGTGTTCCTGCCGAAGCCGGACAGGACTTCGCGGCTGCGGGCCGGGAGCGAGGAGGAGGCCGCCCTGGCGCGCGCCGAGGAGGTGCTGCGGGGCTTCCGCGGCCGGGTGCTGGACGCCGACGGGGCGCCCGTCGCGCGGGCCAAGGTCACGCTGATCGACCGGCGGGGGCGGCAGGCGGGCGCGACGCTGACCGACGGGGAGGGCCGGTACGCGCTGGCGGTGCCTTCCGGTGGGCCGTACGTCGTCGCCGCGACGGCCACCGGGCACGGGCCGCACGCCTCGTCCGCCTCGCACCCCGGTGAGGAGCGGGCCGTCGAGCTGGACCTGTCCCTGCCGGGCGACACCGTACGCGCCTGAGGCCGCGCGCCCCGCACCCCGCGAGAGGGGTGCCGTGCGGGGCGTCACCGCACGTCGTCGCACCCCCTGCCGGGACGTCCTGCGGGGGGGTGCGGCAGCATGTGGGCATCTGAGTGTCGTACGACCGAAAGGCGTCCCCCTATGCCCGCCGCCCCCAAGCCCGAGATCCTCGCCGCGTTCGAGGCCGCCAAGGGGTTCATGCCCGTCGACGAGGGGCTCGCGCTGTACGACGCCGCCGTGGCCGCCGGGTCGCTGGGGCTGCCGCTGCTGGAGGTGGGGACGTACTGCGGGCGGTCGACGATCCTGCTCGCCGACGCCGCGCGGGCGGCCGGTGTGACCGCGGTGACCGTCGACCACCACCGGGGCAGCGAGGAGCAGCAGCCGGGTTGGGAGTACCACGACCCGGAGACCGTCGACCCGGAGATCGGGCTGATGGACACGCTGCCCACGTTCCGGCGGACCCTGCACAAGGCGGGTCTGGAGGAGCACGTGGTGGCGGTCGTGGGGCGTTCGCCGCAGGTGGCGAAGGTGTGGGCGGCGCCGGTCGGGCTGGTGTTCATCGACGGCGGGCACACCGACGAGCACGCCACCGCCGACTACGAGGGCTGGGCCCCGCATGTCGCCGAGGGCGGCGTGCTCGTCATCCACGACGTGTTCCCGGACCCGGTCGACGAGTTCACGGGGCAGGCGCCCTACCGGATCTATCTGCGGGCGCTGGCGTCCGGCGCGTTCACGGAGGTGTCGGCGACCGGCTCCCTGCGTGTGCTGCGGCGGACCGGGGCCGGTGTCTGACAGGGCGGCGCGGGCCGGCGCGTCCACCATGCACAGGGGCGCCGGCTCCAGTCCTTCATGGACGCGTTCGCGTCCATGGTCGGTCCGGAGGCCGACGCCCGCCCTCTGCGCACGTCGCGGCGTCCATGGTTGACGCGGTCATCGGCGTCAATGGCCCGTCAACGTCCGGGAATCCACGGTTGAGCCACATGACCCGAATCGGCCTGCGGCTCAACCGTCGACACGGTCGCCCGCACGTCGACGTCAGTCGTTGACGCAGTAGTTGCCCGCCGTGGGATTGAGCAGACCGACGATGTTGACCGAGTTGCCGCACACGTTGACGGGGATGTGGATCGGCACCTGGATGACGTTGCCCGAGAGGACACCCGGCGAGCCGACGGCCTCCCCGACCGCGCAGGCGCCTCCGTCACATTCGTACGACAGCACACCGGCCGGGGCGGCGGCGGGCGTTGCCGGGGCGGCCTGTGCCGCCGCGGACGTGCCGAGCACGGTCAGGCCGGCGACGGCCGTGGCGGCGAGGACTCGGGGGATGACACGCATGTCGTTCTCCTTCTCCGATGATCAGATATGGGATGATTCCGGTGAATCACGGTGATTCTGGACACAGGGTCGGACTCCGGGCGATGCCGGTGCGCCGTTCGGATGAAGCCCACGCGCCCGCATGCCCGCCCGCCGACCGCCGCACGGCCCCGCCCGGTGACCTGCCGCTAGGGTGACTGTCGTGTCGTACACAGGCCCGGACTTCGATCCCCCCAAGCCCCGCCGCTCCCGCCGCACCCCGCTCCTCGTGGCGCTCGCCGCGCTCGTGTCGGGTGGCCTGCTCGGTTGGGCGGTGTACGCGGCGATGGGCGCACCCGGCGACGGCGGCACCACCGCGGGGGCGCCGGCCGCCCCCTCGGGTTCGACGTCGGCTTCCGCGCGGGACGACGGCAAGAAGGCGACGCCGTCCGCGTCCGGGCCGGCCGCGGCGAGCCCGTCACCGTCCGGCTCGCCGGACGCCGCGTCCGGACCGCTGAAGGGCAGAGTCGTCGTCATCGACCCGGGTCACAACCCCGGCAACTTCGAGCACACGGCGGCCATCAACCGTCCGGTGGACATCGGCACCAACAGCAAGGAGTGCGACACCACCGGCACCTCCACCAACTCCGGCTACGCGGAGGCACGTTTTACCCTCGACGTCGCGCACCGTCTGCGGGACCTGCTGCAACAGCAGGGCGCCACGGTGAAGCTGACGCAGGACGGGGACCGGCCGTACGGGCCGTGCGTGGACGAGCGGGCCCGTATCGGGAACACCGCGCACGCGGACGCCGTCGTGTCGATCCACGCCGACGGCGCCGCCGCCGGCAACCGCGGCTTCCACGTCATCCTGCCCGCGTCCGTGCACGCGGGCGCCGCCGACACCCGCCCCATCGTGGGGCCGTCCCGCGAACTGGGCGAGCGCATCGCCGGCAGCTTCGTACGCGTGACCGGTTCGGCGCCGTCCAACTACATCGGCGACGGCACCGGACTCGTCACGCGCCGGGACCTGGGCGGTCTCAATCTGTCAACGGTTCCGAAGGTGTTCATCGAGTGCGGCAACATGCGCGATAGCAAGGACGCGGCGCTGCTGACCAGCGGTGCCTGGCGGCAGAAAGCGGCGCAAGGGATCTCTGAGGGAATCGTGAGTTTCCTGCGCGGGTAGTGGTCATCGCACTGATCCGGGCGGACAGCCTCGTCGGACGGACGATAAGGTCTTTCCTACGATGAGGGGCCACTCCCGCGCTTCCCACCGGGCCTGACGGCGACAGGTGACAGCGACGCCTCTTCCGACGACGAGACGACCTACGAAGGACCTGAAGTGAATATCCGCTCCCTCACTCGAGGCGACGGCGTGGTGATCGGAGCAGCGGTGTTGCTGTTCATCGCGTCGTTCCTCGATCTGTACTCGTTCGACGGCGTTCCGGACAGCGTGGACCTGCCCAGCCTGTGGGGCAGCGGCCCGGTCGTCCTGTCGGTCGTCCTCGCGGGTCTGATCGCCGCCGCGCTCATCGTCATCTCCCGCGGCCTGCCGCAGACCCCGAAGGTGGCCGGACTGGACCTCGGTCAGTTCGGTACGGCGTTCGCGGTGTTCGCCGCGTGGAGCGCGCTCGGCAACGTCTTCGACGTGGCGGGCGGCGCCGACAACATCGAGGGCGCCCGCGACAGCGCCGACCCGGGCACCGGTCTGATCCTCGCTCTCATCGCGACGCTGATCATGGCGGCCGTGGCCGTGGCCACCCCGCTGGTCGGTGCCCTCCAGGCCCCGCTGGTCCCGGCGGGCCACCCGCAGGCCCCGCAGCCCTACGGCGCGCAGCCGCCCGGCGGTTACGGCTACCCGGGTGCCCCGCAGCAGCCGTACGGCGCCCAGCCGCAGGCCGGTCCGGCCGGCCCCGGTGGTCCCGGTGCCCCCGCCGCCGGTCCGCAGCAGCCGTACGGCGCGCAGCCGGGGCAGCCGCAGCCGCAGACCGCACAGCCCGCCGGGGACTTCTCGCCGTTCTGGTTCGCGGTACCCGCTCCGCGCCCGCTGTTCGCGGAGGACGGCTCGCCCACGCCGATCGCCGAACTGGCGCCCGGCACCTGGTATCTGGCGGTGGAGCAGCGCGGTGCGCAGCTCGTCGCGCAGACGCAGGACGGCCGCCGCGGTGTCCTCCAGGACACCTCCGGCATCCAGCGCGGCTGACCCTCAGCGGCAGCCATGTCGCAACGACGGCCCCTCGCCTTCACGGGCGGGGGGCCGTCGCCGTGTCCGGGCACGTGCGCCCCGGGGGCACGCACAGAAAGCAGCTCAGGGGTCCACAGGCGGTCCACGCCGACGCGCGGCCGGCGACGGCACGCTCAGGGGCAGCAGTCGGGGTCCAGGCCGCGCGGCAGGTGCTCCCCGCCGAACACGGCGCAGGTCGCCTCGTGGCCGCCGAGCGCGGCGACCGCGAGGAGCAGGGAACCGGCGGTCCAGGTCGTCAGTTCCCGCGGCCATATGGCGTCGTCGTCGAAGACGTAGCCGGTCCAGTACAGGCCGGACGCGTCGTCCCGCAGATGCTGGATGGACTGTAGGACGGCGAGTGCGCGGTCGGACTCGCCGGTCGCCCACAGGGCGAGGGCGAGTTCGGCGGACTCGCCGCCGGTGACCCACGGGTTGGGGACGACGCAGCGCACACCGAGTCCGGGGACGACGAAGCGGTCCCAGCTCTCGTCGATGCGGGCGCGGGCCTCGTCTCCGGTGAGGGCGCCGCCGAGGACCGGGTAGTACCAGTCCATGGAGTAGCGGTTCTTGTCGAGGAACCGTTCGGGGTGCCGGCGGATCGCGTGGCGCAGGGCGCCCGCGGCGAGTTCCCAGTCGGGCTGGGGTTCCTCGCGCTGTTCGGCGACGGCGAGCGCGCAGCGCAGCGCGTGGTGCACGGACGACGAGCCGGTGAGCAGGGCGTCCGTGGTGGGGGTGCCGTCGTCGTCGCGGCGCCAGCCGATCTGCCCGCCGGGCTGCTGCAACCGGAGCACGAACTCGATCGCGGCGTACACGACCGGCCACATGCGGTCGAGGAAGGTGTCGTCGCCGGTGGAGAGGTAGTGGTGCCAGACCCCTACGGCGATGTAGGCGACGAAGTTGGATTCGCGGCCCCGGTCGGTGACGTCGTCGTGGGCGCCGTCGGCGTAGGCGGCGTACCAGGAGCCGTCGTCGTTCTGGTGCCGGGCCAGCCATTCGTAGGCGCGTTCGGCGGCGGTGTGTTCACCGGCGGTGTCCAGGGCCATGGCGGCCTCGACGTGGTCCCACGGGTCGAGGTGGTGTCCGCGGAACCAGGGGATGGCTCCGTCCTCCCGCTGCACGCGCAGGATGCCGGCGACGGTCGCCGCGGCCTGGTCGGCGGTGAGGACGCCGGGCAGGACCAGGTGTTCCGTGCGGGGGGTGGTCACTTGGCGTCCACCCGCGGCAGGTGCGGCTTGGTCGCGTACGCCACGAAGCTCTTGCCGATGAGCGGGTTGAGGGCCTGCTCGGCGACACGGGTGGCGAGCGGCTTCTTCATGATGTCCCAGACGAGCAGCTTGTGGTAGGCGCGCACCGGCAGCGCCTTGTCGTTGTCGACGCCGAAGGCGCACTTCAGCCACCAGTACGGGGAGTGCAGGGCGTGCGCGTGGTGGGTGCCGTACGGCTTGAGGCCGGCCTCGCGCATCTTGGCGAGGAGTTCGTCGGCCCTGTAGATGCGGATGTGGCCGCCCTCGACCTCGTGGTAGGCGTCGGACAGCGCCCAGCAGACCTTCTCCGGGCCGTAGCGGGGCACGGTGACGGCGATACGGCCGCCGGGCTTGAGGACGCGGACCATCTCGGCGAGGACGCCCTTGTCGTCGGGGATGTGTTCCATCACCTCGGAGATGATGACGACGTCGAAGGACTCGTCGGGGAAGGGCAGGGCGAGCGCGTCGCCCTCCATCGCGGTGGCGGTGGCGCCCTCGGGGGCCTCGCCGGCCTCCTTCATCGCGGCGAACCACTTGGCGACCTCGCGGATCTCCTCGCCGTTGCGGTCCAGGGCCACGACCCGGGCGCCGCGCCGGTAGCACTCGAAGGCATGCCGGCCGGCGCCGCAGCCGAGGTCCAGGACGCGGTCGCCCGGGGCGAGCGGGAACCGGGAGAAATCGACGGTCAGCACGTGGCCCTGCTTTCGGAGTAGACACCGGTGTCACTGGGGGTGGCTTCGGGGGCGGCGCCCCGGGTGCGCCGGGGATGGCCGGTGCGGGCGATGGCCTCGCGGTAGCGGGCGACGGTGCCCTCGGCGGCGCGCGCCCAGGTGAAGTGCCGCAGGACGCGTTCACGGCCGGCGGCGCCCAGACGGGCCCTCAGGTCGGCGTCGCCGAGGAGCCGGCCGAGGGCGGCGGCGAGGGCGCCCGCGTCGCCGGGCGGTACGGCGAGGCAGGTCTCGCCGTCGCGGCCCGCGACCTCGGGGATGGCGCCGCCGGTGGTGGCGACGAGGGGGGTGCCGGTGGCCATGGCCTCGGCGGCGGGCAACGAGAACCCCTCGTACAGGGAGGGCACGCAGGCGACCTCGGCTGAGCGCACCAGGTCGACGAGTTCGGCGTCGGTGATGCCCTTGACGAAGTCGACGGCGCCTTCGAGGCCGTACCGTTCGATCGCCTGGGCGACGGGGCCCTCAGTGGGGCGTTTGCCGACGACGACGAGGTGGGCGTCGGGCTGCTCGGTGCGCAGCTTCGCGAGGGCCTCGACGAGGAAGACGAGACCCTTGAGGGGGACGTCCGCGCTGGAGGTGGTGACGATACGGCCGGGCACGACCGGCACGGACGGGTCGGGCCGGAACAGGTCGGTGTCGGCGCCGATGTGGACGACGTGGATGCGGTCGGGGCGTACGCCGAGGTGGTCGACGATCTCCTGGCGGGAGGTGCCGGAGACGGTCAGCACGGACGGCAGGCGGCGGGCGACGCGCTTCTGCATGCGGGTGAAGGCGTACCAGCGGCGCACCGAGTACCGGCGCTGCCAGGTGTCGGCGGCGTCCAGTTCCAGCTGCCGGTCGACGGTGATGGGGTGGTGGATCGTCGTCACGAGGGGGGCGCCGACGTCGCCGAGGAGGCCGTAGCCGAGGGTCTGGTTGTCGTGGACGACGTCGAAGGCGCCGCGGCGGGCGCGCAGCAGGCGGCGGGCGCGCAGGGAGAACGTCAGCGGCTCGGGGAAGCCGCCGGTCCACATGGTGCCGACCTCGAGGTAGTCGATCCAGTCGCGGTACTCCTCCCGCTTGGGGGTGCGGAAGGGGTCGGGCTGGCGGTAGAGGTCGAGGCTGGGCAGCTCGGTGAGGGTGAGCCGGCCGGCGAAGTCGTCGGCGTCGTCGAGGACGGGGTACGGCTGGGAGCCGATGACCTCGACGCGGTGGCCGAGGCGGGCCAGCTCGCGGGAGAGGTGGCGGACGTAGACGCCCTGTCCGCCGCAGAACGGGTTGCCTTTGTACGTCAGGAGCGCGATGTCGAGCGGTCGCTCGCCGTCCGCGGCGAGGTCCGGGAGGGACCTCGTCCGACTGGCCTCAGCGGTCACTCCGGGCCCCTCTCTGCCTGCTCTGTCCCGCGACACTACGTCGAGACGCTAATCTAGAACAAGTTTCAGACTTGATCGTCGAGAGGCTCTGAATCTACCGGCAGGTAGCCTCTGTGTGAGCAGTGGATCAGGTGATTCACGCCACGGCCGGAGCCTGCCGCGGCCGGTTCGATCACGCGCCTTTCACCGCCCCCTCACCGACTGTCACGGACGGGACCCATGCCAGCGGAAGTCACGCCGGAATCCACCGTGCGCCCACCTGTTCCGCCTCTGACGGAGCGGCAGGAGGCACGCCGCCGCCGCATCCTGGAGGCGACCGCCCGGCTGGCCGGGCGGGGCGGGTTCGACGCGGTGCAGATGCGGGAGGTCGCGGAGGCATCGGAGGTGGCGCTGGGCACGCTGTACCGGTACTTCCCGTCCAAGATCCATCTGCTGGTCGCCACGATGCAGGACCAGCTGGAGCGGCTGCACGGCACGCTGCGGGAGCGGCCCCCGGCGGGTGAGACGGCAGCCGAGCGGGTCGCCGAGACGCTGATGCGGGCGTTCCGCGCGCTGCGGCGGGAACCGCAGCTCGCGGACGCGATGGTCCGAGCCGTGATCTTCGCGGACCGCGGGGTGGCCGCCGAGGTGGAGCAGGTGTCCCGGCAGACCACCGCGATCATCGTGGAGGCGATGGGCGGGGACCGGCCGACGCCCGGGCAGCTCGCCGCGGTCCGCGTCGTCGAGCACACCTGGCATGCGGCGCTGGTCGGCTGGCTGTCGGGCCGGGCGAGCACCGCGCAGGTGAAGGCGGACATCGAGACGGCCTGCCGGCTGCTCGACCTGAGGGAGGCCGGGGGGCCGGGATCCGCCTGAGCCGCGCAGGCCCCAGCCCCACGCCCCGGAC
>NZ_JALLGL010000166.1 GCF_023072675.1 Streptomyces sp. XM83C
GTGCGAGGGCGCCGCCGACCGCGCCCCCGGCGGCGCCCTCGCACCCTCCCGCGCCGAGAACCGCGAGGAACGCCCGCTGTACGCCACGTACGGGCTGATCCTCGCCACCTTCCTCGGCACCATGGGCCTGCCGCACGTCGTCGTCCGCTTCTACACCAGCCCGCACGGCGTCGCCGCCCGCCGCACCACCGTCGCCGTCCTGGCCCTCATCGGCGCCTTCTACCTCCTGCCCCCCGTCTACGGCGCCCTCGGCCGGCTCTACGCCCCCGAACTCACCCTCACCGGCGACGCCGACGCCGCCGTCCTGCTGCTGCCCGGCCGGATGATCGGCGGCACCGGCGGCGACCTGCTCGGGGCGTTGATCGCCGGCGGCGCGTTCGCGGCGTTCCTGTCCACCGCGTCCGGGCTCACCATGGCCGTCGCCGGTGTCCTCACCCAGGACGTGCTGCCCTCCCGCGGCGTACGGCACTTCCGGCTCGGCACCGTCATCGCCATGGCCGTACCGCTCGCGGCGAGCATCCTCGTCGGCGGGCTGCCCGTCGCCGACGCCGTCGGCCTCGCCTTCGCCGTGTCCGCGTCGTCGTTCTGCCCGCTGCTCGTCCTCGGCATCTGGTGGCGCCGCCTCACCCCGCCCGGCGCCGCGGCCGGCATGCTCGTCGGCGGCGGCTCCGCGTTCGCCGCCGTCGCCGCCACCATGGCCGGCTTCCCCGACGCGGGCGCCGCCCACGCCCTGCTCGCCTGGCCCGCCCTGTGGTCGGTGCCGCTGGGCTTCCTCACCATGATCCTGGTCTCCCTGGCCACACCGGGACGCGTCCCCGCCGGCACCGCGGCCATCCTCGCCCGCTTCCACCTGCCGGAGGAGCTGCGCACCGAGGTACGCACGGAGGTGACCGCGCCGTGAGCGACTTCCTCGCCGGGCTGCTCATCGCCGTACTGCCCCTGCTCGGCGCCGGCTTCTGGCTCGGCCGGCGCACCGCACGCCCGAAGACCCCCGGCGAGCTGGGCACCCCCGTCGAGCACGCCACCTTCCAGACCCTGCACACCGCGTCCCTCGCCGCGCCGCCCCTGCGGGCCGGGCTCACCGAGGAGACCGCCCGCAAGTCGGCCCGCCGGCTGCGCTCGCTGCTCGGCACGGACGCCCTGTGCCTCACCGACGACCGGCGTGTCCTGGTGTGGGACGGCATCGGCTCCCACCACCGCGACGAGGTCACCCAGCGCCTCGCCGGGCCGCTGGAGACCGGCCGCGGCGAGGCGTTCCGGCTGCACTGCGACACCCCCGACTGCCCGCTGCGCTGGGCGGTCGTCGCCCCCCTCACCGTCGACGACCGGGTGCACGGCGCGCTGGTGGCGTGCGCGCCCCGCGAGTCGGCGGTGCTGGTCCGCGCCGCCGGGGAGGTCGCCCGCTGGGTGTCCGTGCAGCTGGAACTGGCCGACCTCGACGACTCCCGCACCCGGCTCATCGAGGCCGAGATCAAGGCGCTGCGGGCGCAGATCAGCCCCCACTTCATCTTCAACTCGCTCGCGGTCATCGCGTCCTTCGTGCGCACCGACCCCGAACGTGCACGCGAGCTGCTGTTGGAGTTCGCCGACTTCACCCGCTACTCGTTCCGCCGGCACGGCGACTTCACCACGCTCGCCGACGAACTGCACGCCATCGACCACTATCTGGCGCTGGTCCGCGCCCGCTTCGGCGACCGGCTCTCCGTCACCCTCCAGATCGCGCCCGAAGTGCTGCCGGTCACCCTGCCGTTCCTGTGCCTGCAACCCCTCGTGGAGAACGCCGTCAAACACGGACTGGAAGGCAAGACGGACAAATGCCATATCCAGATCACGGCGCAGGACGCGGGCGCCGAGGCGCTCGTCGTCATCGAGGACGATGGCGCCGGCATGGACCCCGACCTGCTGCGCCGCATCCTCGCCGGCGAGGTCAGCCCGTCCGGCGGCATCGGCCTGTCCAACGTCGACGACCGGCTCCGCCAGGTCTACGGCGACGACCACGGCCTCGTCATCGAGACGGCCCCCGGCGCCGGCATGAAGATCACCGCCCGGCTGCCGAAGTACCAGCCGGGCGTGCACTCGCCGGGCCGTGTCGACGGCTCCTGACCACGGACGCGCGCCCCCCGGGGTCAGGCGTTACGGGTGGCGATCATCCCCAGGGTGACCAGGCCGAGCACGACCCAGCCGAACCACAGCCAGCCGTTGCTGCCGAGGGCCACGGTGTAGGCCGTCACGACGACGAGCCCTCCGATGGTGATCGCTCCCATGGCCTTGGTGGAACCGGGCGTGGATCCGGGCATCGCGACACCCTCCTCGAGGTCGGCTCCCTCCATGGTGCCCCGAGAAGGCCCCGCGCACCGAGACCTGTCACCGACCTCGTGCGTGCAGCGAGGCCAGATACGCGTTGTAGGCCTCCAGCTCCTGGTCTCCGTCCCGGTCCGCGGCACGGTCCTTGCGGCGGGCCTGCCGCTCCTCGGAGCGGTACCACTGGAAGAGCAGCGCGATCAGCACGAGCACGGACGGGATCTCGCTGAACGCCCAGGCGATACCGCCGGCCGCGTTCTGGTCGGAGAGCGCGTCGATACCGAGCGACGCCGGCGGATGCTCGAACGTGCCGACCATCGTGGTGGACCCCATCATCAGCGCGATGCCGAAGAACGCGTGGAACGGCATGCCCGCGAACAGCTCCAGCATCCGCATCAGATGCCCCGGCCGGTGCGGGCCGGGGTCGACGCCGATGATCGGCCAGAAGAACACCACGCCGACCGCGAGGAAGTGCACCATCATCGCGACGTGCCCCGTCCTCGAACCCATCAGGAAGTCGAACAGCGGCGTGAAGTACAGCGCGTACAGGCTCGCGATGAACATCGGGATCGTGAACGCCGGATGCGTGACGACGCGCATGTAGCGGCTGTGCAGCAGCGCCAGCAGCCACTCCCGCGGCCCCTTGCGGCCGCGCCCCGCCACCGGCAGCGCGCGCAGCGCCAGCGTGACCGGCGCGCCCAGCAGGACCAGGATCGGCGACAGCATGCTGATCACCATGTGCTGCACCATGTGCACGCTGAACATGACCATGCCGTAGTCGTTCAGCTTGGTGCACATCATCAGCCCGATGGTGAGCACGCCGACGGCGTACGACACCGTCCGGGACACCGGCCAGCTGTCGCCGCGCCGCCTCAGCCGTACGACCCCCCAGCCGTACAGGGCCAGCCCGAGCAGGCAGGCCACGAGGAAGAACGGGTCCGCGGACCACTCAAGGCCTCGCCCCAGCGTGAACGGCGGCAGATCCATGGTCGTGCCGTGCCCGCTGTGATCCATCCGCCGGCTCCTGATTCATGGGGTTGTGCGGTGTCTGTCCGCACTCAGGTTACGGCGCACCCCGGTCACGTCCGTGACCGGGGTGGGGGTGGCGCGCGGCGGCCGGCCGGCGCGGGGGAGCGGGTCGCCCTACAGGACGCACTCGGCTTCCGCGTACCGCTTTGCCGGAACGGTCTTGAGCGTCTCGACGGCCTCCGCCAGCGACACCATGACGATGTCGGTGCCGCGCAGCGCCGTCATCATCCCGAACTCGCCCCGGTGCACGGCCTCCACCGCGTGCCAGCCGAACCGGGTGGCGAGGACCCTGTCGTACGCGGTCGGTGTGCCGCCGCGCTGGACGTGCCCGAGGATGACCGGCCGGGCCTCCTTGCCGAGGCGCCGCTCCAGTTCGACGGAGAGCTGCCGGGCGATGCCGGCGAACCGCTCGTGGCCGTAGATGTCCTTGCCGCCCTCGTCGAAGTCCATGCTGCCGGGCTTCGGCTTGGCGCCCTCGGCGGCGACGACGATGGCGAACCGCTTGCCGGCGGAGAACCGCTCGCCGACCCGCCGGGCCAGTTCCTCGATGTCGAAGGGCCGCTCGGGCACGACGATGGCGTGCGCTCCGGCCGCCATGCCGGACTGGAGGGCGATCCAGCCGGTGTGCCGGCCCATGACCTCGACGACGAGGACCCGCTGGTGGGACTCGGCGGTGGTCTTCAGCCGGTCCAGGGCGTCGGTCGCGACACCGACGGCCGTGTCGAAGCCGAACGTGACGTCGGTGACAGCGATGTCGTTGTCGATGGTCTTCGGCACGCCGACGACGGGCAGACCGGCGTCGGACATCAGCCGGGCCGCCTTGAGGGTGCCCTCGCCGCCGATCGGGATGATCGCGTCCAGGCCGAGGTCGCGGACGTGGCCCCTGGCCCGCTCCACACCGTCGCGCAGATGGGAGGGCTGGACCCGGGAGGAGCCGAGGATGGTGCCGCCTCGGGCGAGGATGCCGCTGACCGCGTCCAGGTCGAGCTTGAGGTAGTCACACTCCAGGAGGCCCTTCCAGCCGTCCCGGAAACCGATGACCTCGTCGCCGCGGTCGGCCACGGCGCGGTGCACGACGGACCGGATGACGGCGTTCAGGCCGGGGCAGTCGCCGCCGGACGTGAGGACACCAATGCGCATAGCCCGAAAAACCTTCTCCACGTGGGCCGGGACCGGACCGCGCTGTCCGGCTCGATCCCCGCCACCCTAGCGGTATCGGGGGGTGGGGCAGCACCGAGCGTCCGCCTGTCGGACTGCCCCGCTCACCTGTGCGGATGCCCTTTCAGACGGGCCGTCTCCCGGCGCCGCGCAACACCCTCGGACGGCCCTCGAAATCCCTCCGGACGGCCGCCACGATCCGGGCGGACCGCCCGTTGACGCCGCAGGCCCCGGCCGGAGCCGGGGCCTGCGGGAGGTCGTACGAGGGAGGTACGAGCCGGAGAACGGAACCGGACGTGAGCCCGTCCGGTGCCGGCGCGCGGGTCGCGCCGGTGGTGTCACGCCGTCTGCTGCGCGGCGGCGATGCGCTCGTTGCGCAGCGCCTCGTACCAGCGGTCGTCGGTCGGCGGCAGCGCGTTCACATCGAGGGCCAGCTTCAGCAGCAGGTCCGCGATCTGCGGGTTGCGCGCCAGCACCGGCCCGTGCATGTACGTGCCGAAGACGGTGCCGTTGTACGCGCCTTCCGTGCCGTCCCCGGTGCCGTTGCCGTTGCCGAAGCGGACGTTGGCGAAGGCGCGGGCGGTGGGGCCGAGGTGGGTGACGCCCTGGTGGTTCTCGAACCCGGTCAGCGGCGGCAGTCCGAGCCGCGGGTCGATGTCGGCGAGGACGTCGCCGACGCACCGGGCGCCCTCGCCGCGCACGGACACGACGTCGAGCAGGCCGAGGCCGGGCTCGCGCTGGCCGAGGTCGTTGATGAACTCGTGGCCGAGGATCTGGTAGCCGGCGCAGACGGAGAAGACGATCGCGCCGTTGTCGACGGCCCGGTGCAGCCCGCCGTCGCGGCGCAGCCGCTCCGCGGCGAGCCGCTGCGGCCGGTCCTCGCCGCCGCCGATCAGATAGATGTCCCCGGAGGTGGGGATCGGCTGGTCGCTGCGCACGTCGAGGCGGGCCACGTCCAGGCCGCGCTGCCGGGCGCGGCGCTCGACGACGAGGACGTTGCCCTGGTCGCCGTAGGTGGAGAGCAGGTCGGGGTAGACCCACACGACCCGCAGGCTGTTGTCGCTCACGAAAGTCCCCTGGTTGGTCAGTTGCCGACGCGGCGGCGCAGGTCCTGGAAGGCGGTGTAGTTGGCGATGACCTCGATCCGGCCGGGCGGGCACATCTGCACCGCCTGCTCGAGGCTGTCGCAGACCTGGAAGTGCTGGTCGGCCACCTCCAGGCGGACCGCGAGGTCGAGCTTGCGGTCGCCGAGCACGAAGATCGGGTGGCCGGTGAGCCGGGTGTAGTCGACGTCCCACAGCCAGGAGGTGTCGGTGCCGTCGGCGGCGCGCGCGTTCACCGAGAGGATCACCGGGGCGGGCGGCGGGTCGATCAGGGAGAACGTCTCCAGCCAGCCGGCCGGGTTCTTCGCCAGCAGCAGCCGCAGGTCACGGCCCTGGAACTGGACGACGTCGTAGCGTCCGGCGACGGCCTGCACGCTGTACATGCGTTCCAGCGCGACCTGCGGGGGCACACCGAAGACGGCGGCGACGGCCGCGGAGCTGGCCGCGTTGGCCTTGTTGGCGCGGCCGGGCAGTTGCAGATGGATCGGCCAGGCGGAGCCGTGCGGGTCGAGGACGTGGTCGCCGTTGAGCACCCAGCTCGGTGCGGGGCGGCGGAAGCCGCACTCGCCGCAGAACCAGTCGTCGCCGGGCCGCTGCATCACACCGCCGCAGGACGGGCAGGACCAGGCGTCGTCCTTCCACATCTGCCCGGCGGCGACCCAGATCACGTTGGGGGAGGAGGACGCCGCCCACACCACCAGGGGGTCGTCGCAGTTGGCGACGATGACGGCCTTGGAGCCTGCGAGGCCCTCGCGCCAGTTCTCGGCGAGCATCCGGGTCTCGGCGGCGCGGTCGAGCTGGTCGCGGGAGAGGTTGAGCAGTGCGATGCACTTGGGCTCGGTGTCGCGGGCGACGCCGGCCAGGTACTTCTCGTCGACCTCGATCACACCGAACTTGGCGTCGGAGCCGCCCGCGAGGGCGGAGGTGATGCCGGCGGGCATGTTGGCGCCGAGCGCGTTGGAGACGACCGGGCCCGCGGCGCGCAGCGCCTCGGCGATGAGCCGCGTGGTGGTGGTCTTGCCGTTGGTCGCCGAGACGAGGACGACGTCCAGGTTCTGGGCGAGCTTGCCGAGGAGGTCGGGATCGAGTTTGAGGGCCACCCGGCCACCGATCACCGAACCGCTGCCGCGTCCGGCGGCGCGCGATGCCGCAGCGACCGCCTTGCCCGCGGTCACGGCCAGCTTGGCCCGCGGCGTGAGCGGGTCCGAGTTGCCTGCCATCAGTTCTCGATCCTCCTTGCGTACGCGCCGCGACTAAGCCTGACGGCCACGTGGTGTGGACCTCAGCCTATCGAGATCCGTTCGCACTCCCGAACCACGGTCCCACGCGCGGCGGGCGGGGGCCGAGGGCACCGTACCCTTGCCGCCATGCGACACGGCCCGATCCCGGGCGCCCGCGGGCGCGTCCGGCCCCTCACCCTGCTCGGCGACCCGATTCTGCACCAGGCCTGCGAGGACGTCACCGGCCACGGTCCGGAACTGGCGGCGCTGGTGGAGGACTTGTTCGCCACGATGTACGCGGCGCGGGGGGTGGGGCTGGCCGCCAACCAGATCGGCGAGCCGGTCCGGGTCTTCGTGTACGACTGCCCGGACGACGAGGACGTCCGGCATCTCGGACATGTGGTGAATCCGCGTCTGGTGCAGGCGGACGGCGTGGTGGTGCGCGGCCCGGAGGGCTGTCTGTCGCTGCCGGGCCTCGAAGCGGGCACGGAACGCTTCGACCACGCCGTGGTGGAGGGCTTCACGGTCGCCGGGGAGCCGGTCACCGTGCACGGGACGGGGTTCTTCGCCCGGTGCCTTCAGCACGAGATGGACCATCTGGACGGCCGGGTCTACGCGGACCGGGTACGGGGGTGGCGCCGGCGCCGGCTGATGCGGCAGGTGGCGCGGGCCTCGTGGAGCCGGTGAGCCGGGCGTCCGGCACGGGCGCCGGATGCGGGCGAGGCGGGGCGGCGGGGTGGCACACCGCCCTGTGCCCCCGCCGTGCCCGGTCCTCAGAAGCCGGGGCCGCCCATCTTGTCCCCGGCGGCGGCCAGCCGGCCCCACAGCAGGTCGGCGAGGCTGCGCACCAACTCGGCGCGGGAGCAGGGCCGTTCGCCGAGCCACCAGTCGCCGGCGGCGTGCATCATGCCGACGATGCCGTGTCCCCAGACCCGGGCGAGCTGCTGGCCGCCGGGACCGAGGTCGAGGCGTTCCTCGATGACGGTCGCCAGTTCCTCGCCCATCCGGCGCAGCAGCGGTGCGCTGTGCTTGCCGACGTCGAAGCCCTGGTCGCCGCTCTGGCCGCCGTCCGCCGGATGCATCAGGAACCGGTACACCTGCGGTCGGGCCTCGATCGCGGCGAGATAGGTGTCCAGGGTCGCCTCGACACGCTCACGCCGGTCGGCCGGGGCGTCCAGTGCCGCCCGCAGCGAATCGAGGAGGGCGTCCGTGTGCCGTTTGGCGAGGGCCGCGTAGAGTCCGCCCTTGTCTCCGAAGTGCCGGTAGAGGATCGGCTTGGTGATGCCGGCCTCCGCCGCGATGGCGTTCATGGAGGCCTGCGGGCCGTCGCGCAGCACCACCCGGTCGGCGGCCTCCAGCAGCTCGCGCCGTCGGCGGTCGGCGGACCGCTGCTGCTCGGTCCGCTGTGTGGTGTCCATGTGCTCTCCCCACCCGTGCTGTTTCGGTGACGCCAGCGCAAAGTAACACTCGTGGCGCCCACCAGCTCGAACGGGCTGCCGACGAGTCATCGGGAGTTGACTTTCCCTACCAGCCGGTAACAGACTGCGGTTACCGCAAGTAACATGCAGATGTGCCGCCGCTGGAGGGGACATGGCCGAGTTCACCATGGAGCTGAACGACGAACAGAAGGAAGTCCGGGACTGGCTCCATGGCTTCGCCGCCGATGTGATCCGCCCCGCGGCCGCCGAGTGGGACGAGCGCGAGGAGACCCCCTGGCCGGTGATCCAGGAGGCCGCCAAGGTCGGCATCTACTCCCTCGACTTCTACGCCCAGCAGTACTTCGACCCCACCGGCCTCGGCATCCCCATGGCGATGGAGGAGCTGTTCTGGGGCGACGCGGGCATCGCCCTGTCGATCGTCGGCACCGGCCTCGCCGCCGTCGGCGTCCTCGCCAACGGCACCGAGGAGCAGATCGGCACCTGGATCCCGCAGATGTACGGCGACGTCAACGACGTCAAGGTCGCCGCGTTCTGCTCCTCCGAACCCGACGCCGGCTCCGATGTGGCCTCCATGCGCACCCGCGCCGTCTACGACGAGGCCAAGGACGAGTGGGTCATCAACGGCACCAAGACCTGGGCGACCAACGGCGGGATCGCCAACGTCCATGTGGTCGTCGCCGTCGTGGACCCGGAACTGGGCTCCAAGGGACACGCCTCCTTCATCGTCCCGCCGAACACGCCCGGCCTGTCCCAGGGCCAGAAGTTCAAGAAGCACGGCATCCGCGCCTCCCACACCGCCGAGGTCATCCTCGACAATGTGCGCGTCCCGGGCTCCTGCCTGCTCGGCGGGAAGGAGAAGCTGGACGAGCGCCTGGCCCGCGCCCGTGAGCGGGCCAAGTCCGGCGGTGAGCGCGTGAAGAACGCCGCCATGGCCACCTTCGAGGCGTCCCGCCCCGCCGTCGGCGCCATGGCGGTCGGCACCGCCCGCGCCGCGTACGAGGTCGCCCTCGACTACGCGAAGACGCGTGAGCAGTTCGGCCGCCCGATCATCGACAACCAGGGCGTCGCCTTCCAGCTCGCCGACATGCGCACCCAGATCGACGCCGCCCGCCTGCTGGTGTGGCGCGCCTCCTGGATGGCGATCAACGGCAAGCCGTTCACCGCGGCCGAGGGCTCGATGTCCAAGCTGTTCGCCAGCGAGACCGCGAAGAAGGTCACCGCCCAGGCGATCCAGATCCTCGGCGGCAACGGCTACACCCGCGAGTACCCGGTGGAGCGCATGCACCGGGACGCTGCCATCTACACGATCTTCGAGGGCACCAGCGAGATCCAGCGCCTGGTCATCGCCCGCACCCTGTCGGGGATGCAGATCCGGTAAGGCGCCGGCCCCCCGGTGCGGGGGCCACGCGGAACAGGCACCGACCGGGCCCGGTCGCCGGGACCGGCGGCACGCACGGCGGCTGCCGGTCCCGGCGGTGCCTCAACGCGACCGGCGACGGGACGCCGTACCGCCGCAAGAGTCTGCGGAGCCTGCGGCGAAGACGTCCGCGGAGCCGCCCCCCTCGCCCCGTCGTGGAGCGGGGGGCAACGCCAGGTCACCACGTCACCGGCAGCGCTTCCGGCCCGCTCATCGGAGCGTCCTCGCGGAACGGCACCCGATGCGCCGGAACGGCCGGCCCCAGCACCGGCATCCGGTCCAGCAGCGCGTCCGGCAGCAGTACAGGGCACGCGCCACGTCCCGTACCCGCTCCACCCCCTCGGCACGGATGAAGCGGGGGCCGCCGCTCACCCTGCGTACATCGTCCGTACGAGTGACCAGCCGGGCCCAGCCGTCGCCGCCCGGCACCGGGACACGGTCCACAGGGCCCGGCACCGGCATCGGGTCGGCGGAGGCAGGGGCGCGGAGGGTGTCGTCCGGGCCGGGCAGGGGCGACGCCCGGACGGGAGACACCTGCTCGGTGATCGTCTCTTCGCTCATCGCACGCCGCCTCGTCGCTCGGCACGAGGCCTCGGGGCCCGGAGGAGGGGCCGCGCAGGCCTGCGGGTCTTCCGGTCCTCCCGTCTTCCGGCTCCGGGGGCCACGGGTCCTGACGCGGTTTTCGTTACGGCGCCCCGCTGCTGTGCGCGATGCACGCCACGTCGATCCGGTCGGCCAGCTTGGCCAGCTCGATGGTCAGGGCCGCGACGGTGTCCTCGTCGAGCCCGTCCTCACCGTTCTCCACCAGCCGCAGCCACCGCCCGCCCAGCGTCCGCAGCAGCTTGCTCACGTCGGCGGCGGCCACCTGCAAGGTCCCGCGGTCATCGACGATCAGAGGCAGAGTCACTTCGCGGTTCACATCCGCGATCGTAACCGCGAGACGCTCACGCACCCTGCCAAACCGTGGTGATGTTGCAGAACTCGCGGATTCCGTGCCCGGACAGCTCACGCCCGTACCCCGACCGCTTCACACCGCCGAACGGGAACGCCGGATGGGAGGCGGTCATCCCGTTGACGAAGACACTGCCGGCCTCCAGATCCCGTACGAACCGGTCGACCTCCGCCTCGTCCGACGTCCACACGTTCGAACTCAGACCGAACGGCGTGTCGTTCGCGATCAGCACCGCCTCGTCCAGGTCCGCGGCCCGGTACAGCGTGGCCACCGGCCCGAAGGCCTCCTCCCGGTGGATGCGCATCTCACGGGTGATGCCGGACAGCACCGTCGGCGGGTAGTACCAGCCCGGCAGCTCCGGCCGGCGCAGCCGGTGCCCGCCGCACAGCGCCGTCGCCCCGCTGCGCACCGCGTCGTCGACCAGCTCCTCCAGATCGGCCCGGCCCTGCTCGCTGGCGAGCGGACCCACGTCGGTGTCCTCGTCCATCGGGTCGCCCACCTTCAGCGCCTTCATCCCGGCGACGAACCTCTCCGCGAACGCGTCGTACACGTCGGCGTGCACGATGAACCGCTTCGCGGCGATACAGGACTGGCCGTTGTTCTGCACCCGCGCCGTCACCGCGACCCGCGCCGCACGGTCCAGATCGGCGGACGGCATCACCACATACGGGTCGCTGCCGCCCAGCTCCAGCACCGTCTTCTTGATCATCTCGCCCGCGGTGGAGGCCACGGCCCGCCCGGCCGGCTCGCTGCCGGTGAGCGTCGCCGCCTTCACCCGGTCGTCCCGCACCACGTCGTCGACCTGAGCCGCGCCGATCAGCAGCGTCTGGAAGCAGCCCTCGGCATAGCCCGCACGATGGAACAGGTCCTCCAGGTACAGCGCCGTCTGCGGCACATTGGACGCGTGCTTCAGCAGCCCGACGTTGCCGGCCATCAGCGCGGGCGCCGCGAACCGCACCACCTGCCACAGCGGGAAGTTCCACGGCATCACCGCCAGCACCGGACCCAGCGGCCGGTAGCGCACCCGCACCCGGGAGGCACCGGAGTCCTTCACATCCGACTCCGCGGGCTCCTCGTCCGCGAGCAGCGCCTCCGCGTTCGCCGCGTACCAGCGCATCGCCTTGGCGCACTTGAGGACCTCGGCGCGGGCCTGCTTGACCGGCTTGCCCATCTCGGTGGTCAGCATCCGCCCGGCGTCCCGCTCGTCCGCCTCCAGCAGATCCGCGGCCCGGTTCAGCAGCCGGGCGCGCTCGGCGAAATCCGTCGTCCGGTACGTGCGAAAGGTGGCCTCGGCGAGCTGGAGCCGCCGCTCGACCTCCTCCTCGCCCATGGCCTCGTACGTCTTCAGCGTCTCGCCGTTCGCCGGGTTCACCGTCGCGATGGGCATGACCGACCTCCCTGGGAGCGGGCTGTGCTTCGACCTTCGCGCGCGGCGTCCCCGACCGCAACGCGGGTGCGTCCTCAGGGCGAGTGATCCGCCAGCCGGTCCAGAAACGCGGCCTGCGCCGTGACGATCACCTCACGCGCCCGCTCCAGACCGAACCACGCCACCCGGTCCAGCTCCGGGAACTCCCGCGTACGCCCCGAACGCGGCGGCCACTCCATGCGGAACGTGCCCGGCACCACCGCCGCCGGATCCAGATCGCCCTCCACCGCCCACACGGTGACGACCTTGCCGCCCTTCTGCCGGACCTCACCGAGCGGTACCGCCCTCCCGTCGGGCGGCTCCAGACCCAGCTCCTCACGGAACTCACGGCGCGCCGCGTCCCACGCCGGCTCATCAGCGTCGTACTCGCCCTTGGGCACGGTCCACGCACCCGCGTCCCGCCGCGCGAAGAACGGGCCGCCCATGTGCCCCAGCAGAACCTCCAGCCCCTCCCCGGTACGGCGGTACAGCAGCAGCCCGGCGCTGCGCGCGGGCCCCGTCACCGCAGCACCCCGGGGTGCGCCGCGAGCAACGACTCCACCGTGTCGGCGTCCTCCGGGCGCTTGTCCTCCCGATAGCGCAGCACGCGCGCGAAACGCAGCGTCACCCCCGCCGGGTAGCGGGTGGAACGTTGCAGACCGTCGTAGGCGATCTCCACGACGAGCCTCGGCCGCACGGTCACACCCCAGTGGTGCTCCTCGACGGCCAGCTCCCGCAGACGCTCCGTCTGCCAGGCCAGCATCGCATCGGTCATGCCTTTGAAAGTCTTGCCGAGCATCGCCCAGCCGCCGTCCGCGGTGCGGGCACCCAGATGCAGATTGGACAGCCGGCCGGTGCGCCGCCCGTGCCCCCACTCCGCCGCCAGCACCACCAGGTCCAGCGTGTGCACCGGTTTCACCTTCAGCCAGGACGCGCCGCGCCGGCCCGCACTGTAGGGCGCGTCCAGCGCCTTGACGACGACACCTTCGTGACCGCGGGCCAGGGTCTCGGCGAGGAACCGTTCCGCCTCCGCAATGTCCTGCGGCCCCCGAGCGAGCGCCCGCCGCACCCGCATCGGCTCCGGCACCAGCCCGGCCAGCACCGTGTGCCGCTCGGCGAACGGCAGATCCAGCAGATCCCGGCCGTCCACCGACAGCGCGTCGAAGAACACCGGCGACACCGGCACCTCGGCCGCCGCCCTCGCCACATCCGTGCGGGACCCGACCCGCCCCGCCGTCTCCTGGAAGGAACGGGGCCGCCCGTCCTCACCGAACGAGATCACCTCCCCGTCCAGGATGAACCGACGGCCCGCCAGCCCCCGCACCACGGCCGACACTTCGGGCAGCCGGTCCGTGATGTCGTCCAGGGTGCGCGTGTGGATCCGTACCGTGTCCCCGTCCCGGTGCACCTGCACCCGGATACCGTCCAGCTTCTCCTCCACCGCGCACACACCCAGCTTCCGCACGGCCTCGTCCACCGACGACGCGCTGTGCGCCAGCATCGGCAGCACCGGACGGCCCACGGTCAGCCGGAACCGGTCCAGCGCCGCCGGCCCGTCCGCCAGCAGACCCTGGGCGACTGGTTGCAGCCCCCCGGCCAGCATCACCGCCCGCCGCACCCCGGCCGGATCCGCGCCGGTCGCCTGCGCGAGACCCTCCACCGCGACCGCGTCCAGCGCGCCCTGACGCACCTCACCCGTGAGCAGACCCAGCAGAAAACGCTGCTCCGTCTCCGTCGCCGCGCTCATCAGCTCCCCGGCGAGCCGGACCCGCTCGGCCTGCGAACCCGGGCCGGACACCCCGGCAAGCTCGGTCAGCCGCGCATCGACCTCACGGACCGTGAGCGAGGGCTCCGCCGCCGGCGGCACCGGACGCCCCAGCACCTTCCAGCCCACCCCGATCCGGCCCTGCGGCAGCCGCCCCGCCAGATACGGGATCACGATCGGCACGTCGTCCGCTTCCGCCTCCCGGAACAACTCCGCCAGCAGCGCGGTCTTGCGGTTCCGCGCGGCCGTGGCCGCGACCTCCCGGGACACTTCGGCGAGCCGGTGCAGCAGCATGCAGCCATGGTGCTACGGGCGGGGGCGGGGCACGTG
>NZ_JALLGL010000167.1 GCF_023072675.1 Streptomyces sp. XM83C
ACCGCCTCAGCCGACAGGGCAGACGATCTTCACCATGGACACCCGCCGCCGACCAGCGCGAGCACGGCAACTCGCCCGCACACCAGCCCACCTCACCTGCACGTTTCACGATGCACAGTGCTCAATGGAACTCACCCCGGAAGCGTGACAGTTCCGCAAACGGATCCTGCCGGACGACGTGATGCAGCAGACTCATCCCCACGGCCTTCGTGCTGAGCTTGTGTGTTCCTTGGTCGGATCACATGCTCGGCCGAAGGCCGCCTGTACATACCGCAGTTACCAGTCCGAGTGATCAAGTACGAGGCCCCGTTCGGACCCCGAGGTTAAAGATCAAGTTAGTGCGGCTGCACTCGGGAGCAGCTGAAGGAGTGCACGGGATCGGAGCATCATCGGGTACGACGGGGTCTGCGGGGACCGAGGGCCTGCCTTTGAGGAGGAGCTCGCTGCGGTTCCGAACGCCGGACGATGGAGACCGTCGTGGTCGACGTGGGCGCAGGGCGTTGGCGTTCCCGAGCAATGCCATCGCTGACGTCGTGGACGATCTGGATGAAGGAAGCGCGCAGGTCATCCGAGGCGAGGAGCGTATGGGCGCGTCTGCTGATGATCATGAGTGAAAAGCGGCAGAAGCTGTCGAAGTGCCGGGACAAGGTGGCACTGGAGGGTTAGAAGCTGTTGTCTTTCCGGGCTTGACGACGGCGTTTTCGCTGGTCGGGCATAGGGCCGGTGATCCTGTGGGAGTGATGGTCTGTCGTGTCGCCGCTGCTGTGGAGGTCATGGATGCCGTCGGTCGTGGGGCTGCTGGAACAGCGCGAGGTCGTCGCTCGCCGTCGCGTGGACGAGCTGCGGGAGGAGGCCGACCGCATCCAGGCTGAACTGGCCGTGGCCGAGCGGGACTGGAAGGAATGGGCCATCGCTCGCTCGCGGGTGGGCGAGGTGCTTGCCCCGGCAGAGGAGACGGGGAATGGCCACGACCAGGCCGACCGGACAGCACCGACCGCCGACGGACAGGCCGAGGAGGCCTCGTCAACGCCGGAAGCGGCAAGGGCGAAGTCGCAGGTGCCGGTGTGGCGTGAAGGGCTTGCGTGGTCGGCGTTGTCGGTGGACTACCAGCGCATCCTCACCGTGCTCGCGGACCGCGCCCGGCTCCATCAAGGGCCGCTGACCTGCCAGGAGATGGCCGCTTCGTTCGGCATGGACGTGGTGCCGGCGCGGGTGGAGGCGCTGAGGTCGAAGGCGAAACGCCTGGTCGCGCGCGGCTGGCTGGCCGAGCCTGCGCCGGGCCGATTCACGCCCGCCCGCGGCGTGAGCGGGCCAGGCGGCGGGTCATGACCATGGTCATCGACCAGTAGACCATCGCCTCGGCGCTGGCGGTGCGGCGCTCGAAGTCGCGCACCAGGCGGCGACTTCGCATCAGGTGGTGGAAGAGACGCTCGACGATCCACCGCTTGGGCAGCACCACGAAGCCGCGCATGTCGTCGCTGCGTTTGACGATCGCCAGGACCAGGGCGAACGTGGCCAGACAGTGCTCGACAAGGCTTCCGGTGTAGCCGCCGTCGGCCCAGACGAGGGCCAGGCGATGGTGTGCCCGGGCCACCCGCTCAAGCAGGGCCTGGGCAGCGGTGCGGTCGCCGACATCCGCGGCGGTGACCATCACGCCCAGCAGCAGGCCGAGGGTGTCGACCACGACGTGCCGCTTGCGGCCGTTGATGAGCTTGCCGCCGTCGAAGCCGCGGCTGTCCGCGCCGACGACGGCGTCCGCTTTGACGGACTGCGAGTCGATCACCCCGGCCGACGGCTGCGCGTCCCGCCCCAGCTCCTCGCGGACCCTCGCGCGCAACCGGTCGTGGAACTCCTTGACCAGGGCGTTGTCGCGCCAGCGGCGGAAGAATGCGTAGATGCGGTCCCATGGCGGGAAGTCGGCGGGCATCGCCCGCCACTTGATCCCGTTGTCCACGAGATACCGGATCGCATCGAGCACCGCGCGGTGGCAGTACCCCTCCGGCCGGCCGCCCCGCCCGCGCATCCAGCCCGGCACCGGCAGCAGCGGCCGGACCTCAGCCCACTCCGCGTCCGTCATGTCCGACGGGTACCGGCGCTGCCGCTCGGGCCAGTCAGCCGCGTTGCCGTACACGTGCGCGAGGCAATCACACGTTGGAGCGGGAGAGTTGGACTGCCCACCCATCGGCACGGAAGACTGCAGCACCGGGGCCTCCTCTTGCTCTATGGATTCGACACCCACGAGCTGTTCAGGAGGCCCCGTCTTCATGCTCCGGCCACGGCCGGATCACTCGACCGGGAACCCGCGTTCGACCGCCACCGCTCAAGATCGAAAAGACAACAGCTACTTACCTCGCTGAGGGGATGGACCAGACGTCGGCGAAGTTGCTGCCGTATCCTCCCCCGCGTGGGGACGACAGAAGTCGACTGGGCGTATGAGCTGGCTGGCGAGCTGCTGCGAGACAGCCTTCCGCGCAGATGGGCACACACGCAGGGTGTTGCCGCCTGTGCCCAGACGCTGGCACCGCTGGTCGGCGGCCACGTCGAGGTCCTGGAATCCGCGGCAGTGCTCCACGACATCGGCTATGCGCCCCGGCTTGTCGAGACTGGGTTCCATCCGCTGGACGGAGCCCGCTACCTGAGGAACGCACACGCGGCGGACGAGCGGGTCGTCAAGCTGGTGGCGAACCACACGTACGCCCTACTGGAAGCCGAGGAGCGCGGCCTGCGGGACGAGCTGGCCGACGAGTTCCCGATCCTGGATGATCCACTGCTCGTCGACGCGCTGGTCTACTGCGACATGACCACGACGCCGGACGGTCAGCGGACGACGCCCCAGGAGCGGCTGCAGGAGATCTTGGGTCGCTACGGCGAGGAGAGCGTGGTGGGACGCTTCATTCGACGTGCCGCGCCGCACATCCACGCGAGCGTGGATCGGGTGCGGGCGGCTGCGACCAGGGCCGGCGTCCAGCTGGGAGCGTAAGTCATTTCACCCGAGGTACGGATACGCCCCGGTGAGGTAGTGGCCGATCTGCTCGTGCATGCTCGGGTGAATGTCGAGCGTGTGCAGCTCGTCCGGGTGGACCCAGCGAACGGCGTCGGCCTCGTCGTTGACGGTGGGCTTGCCGCCGACGGGGCGGCCGATGTAGACGGCCTCGTACTGCTGCCGGATCTCGCCGTCGGTGTACTCGATGATGTGCTCCGGGTTGGAGTAGACGCCGAGGAAGCCGGTGACCTCCGCGACGATGCCGGTCTCCTCCTCGCACTCGCGGACGGCGCACTGCGCCGGAGTCTCCCCGATGTCCTGAGCCCCGCCGGGCAGCGCCCACTGGCCGGTGTCACGGCGCCGTTGGAGCAGGATGGCGCCTTCGTCGTCGACCACGAGCAGGTTGCTGGCGGGGATGAGGGTGTTGGCCTTGGGGGCCTTGGGGTCGTGGTAGTACTCGGTCCTGCCCACGGTGTTGCTACTCCTGCCTGTCGGGCGCCCAGGGGCGCGCGGATGCCCACACGGCCTCGAAGCTGTCGCTGTACCGCTGGAACCACTCCCCGCCGTCGGTGTTGCGGAGCTGGAGGAGCGGATTGGCGCTGGCTGGCTGGCCCCAGATGTGCGGGTTGACCATAAGGTGGTCGTCGTATCGGAAGATCGAGTTGTAGAGCGTCGTGTCGTGAAGGCGCACCTCGCAGCCTGGGTAGCCGACGAGGTCGCGGTAGTAGGTGAGGGACGCCTTGATCTTGGCCGCGAGCGTGTCTCCGATGCCCTCCTCCCTGCCCCTGACACGCACCGCCTCCCCGTCCGGATCACCGAAACACAGCCGGACGCGCACGCCCGCCTGCGCTCTTTCCTGGAGCATGCTCGCGATGTGCGGGTTCGTCTGCGCGAAGAAGGTGCCAGAGAACACAAGCACGTCAACCTGCTTCATGGCGCCCAGAAGCAGGGAGAGCCACACATCGCGTGGGACGCTCGCCCGGTTGGGGTAGGTGTCGACGAGCTCCGAGCGGGCCGCGCCGAGCCGCTGAGCCCCCTGGCCGCTCTCGGGCCACAGGTATGTCTCGTCGACCCGCAGCAGGTTCGCGACCGTCCAACGGTGCCGGCGTTGGGGGACTCGGCCACCGACCCACCGGCTGGCGGTCTTGGGGTCCACGGAGCAGGCTTCAGCCAACTCCTCCACCGACAACCCACGTTGCACGAGTGCGGAACGCAGTCGCTCATTCACTCAGGCAAGCCAACCGGACCGTGACAGCAGGCCGCAAGTGCGATGAGCCCGCTGGACGCGGTTGTGGCCGGAACTGTTCGTATGCCTACGCTGGACCGGTGCCACTGATCGTGCTCTGGGACATCGACCACACCCTCATCGAGAACTCCGGCGTGAGCAAGGAGATCTACGCCGCCGCGTTCGAAGGCGTCGCCGGCCGTACCGCTGACCATCCGGCCCGTACCGAGGGCCGGACCGACCGGCTGATCCTCGCAGGGATGTTCCGCGACCACGGGATGGAGTCCCCGGAGTGGGCGCTGATCCAGCCCGTCCTGGAGGCCGCCGGCGCGGCAAGGGAGGCTGATCTCGCGCGTCGTGGCCGGGCGCTTCCCGGTGCCCGCGAGGCGCTCGCCGCGGTTGCGGCCGAGCCCGGCATGATCTCCTCGGTCCTCACCGGGAACGTCCGGGCGAACGCCCGTGTCAAGCTCAGGGCCTTTGGGCTGGACGGTCTGATCGACATCGAGTGCGGAGCGTACGGAGCGGACGCGACGGACCGGGCGGACCTGGTCGACGTCGCCCGGTCCCGTGTGCGGGCGGCTTATGGCACCCCGCCCGACACGCCTGTGGTCCTCATCGGTGATACGCCGCGTGACGTCCAAGCCGCCCTCGACTCCGGCGCGCATGTGATCGGCGTGGCCTCTGGCGTCCACAGCGCGGACGAGCTGAGGGAAGCGGGAGCGAGCATCGTGCTCGTCGATCTCACGGACGTCGCCGCCTTGATGCGTCATCTACGGTCGTTGACTCACGCCGTCTGCTGAAAACGTCCCAGGACGTCCGTAAGAAGTCCCTGCGCGTGGTTCGCCGTCCTGCCGTGCGACGGCACGCTCTTGGGAGCCGTCGGCGGAGCGTCCCCCGCGCTCCGCCGACGTGCCATCCCTCTCCGGCCTCATGGATGGAGCACGCGCGTGACAGCTTTACTCGGCGGACAGGCGGGCGCGGCGTCCACACTCGCGGACGTGGAGCGGCTCGCACGGCGGTACGGGGTGCCGGTCGAAGACGCCCTGCTCATCTCGATCAACCTCCACGGAATCGACGGGGAAGCACCGCGTCACCGCGCCCGCTTGCAGGTGCGACTGGACAGCGCGCGGTCCGCGCCCTGGCAGCTCATCGTCCCGCTGAACGCGGCGGAGTCTCCCTTCCGGCTGGTGGACGATGGGCAACTGCTGCTGGGGGGCGCTGCGGTCGGCACGGTGGAGCGAATCGACGCCGATGAGGCGGTCGGTGGCTACTTCCGTGACGGCGGCACCGCCTTGACGCTCAACCCGAATGCCCGTAGCCGCTGCGTGGGTTGCGCCTTCTGCCCCAACACCCTTGAGGCTGCGGCGGACCCTCGGCTGTCGGAAGAGCGGGATCTCCGGGAGCTTCTCGCCGCGCTGCGCGAGCAGCATCCCAGGCGGGATCTTACGGAAGTCCGAGAGGTCACCGTCTCCACCGGATGCTTCGAACGGGAGCCCGCGGCGGTCGACCACATGCGTGCCCTCCGCTCGGTTCTGGCCGAGTCGGGCATCGAAGCCAGGCTCGGCTTCCTCACCTCGGTGCTTCACTCCAGGCAGGCGTTCGACGAGCTTGCCGACATCGGCCCCTTCGTGCTCCGGCTTACCGCTGAATGCTTCACGCGACGGGACCTCCTGTTGAAGGCCAGCAAGGCGGTGCTGACGACCGCCTCGATGCCGGAAGTGCTGAGGCGGGCGGTCGCCGCCGGCCACGGGACGTCGTTCACGTACATCGCGGGCCTGGACGACCTCGAATCACTGCGCACCGGCGTAGAGGCCCTCGCGCCGTACGTGACCGAGTTCCCGAACTTCCAGGTCTACCAGGCCCACAACGGCATCATGGCCGGCCTGCGCGCCTCCGGAGCCCATGAGCTTGAGTACTACCTCCGCGCCCGCGCCGAGATAGAGAAGATCATGGAGCCTTCCGGGCTGCGGCCTGCGGCGTGGGAGTGCTATCGCCCCCTGTGGTACTTCACCTTCGCTGACGAGACACTGGTCGGCGCGTGATGGAGAACGATGCCGTTCGGGCCGAGGCTCTGTGGAGAGCCATCTGCTACGCCTCGGTGTGCCAACTCCACCTACGGGACAACGTCCTGCTCAGCCGGCCGCTGACCGCCGAAGATGTGAAGGAGCGTCCATCCGGCCACTGGGGGACCGTGCCGGGCACCGCCTTTGCCTTGACCCACCTCGCCCTTGCCGCCGGAGCTCTTGACGGGGAAGCCGGCCTCGTGCCGCTGCTCGGAGCCGGTCATGCCGGCGTGGTCCAGCTCTCGGCGTCATGGGTGACAGGCGAGTTGGGCAAGCTGCGCCCGGAATTCGGACCGGACGCCGACGGCCTGCGGCGGCTCTCCCGGGCTTTCCCTGACGTGGAAGGGCTGGGAGCCGAAGTCACCCCGGCGCTTCCGGCCGGTGCCTTTCTCGGTGGCCGACTCGGTGGCTGCCTGCCCTTCGCGCAGGGGGTCGCGCTTGACGCTCCCGGCAGGGTCGTCGTGCCTGTGATTGGTGATGGCGAGTGCGAGACCCCGACGACAGCAGCGGCCTGGCTCGCCCACGGAGATCTCACCGGTGCCGCAGTACTTCCCGTGGTGCATGTGAACGGCTTCCGCATGGGCGGTCCGTCGCTGCTCGGGCGACTGGACGACGTCCGGCTCCGGGCGTACTTCGCCGGTATCGGATGGCGGGCCGTGATCGTCCACGTCACCGCCGGATCGCAGGCGGAGCACGCAGCTTTCCACGCAGCCCTATGGGACGCCCTGGAGGCCGCTGTCGGGTGCCGACCCACGGCACTGGTCCTGCGCTGCGTCAAGGGATGGACCGGCCCTGTCGCCCTCGGCGGCCAGACGCTTATCGGTACGGCCGCTCTGCACAAAACACCTCTCACAAACCCGCGCGCCGACGCGGAACAGCTGTCGCAGCTCGACGACTGGCTTGCCTCCTACCGGCCTTCCCAGCTGTTCGACACGCGGGGACGAACCCGAGGGCCCCTGGCGGAAGCAGTTGCCCAGGTCCGCTGGTGCGCCCTGCCCCGCGGGCGATCAGCCACCCCGGACGCCCCGCGAGTACCCAAGGCTGCCTCGTTCACGAGCGCGGTCACTGGGACAGTCCGGCGGCACGCAGAACGAGGGGACTTCCTTCTCCTCAGCCCCGACGAACTGGCCTCCAACCGGCTTGCTGACCTCGCACGTGAGCGATGGGCTCACGAGCTGCTGGCGGAGGAGGTGCTGCTGGAGTGGCTCGCCGGCTGGACCGCCAGCGGGCGACGGGGCCTGCTCGTGTCGTACGAGAGCTTCGCCCCTCTGCTCACCAGCGGCTTGGTGGCTCACATCAAGCAGCGACGCCTCGACGGCGCGAAGGGCCTGCCCAGCCTCAACCTCCTCCTGACTTCCTACGGCTGGCACAACGTCCACACCCACGGTGACCCGTCCCTCGCCACTGCCCTGTTGGCCCTCGGTGCACCCGGAGTCCGGGTGCTGACGCCGGCGGACCCGACTCGTACGGCGGCTGTCCTGGATGAGGCGCTCGACTCGATGGACCGCGTCAACTTGATCATCACCGGCAAGCACAACCGTACGCTCCACCCGGAAGATCCGCTGGACGAGGAGCGGAGCCGTGGTCTCGCGGTGTGGTCGCACCTCAGCGACCATGACGAGCCCGACCTGACGATCGTGACAGCGGGAGACATCCCCGCTGCCGTAGCCACGGAAGCCGTCGGCCGTATTCGCGACCGTCACCGGTGCCGGGTCCGCGTCGTCAACCTGCTGGACCTCACGGTTCTGGGTGCCCCGAGCACCTGGCCGCGGGGGCTGAAGGGTTGCGAGGTCGAGCACTATCTCGGCTCCCACGCTTCCGTTCTCTTCCTCACCCTGGGCCACCCCGCGGCTGTATGGGGGCTGCTGGCGGGGAGGCTCCGCCGCCCCGTCGACGTCATCGGCTGGCAGGAGCCCGCCGGCCCGATGCCGCAGCGCGATCTCTCCCGCACCATGGGCATGGACGTGCCCGGAGTCGAGCGGGCTGCCGACCTCCTCCTGGCATCTCGCGAGGTGGCCCGATGACCTCGTGGAGCATCCAGGACCTCCACGTGGTCCAGACGAGGCAGCCGACGGCAGCCGGGGACGACTCCTTCTTCGTCGCGGTCCGCGCTGGGCACACGCTCGGTTGGTACGGCCCGGTCGGCGAACGCGTGGGACGCTACGTGAACGACGTACTGGCCCCTGAGACGAAGGACGCCCTGGTCACTGACCACGCCGGCTTGCTGGACCATCTGCGGGCCGCGGCTCGCAGGCGTCCTAGTGAGGTCGCCTCGTGGGCGGTCGGCACGGTCGACTGCGCTGTCTGGGACCTCCACGGCCGACTCGCCGAGCGCACCGTGGCCGAACTCCTCACCACCACGGCCCCCCGGCCGCTGATCCCGGCGTACGCCTCCTGGCTCACCCAGGATCTCAGCAGCATCAACAGCCCGAACGTACTGGCTGGCGTCATGGCCGGCGGCTGGAGTTTCACCAAGTGGGGGCTTCGGCGGAATCCGTCCGACCGATCAGGGGAAGCGGCGGCCCGCATGGCCCAGGCGGTCGAGCGCTGCTCTCACGCTCTCGACGCGCCGCTCGCCGTCGACGCGGTCGGCACCTGGACACCGGCCGTGGCCCTGGCTTTCGCGCAGGTAGCCGATCCCTCCTGCCTTCGGTGGCTGGAGGACCCGCTTCCGCGGCACGACGCGGACACCTACGAGCTGCTGGCGGCCACCCCGCTGCCCTTGGCAGTGGGCGAACGCGCGCACTGCGACGAGGACCCCGTCGGCCTGATCCAGTACATACGGCCCACTGCCCTGACCCTCGACGCCGTCGGATGCGGCGGACTGACCCGAGCAGCACAGATCATCCCAGTCGCTCAAGCCCAGGGCGTCCCCGTGTATCCGCACGGCCGCTCGCTCCTGCCCGGCCTCCACCTCGCCGCCGCCTTCCCCGACGCCGTTCCGGCCGTCGAGTACCGGCTGCGTTGGGAGCCCGGACGCCAGCGTCTCTACGAGATGCCGCTCCGCCCCGAAAACGGCCACATCCGCCTGCCGGACGCCCCTGGTCTCGGCACGACGCCAAGGAGCACAGCATGCCCAGCGCCCCACTAAACGTTCCCGTCGAGGGCACGGTCACTCGCAGCCCTGAAGGGCCCCTGCTCCGCCTGACGCGGCGGCTTGACGGCCACGACACCTTCCTCACCGGGAGCCTGGACATCGCGGACTCGTCCATCCCCGTACGCATCCTGACCCTGGACGACGTCACGGTCCTGCGGCCCACGAGCGAGTTCCCCGCGCCGGCCGACGGCGAGCACTGGCACGGTCGACTCCACCTGCCGCACGGACTGCGCCCGCGCAGCGTCCCACCGGACCTCAACGCCGCCGCTGACCAGGCAGGAAGATCACTCGACGCGCTCGATGAGGCGGAGCTGCGGTACGCCCTCACGTTCCTGTCGGAAGCCACCACCCCGGACATCCGGCAGGCCCGAATCGACGCCGTCGTCTCCGCGCTCCCGTCCACCGCGGGGAGGACACAGTGACGACACGACCCGAACTGCTGGTCTCGGTAGACGTCGGGGGCACCCTGGGCATGGCCGACGGCCCCGGCCTGACGATGCGGCTGGTCGAAGCGTCACCGCTCCCCCCGGCCCGTACCCGCGAGATCCTTCGTTCCAGCCTCCACACCCGACCGGCCCTGACCGACTCCCTGGTACACGAGGTCTGCGACGCCATCCAGGTGCCGACGGAGACGTTCCCCCGCGATGTGCCGCCAGCCCCGTTCAGCCTCTACCCCGGCACGACCGAGGCCCTGCGCCAGATCAGCTCTGTAGCCACCGTCGTCACTCTCTCCAACGTGACCTGCGTCGACGCCGACACCGACGGAATGCGCACGCTCCTCTCCCCCTGGGTGAGCGACTTCTTTCCGTCCTGCCGCATCGGCCACACCAAGCCCGACCGCCGGGCCTTCCAAGCCGTGACCGGCCACTTCCACACAGACCCAAGTGGCCTGATCCACGTCGGTGACGACTGGACGTGCGACATCGTGGGTGCCGTCGAAGCAGGGGCGCGCGCCATATGGATCTCGCGCGGAAGGCAGGTCCCCGACGAGTCCCTGCTCGTTGACCACGGTGTGCTCGTCGCCGACGACTTGGCGGCAGCCGCCGCCCACATCCAGCACCTCGCACCACGGAGCGCCACATGAGCCTCTTCACCGGAACCGCCAGCTACTACCGCCAGTTCCGCCCCGGCATCCCCGAAGACGTCGCAGCGGCCCTGGACCAGGCCGCCCCCGCCCGGACCGACGGTCCGCGACGCCTGCTCGACGTCGGCACCGGCACCGGGCTGGTCGCCGAGGCGTTGCTCGATCACTTCGACGACATCATCGCCATCGACAACGACGCCGACATGCTCGCCGCGGCGGAGTCGGCACTGCGCCCGAAGCTCCCCGACGGCACGCGGTTGTCGCTCGTCGAGAGCACCGCCGAAGACTTCGTGCCGCCCTCCGACTGGAAGGCCGACCTGGTCACCATCTGCCGCGCGTTCCACTGGCTCGACCAGGCGGCCGTGCTGGCGCGACTGGACGACCAGGTCGCGCCTGACGGTGTCGTCGCCATCTTCGGCGACAGCAGCTTCTGGACCGCCACCAGCCCCTGGAAGGAAGCCGTCCGAGACGTCATCAAGACGTTCCTCGGCGAGGAACGGCGGGCCGGCTCCGGCACCTTCCAACACCACAACCGCCCCTACAGCGAAATCATGGAGGAGTCGCCCTTCGACCAGGTCGAGGAGGCCCGGATCCCCGTCCACCGAACCTGGACCACCGAGAGCATCCTCGGCTACCTCTACTCCACCTCCTTCGCCGCACCCCACCTCTTCGGCGACCGGCTGCCGGAATTCGAGACCGCGGTCAAGGAGCGGCTCGCAGACTTCAGCGAGGGCGACACCTTCCCGGAGGAGAACGAGTTCCTGATCCGCTTCGGGCGGCGGAGCAGGAGGTGACCAGCCGGAGCACCAGACAGGCGTTCGCCGCGCTCACCGCCCCTCGTGTGGCGGCCGAGCTCGGCGAACGGTCCGTCCTCTGCCTGCCGCTCGGGTCAGTCGAACAGCACGGCCCGCACCTGCCGTTGGACACCGACACCGTCATCGCCGAGCAATTCGCGCACCGTCTGGCCGCGCACTCAGCGGACCGGCACGACCTGTGGGTCGGGCCGGCCATCCCCTACGGCCTCTCACCCGAACACGCCGGCGCGCCGGGGACCATCACGCTGGACCTCCACCTGTACGCGACGCTGATCACCACGCTCGTGGCCGAGTACATCCGCTCCACGGGGGTCGGCTCCGTGCTCCTCGTCAATGGCCACGGCGGCAACCGCGGCGCGCTGGAGGCGGTCGTCCACCAGCTCCGCCACTCCCACGGCGTCACCACCTGCGTGTTGCACCCGGCCGCACTCGCCGCCGGCCGCGTCCCGATCGGCAGCGAGTTGCCTGAGGTGCATGCCGGAGTGCTGGAGACCGCCCTCATGCTCGCCCTTGACCCGGACCGGGTCCGGCTGGACCTCCTGCCGAGCGAGGCGTTCCCCGACCCTGGCCGGCGCCGATCGATCGGCCGCCTCGTACTCGATCGCGGCGTGACGTGGCCCTGGTCCTCCGACGACCCCGAGCTCGCCGCCGATGGTGTCATCGGCGGTGATCCGCGCAACGCCACCCCGGAGCTGGGTCACAAGCTTCTCGCCGCAGCGCTCGACGCGAGCACGCACGTCCTCGACCGCATCGACAGAGCCACGTCCCGTGGCCCGTCGCAGACCTTACGGAGGCACCATGCCCCTCACGCCTGAGGAGAAGGCCACCTTCAAGCGGGATGGCGTCCTCATACGCCGCGCACTGGTCTCCCCCGCACTCGTCCAACGCGCCACCTCGCTGGTCGGGAGCTGGTACCGCGGTCTGAAGCCCAGCGACGTCCCGGCCTACAGCCAGCGCACCTTCGCCCCTGAACTCGGAAGCCACCCCGACATCCTCGCCCTGTACGAGGAGACGGACGCGGCCGAACTCGCCACCGGCCTCCTCGGAGACACCCTCCCCGTCACCACGGCCCAGATCCAGATCCGCGTACCCGAGTCGGAATTCCCCGGCGTGCAACCCGAGAAGGCGATGCACGTGGACGGGGTCTCCTGCCCTCACCTCGACCCGCGAGAACTGCGCACTTTCTCGCTCCTCGTCGGCGTCGTCCTGTCCGACGTGAGCAACGCGCAGGACGGGGCGCTGCACTACCAGCCGGGCGGTCACCACACCATGGCGGACTGGTTCCGGACCCAGTGGACGCTCGGTATGACGGAGCAGGTGCCTCCAGAGGTCGACCAGGAGCGGGGTGTCCCTCTGCTCGGTGCCCCCGGCGACGTCCTGCTCATGCACCACCTCGTCCCGCATTCGGTGGGCCGGAACCTCACCCCGTTCCCCAGGGTGATGGCCTACTTCCGCGTTTCCCACCCGGACCACGCCGGCCGCCGCCTCGAAGCTCTGCGTGACCCGTGGCTCGACTATCCGCCGCTCGCCGCGACCCCTCAGCCCGCAGCCGAAAAGGAGTAGCCCATGCGTCTCATCGGACCCGACAACCTCGACGCCGCGGTACAGGCGATTGAGGCCGGAGGACTCGTCGTCGTCCCGACCCGGCGCTGGTACATGGTCTGCGCCGACGCGAGCAACGCGCGGGCATGCGACGACATCATCACGGGCAAGCGCCGCCCGAGCGGCAAGCCACTCGCCTATGTGGCCACCTCCACCGCATCCTGTGATGAACGCTTCATCCTCAGCCCGGACGCCAGGCGCCTCGCGACGGCCTTCTGGCCCGGTGATCTCGCACTGCTGCTGCCGTGGAAGAACACCGAAGACGCCGCCCAACATGCGGCAGTCGGATCTCCCGCCCTGGTCACGATCGCCCCGGACATCCTCGGGGACCTCGCGTCGGCGGTGAAAGTCCCTCTCGCGGCGACCACAGCGAACATCTCCGGAGACGCCGGCCCGAACGATCCCGGGCCGGCCATCACCATCGACCAGGTCCACGCCTTCCTGGCCGCCTCGGGCCTGGAACCCGACGTCATCATCGACGGTGGGGTCTGCCCGGCGGCGAACCACATGACCATCGTCGACTGCTTCACCCCGGAGGCCCGGCTCGTGCGTACGGGCCTCGTCCACCAGCGGGCCATCTCGGCGGCGCTCGGCACAGAGATCCGGACCGCCTGACGACTTCGCCTCCTCCTGCCAAGCAGACAGGAGCGGACAACCGGAGCGAACATGATGCCTACCACTGGAGGGCAACCCGCTCTTGACATGCGCCCGGCAAGAGATGACGACGCGCTGCGGCTGGTCCTCGAAGACGCTTCTATGGGGCGCTGGGAAGGCCCCCGAGACCTGCTGACCAGTACCGGTGCCGACTGGGACCGCCGGCTCTTCCGCCTCCAGGTGCTCGCCGAAGCGGGAGCTCGCCTGCGTTTCGCCGACACCTGGGCGAAGGCGGAACCGCGCTCGCCGCACGCCCTGGCCCTGCTCGCGAACGTTCAGGCCCTCCGCGCGATGATCGCCGGGCAGAGCGGCGGTCGGTCACTGATGGAGGAAGCGTGGGCCACCTGCCGCACTGCACTGGGAGTGTGGCCGGATGATGTGGCGCCCCTGTTGGTGATGCTGGCGTTGCTGCGGACTGTCAACGGCCATGTAGTGCTCCCCGTAGGCGGCCAGTAGTTCTCCCTGCTGGCGGCCGGTTAGAGGTCCCCGCTGGCGGCCAGATGTCTCCCCGCCAGAGGTTGGTGTGGATCAGCTGAAGGGCTT
>NZ_JALLGL010000168.1 GCF_023072675.1 Streptomyces sp. XM83C
GCCCCTGCCCCGTCCCGTCCGCCCCCTTGACCGGCCTGGCGCCCGCCGACCGGCGACTTCTTAGGTCAGGAGACCTCGTAGCCATGGGTTTAATTTGAGAGACTCAAACTTCGCCTTATAATCGGAACCCGCTCTTCAGGTAGTTCCCGAAGATCCCCCACCGTCCCCCGATCGAGAGGCTCCCCGTGAACACGCTCCCCGGGCGCCGGACCCGCCGCCTCCTGGCCGCCGGCACCGCGACGGCCGCACTGGCGCTCGTGGCCGCCTGCACCTCCACCGACAGCGGCGGCAGCGGCTCGAAGACCGCCGCCGGCGGGGTCGAGCTGGTCAGGGCGGGTCAGCTGACCACCTGCACCCACCTGCCGTACCCGCCGTTCCAGTCGGAGATCGACGGCAAGGTGCAGGGCTTCGACGTCGCCCTCGTCGACCTCGTCGCCAAGAATCTCGGCGTGAAGCAGCAGATCCTCGACACGCCGTTCGAGAACTTCAAGACCGGCGCGTTCCTCAACTCCGGCCAGTGCGACCTCGCCGCCGCCGGCATGACCATCACCGAGGAACGCAAGAAGAACGTCGACTTCTCCGACCCGTACTTCGACGCCACGCAGGCGGTCCTCGTCGACAAGGACAGCGGCGTGAACTCCCTCGCCGACGTCAAGTCCAAGGGCGTCAAGCTGGGCGCGCAGGCGCAGACCACCGGCGAGGACTACGCCAGGAAGCAGGGCTTCGACCCGGTCTCCTTCGAGTCCTCCGACGCCGTCGTCAACGGCCTGCGCACCGGCCAGGTCAAGGCTGTCATCATCGACTACCCGGTCGTCCAGGGCTGGCTGAAGGACAAGGCCAACGCCGACGCGTTCAAGGTCGTCGACAACCTCAACACGGGTGAGCAGTACGGCTTCACGGTGAAGAAGGGCAACACGAAGCTGCTCGCCGCCATCAACAAGGCGATCGCCGACGCCAAGGCCGACGGCACGTACAAGACGCTGTACGAGAAGTGGATCGGCCCGTACGACGCCTCCGCCGCCTCGCCGTCCGCCTCCTGACCTCCATGACCGACACCGACACACAGCTGCCGGTACCGCCCCGCAGGAAGGGGCTCACCCGGCGCCAGAAGCGCGGCATCTCGCGCGGTGTGCAGTACGCCGTGTTCGTCGCCGCCGTGGTCGCGCTCGCGGTCACGGCCGACTGGGACCGGCTTCAGAACCAGTTCGCGCAGAAGGACATCGCGCGGCAGATGTTCCCCGACGTCATCACCCTGGCGTTGAAGAACACCGTGCTGTACACGGTGTCCGGCTTCGCCGTGGGGCTGGCGCTCGGCATGGTCATCGCACTGATGCGGCTGTCGTCCGTGCGGCCCTACCGCTGGGTCGCCGGCCTGTACATCGAGATCTTCCGCGGCCTGCCCGCCCTGCTGATCTTCGTGTTCATCGGGGTGGCCGTGCCGCTCGCCTTCCCCGGCACGGAGATCGCCGGCGGCACCTACGGCAAGGTCGCGCTCGCGCTCGGCCTGGTCGCCGCCGCGTACATGGCGGAGACGATCCGCGCCGGCATCCAGGCGGTGCCCAAGGGGCAGATGGAGGCAGCCCGTTCGCTCGGGTTCTCCCCGACCCGCGCGATGATCTCCATCATCGTCCCGCAGGCGTTCCGGATCATCCTGCCGCCGCTCACCAACGAGCTGGTCCTGCTGTTCAAGGACTCCTCGCTGGTGCTGTTCCTCGGTGTCACCCTGGAGGAACGCGAACTGACCAAGTTCGGCCGCGACCTCGCCAGCACGACCGCCAACTCCACGCCGATCCTCGTCGCCGGCCTGTGCTATCTGCTGGTCACCGTCCCGCTCGGCTTCGTCGTCCGCCGTATGGAGGCCAAGGCCCAGGAGGCCGTCAAGTGAGCAGCACCGAGAAGCCGGCCGCCCGGCCCGAGATCACGATCCGGGGCCTGCACAAGTCCTTCGGCGCCAACGACGTGCTGCGCGGCATCGACCTGGAGATCGGCCAGGGCGAGGTCGTGTGCGTCATCGGCCCGTCCGGCTCCGGCAAGTCGACGCTGCTGCGCTGCGTCAATCTGCTGGAGGAGCCGACGAAGGGACAGGTCTTCGTCGGCGGCATCGAGGTCACCGACCCGGACGTCGACATCGACGCCGTCCGCCGCCGCATCGGCATGGTCTTCCAGCAGTTCAACCTGTTCCCGCATCTGACGGTGACGGAGAACCTCACCCTGCCGCAGCGCCGCGTCCTCAAGCGGGGCAAGGCGGAGGCGGCGCGGGTGGCCGCGGAGAACCTGGAGCGGGTCGGCCTCGCCGAGAAGGCCGACGCCTACCCGTCGTCCCTCTCCGGCGGCCAGCAGCAGCGGGTGGCCATCGCCCGCGCGCTGGCGATGGGCCCGGAGGTGATGCTGTTCGACGAGCCGACCTCGGCGCTCGACCCCGAGCTGGTGGGTGATGTCCTCGCCGTCATGCGGATGCTGGCGCGGGAGGGCATGACGATGATGGTCGTCACCCACGAGATGACGTTCGCCCGTGAGGTCGCCGACCGGGTCGTCTTCATGGACGGCGGTGTCGTCGTCGAGGACGGCACCCCCGACCGGGTCATCGGCGCCCCGCAGCACGAACGCACCCGGCACTTCCTGTCCCGGCTCCTCGACCCGGCGATGGCCGAGGTCGAGGAGGGGACGAGCGACGGCACCGGCAAGACCGACCGGTAGGAGGCCCGCCGGCGTCACCCGTCGGCACCCGCACCCGGCTTCCCCCCTGGGCCCCGGGACTGCTTTTCGAACGGTCCGCTGCCGACGCCTCGGCCCCGCTGTCGCCCGCCGCACCGGGCGACAGCGGGGGCCGGGACCCGGTGGGGCGGGTCCCGGCGCGGTGGCGGCGCCCGTCAGCCGCGCCGCCGCGCCACCACGACCGCGCCGCCGCCGGCCAGCAGCAGCGCCACGGCACCGCCCACGACGTACGGGGTCATCGACCCGCCGCCGGTCTCTGCCAGCCCGGCCTCCGCCACCTCGGCCGGGGCGGCCGAGGCCGCCTGCGGCTTCACATCGGCGGCCGGCTCGCCGGACGCGCCGTCACCCTCCGGCGCGGAGGGCTGCTCGGGCGCCGCGGACGCCGGCGCGGCGGGGCTCTCGCACTTCGCCTCCGCCAGCGTCACCTCGCCCTCCACCTCGGCGACGTTCAGCTTCAGCGGATTCACCGACACCGACAGCTCGAGCGCGGTCGCCGCCGCCGTACGGGAGGTGGTCTCCCGCTTCGACAGATCCAGCCGCACCTCGCCCACGCCGGGCACCTTCACCTCGGTCGGGCCGCTCGCGCTGAGCGTGACCCGCTTGCCGAGGACCGTGACCTTGCCGACCACGTTCGCCGTGGCGACCGGCGCCCGGCCCGCCTCGCACACCGCGCTCGAGGTGACGGACTCGACCTCGATCAGGGACAGCAGCGGCAGCCCGGGGACGTGCAGCCGGGCGTGCGCCAGCTCGGTGCGCGCCTCGGCCTTGTGCTCGTCGACCGTGGCCCGCGCCGACGCCACGTCGGCGCGCAGCACACTGAACGGCTTGCCGCCCTGCACCCCGTCCAGGTGGGCGGTGAGCGCCGTCCTGTCGGCGCTCTGCGGCGCCTGCACCTCGTTCAGGGAGACCGCGAGGGGGACGTTCACGGTCTTGCTGACGAGGGCGACGTCGAGGCCGGTGCGCAGCACGGCGGCGCTCGCCCGGCCCTCGTCGCCGGTGGCGTGCGCGCTGCCCGCGCCGGCCACCGCCAGGGGAGCGGCGGTCAGCGCCGTGGCCGCGGCGGCAGCGGCGAGACGACGGCGTGCGGGCATACGGAAGGTGGTGCTCTTCACGGTGTGGGACCCCCCAGAGTGATACTCGGGACCAGAGTGGTGTCAGGGACCCCGCAAGAATCCACGTACGAAGGGTGAACCGGAGTGATTGTCAGGTCACTTCACCCAAAAGAGGGGTTTCCGCCCGCGTTTTCGAACCGCGTATTCGAATCAGCTGACGACCCGCCCGCGCAGCACGACCCGGCGCGGAGCCGCCAGCACCCGCACATCCGCCCGCGGATCCGCCTCGTACACCACCAGATCCGCCGGCGCGCCCTCCTCCAGGCCCGGACGCCCCAGCCACTCCCGCGCCCCCCACGCGGTCGCCGACAGCGCCGCCACCGGCGGGATGCCCGCCTTCACCAGCTCCGCGACCTCCCCGGCGACCAGGCCGTGCGCCAGCGAGCCGCCCGCGTCGGTGCCGACGAACACCGGCACCCCCGCGTCGTAGGCGGCCCGCACGGTGTCGTAGCGCCGGGCGTGCAGCCGCCGCATGTGGTCCGCCCACACCGGGTAGCGCTTCTCCCCGCCCTGCGCGAGATGCGGGAACGTCGCGATGTTCACCAGCGTCGGCACGATCGCCACGCCGCGCTCGGCGAACAGCGGGATCGTCTCCTCCGTCAGCCCCGTCGCGTGCTCGACACAGTCGATCCCGGCCTCCACCAGGTCCCGCAGCGAGTCCTCCGCGAAACAGTGCGCGGTGACCCGCGCGCCCAGCCGGTGCGCCTCCGCGATCGCCGCCTCCACCGCCTCCCGGGGCCAGCACGCGGCGAGATCCCCCACCTCGCGGTCGATCCAGTCGCCGACCAGCTTCACCCATCCGTCGCCGCGCCGCGCCTCCCGCGCCACGTACGCGACCAGCTCCTCGGGCTCGATCTCGTGGGCGAAGTTGCGGATGTACCGCCGGGTGCGCGCGATGTGCCGGCCCGCCCGGACGATCCTCGGCAGATCCTCGCGCTCGTCGACCCACCGCGTGTCCGACGGGGAGCCCGCGTCCCGGATCAGCAGCGTGCCCGCCTCACGGTCGGTCAGCGCCTGCTTCTCCGCCTCGTCCGCGGAGACCGCGCCCTGCGGGCCGAGCCCCACATGGCAGTGCGCGTCCACCAGACCGGGCAGCGCCCAGCCCTCCACGGTCCGCACCTCACGGGCGCCGGCGGGGCGGTCGTACGACACCCGCCCGCCGACCACCCACAGCTCGTCCCGCACGTCCTCGGGCCCGGCCAGCACCCGCCCCTTCACATGCAGCACCACGTGATCGTCGCTCATGCACCGCACCCTAATGCGGCCCCCGCCGCCGACGGGAGGGGGACCCGGACCCGCCGCCCCCGGGCGGGGCGCCGCCCACCGGGACCCAGCCCGCGGGCAGGCGCCGCCCACCGGGACCCGGCCCGCGGACCGGCCGAACGGCGGGACGCCCGCGCCGCCTGCCGCACCTACCGCCGCCCGAGCACCGCCCCCAACGCCGCCAGGAAGCCGTCCGTCGTCCGACGGTCCCGCACCGCGAGCCGCAGCCAGTCCGCGTCCAGCCCCGGGAACGTGTCCCCGCGCCGCACCGCCCAGCCCCGCTCCCGCAGCCGCCGCCGTACGTCCGCCGCGCCCGGCACCCGCACCAGCACGAACGGCCCCTCGGCCGGGGTCACCACCCGCAGCCCGGCCCCGGCGAACGCCGTGAGGCCCGCCACCAGGTACGCCCGGTCCCCGGCGATCGCCCGCGCCGCGTCCTCCGCCTCCGCCAGCGCCGCCGGCGCCACACAGGCCTGCGCGGCGGCCAGCGCCGGCGTGGACACCGGCCACAGCGGCTGCGCCCGCTCCAGCGCGGCGATCACCTCGGGGGAGGAGACGACGTACCCGATCCGCAGGCCCGCCAGCCCCCACGTCTTGGTGAGGCTGCGCAGCACCACGAGGCCCGGCACATCGGTCCGCCCGGCCAGCGCCTCCCGCTCCCCGGGCACCGCGTCCATGAACGCCTCGTCCACGACCAGACACCGGCCGGGCCGGGCCAGCGCGGCGACCGCCTCCGCCGGGTGCAGCACCGACGTCGGGTTGGTCGGGTTGCCGATCACCACCAGGTCGGCGTCCTCGGGCACCGCCGCCGCATCCAGCCGGAAGCCGTCCGCCTCCCGCAGCAGCACCCGCCCCACCTCGTGCCCGGCGTCCCGCAGCGCCGCCTCCGGCTCGGTGAACTGCGGATGCACCACGACCGGCCGCCGCACGTCCAGTGCCCGCGCCAGCAGCACGAACGCCTCCGCCGCGCCCGCCGTCAGCAGCACTCGCCCCGGCTCCACACCGTGCCGGGCCGCGACCGCGGCGCGGGCCGCCCGCCCGTCCGGATAGGCCGCCAGGTCCTCCAGCGCGCCCGCGATCCGCTCCCGCAGCCACACGGGCGGCGTACCGGCCCGTACGTTCACCGCGAGATCGACCAGCTTCGCGCCGTCGTCGCGGACCTCCGCGTCCCCGTGATGCCGCAGATCGTGTTCAGTGCGCATGCGCGTGCCCGTGCCCGTGGTGGTGATGCCCGTGCCCGTGACCGTCGTGGTGGTGGCCGTCGTCGTCCGGGTGGAAGTGCGGCTGCTGCGGCATACCCACCTTGTCCTCGAAGCCGGGCAGCGCGATCCGGTACACGCACGAGTCGCAGTTCATCCGCAGATCGCCCTTGACGGCCTCCTCGTACCGCTCCATCACCAGGTCCAGCAGCTCCGGCTCCGGCCCGATCACGTCCGCCGACCGCACGTCCAGCTCCGGCCGCGCCGCCGCCCACTCCTTTGTCTGCCGCCGCACCCGGTCCGGCAGGACGCCCGTGAACAGGAAGTACGGCAGCACCACGATCCGCCGCGCCCCGAGCCGCGCACACCGCTCCAGACCGCTCGGCACGTCCGGCGCCGCCAGCGACACGAACGCCGTCTCCACCCCGGCAAACCCGCGGCCCTCCCACAGCAGCCGCGCCGCCTTGAACACCTCCGCGTTGGCATCCGGGTCGGTCGAACCGCGCCCCACCAGCAGCACGGTCACCTCGGAGCGGTCGACGCCGTCCAGCACCTCATCCAGCCGCCGCTCCAGCACACCGAGCAGCGCCGGATGCGGGCCGAGCGGACGGCCGTAGCTGTACGAGATGCCCGGGTGCCGTTCCTTCTCACGGGCCAGCGCCGCCGGGATGTCGCCCTTGGCGTGCCCGGCGGACACCAGCATCAGCGGCACCGCCGCGAACCGCCGCACCCCCCGCTCGACCAGCTCGGTGACGGCCTCGCCGAGCGGCGGCGGGGACAGCTCGATGAAACCGCCCGCGACGGGCAGCTCCGGGTGACGGCGGCCCAGCTCACGGACGAAATCGCGGAACGCCTCCGCTCCGGCGTCGTCCCGGGTGCCGTGACCGGCGATCAGCAGGGCGGGCGGCGGGGTGCTCACAGGGTCTCCTTCGACTGCGGAACAGGGTGGTACAGCAGGGCGTTCAGCGCGGCGGACGCCACCGCCGAACCGCCCTTCTCGGACACGTTGCTCACGGCGGGCAGCCCGCTCTCCCGCAACGCGGCCTTGGACTCGACCGCGCCGACGAAACCGACGGGCAGGCCGATGACGAGCGCCGGGGCCGCGTCCAGCCGCAGCAGCTCCTCCAGCGCGGTCGGCGCGTTCCCGATCACCCACAGGGCGCCGGGGCCGACCTGCTCGAACGCGAGCCGGATGCCGTGCGCGGAACGGGTCAGGCCCGGCCCGGCCACGCCGTCGCGCAGCCGGCACACCGTCTCCCGGCGGGTGATGCCCGCCCCGACCATCTCCACGTCCACCACGACGGGCGCACCCGCGTGCAGCGCGGCGTGCCCGCGCTCCAGGTCGCCCTCGTCCATCACGAGGTCGCGGGCGTACTCCAGGTCGGCGGAGGAGTGCACGACCCGCTCCACCACGGCGCGGGTCAGCGGCGGCAGATGCGAGGTGTCCAGCCGGGCCCGCATCCTCCGGTACGACTCCGCCTCGATCGGGTGCACGACACGGTTCATACGGTCCCCCCGGTGAGGTCCGACGCCTGCCAGCGGTAGCCGCGCGGGGTCACCATGCGCCCGGCGACGATCCGCGTGGCCGTGTTGCCGACGGTCACCACCGTCATCATGTCGACCCACGCCGGGTCCAGTTCGCCGAGCGTGGTGACGCGGCTCGACTCGTCGGCGCGGGACGCGTTGCGCACCACACCCACCGGTGTCGCCGGCGCCCGGTGCTCGGCGAGGATGCCCAGCGCCTTCGGCAACTGCCAGTCCCGGCCCCGCGACCGCGGGTTGTAGAACGTCACGACGATGTCCGCCTCCGCCGCCGCACGCACCCGCCGCTCGATGACCTCCCACGGCGTGTGCAGATCGGACAGGCTGATCGACACATGGTCGTGGCCCAGCGGCGCCCCCAGCACGGCCGCCGCGGCCAGCGCCGCGGTCACACCCGGTACGCCGACCACGTCGATGTCGTCGGAGGCCTCCGCCAGCGCCGGGGACGCCATCGCGTACACGCCCGCGTCACCGCTGCCGATCAGCGCGACCGCCTGCCCCCTGCGGGCCTCGGCGACCGCGGTGCGGGCCCGTTCCTCCTCGGCGCCGAGCCCGGACTCCAGGACGCGCGTGCCCGGCCGCAGCAGGTCACGGATCTGGTCGACGTACTGATCGAGACCCACCAGGACCGATGCGCGCCGCAGTTCGGCCGCCGCGCGCGGGGTGAGCAGATCGCGGGCGCCCGGCCCGATCCCCACCACCGCCAGCCGGCCGCGCCCCGGACGCCGTACGACCGCGCACGTCGCCATCGCCGGCCGTCCGTCCGCCCGCTCCGACTTCCGCTTCGGCACGAGCAGTTCACCGCCACGGGCCAGCGCCGCCGCCTCCGCGACCGACGGTGTGCCGACCGCGGCGAGGGGCGCCTGCGACGGGTTCGGCACCTCCACGGCCGCCAACTCGTCCGCCGAGTACGTCACCAGCGGTACGCCCAGCCGCTCGGCCGCCGCCACCAGACCCGGCTCGTCCGCCTTGGCGTCCACCGTGGCCAGCTCCGCCACCGACCGCGCCGACAGGCCCGCCTCCCGCAGCGCGCCCTCGACCAGGTCCAGCACCTCCTCGGCCGGCGCCCCGCGTGACGCGCCCACCCCCACCACGAGGGACGCAGGCCGCAGCAGCACCTCCCGCTCACCGGCGGGCACCTCACGGTCCGTCACCCGCACCCGGTACGCGCCCTCCACGGCGCCCCCGGTATCCCCCGCGCCGTCGGCGAACGGCAGCGCGGGCAGCGGCCACGGCACCTCCGCGTCCAGCACCACCGGCTCACCGTCCAGCAGCGCCCGCGTCACACCCGCGACATCGCCCTCCACCGGCAGACCCAGCGTGTCCAGACCCGGCAGCCCCGCCGCGTCCGTCGCCGTCGTCACCACCGGCTCCGCGCCCAGCACCCCGCCGACCGCGCGGGCCAGCTCGTTGGCGCCGCCGCCGTGCCCGCCGAGCAACGCCACCGCGTGCCGCCCGGCCTCGTCGACGCACACCACCCCCGGGTCGGCCGTCTTCCCCGCGAGCAGCGGGGCCACCAGCCGCACCACCGCGCCGGTCGCCAGGAAACACACGAGCTGCTCGCACTCGCCGAACGCGCGCCGCACGGCGTCGCCGACGGGACCGTCGTACACGCGCGTACGCTCCGGCCACGCCGCGGCCAGCCGGTCACGTGCCGCCGCCCCCGCCGCGGTGGCGGAAATGAGGCCGATCACTGGGGAACTCCTTCGTCATCAACGTCATCAACGTCATGGACGTCATGGACGTCATGGACGGCCCCCGCGGAGGAGGCCTCGTCGTCCGCCGTCTCGCCGGCGGTCCTTCCGGCACCCGCCGGGGGCCGTACACCCCACAGCAGGAAGACGGGGTTGGCCGCCGCGAGCCGCGTCACATCACCCGGCAGCGGCGCCAGCCGCGACGACTGCAACAGCACCCCGTCGCACACCAGCCCCGCACCGGTCAGCGCCGCACGCGCCGCCGGCACCCGGTCCAGCGCCGCCAGCGCCACGACCACCGCCCGCCGCGCCCGCCGCGCGCACACCTCCACCACGGCCGCCAGCTCCCGGCCCCCGCCGCCGACGAACACCGAGTCCGGGTCGTCCAGCCCGGCCAGTGCCGCCGGCGCCGACCCGTGCACCACGCGTACGTCCACACCGTGCGCGGACGCGTTCGCCCGCACCCGTGCCGCACCGTCCGCGGTCTTCTCCACCGCGACGGCGGCGGCACCCAGCCGCGCGCACTCCACGGCCACCGAACCGGAGCCCGCGCCGACGTCCCACACCAGGTCACCGGGGCGCGGCCCGAGCCGGGCCAGGGCCAGCGCCCGCACCTCGAACTTCGTGATCATCGAGTCGCGGTGCGCGAACGCGTCCTCGGGCAGCGCCCAGACGGCGGGGCGCGGAAGCCCGCCGGCGACCGTGCGCGGCCCGGAAGACCCGGCGAGCTGCGGGGCGAGGCACAGTACGACGTTCACCGACCGCCCCCAGTCACGGGCCGCCGCCTCCGCCGGCGTCACCCGCTCCACACGCTCCCCGTCCGACCCGAGCGCCGAGGCGACGACCAGCGTCCGCTCGTACCCCTCCAGGGCGGCGCCCAGCTCGGCCGGCCCCGCACCGGGACCCGTCAGCACCGCCACCTTCGGATGCGCCCGGCACAGGTTCACCGCGGTCCGGGAGTCCCGCCCGTGCGCGCTCACCGCCACCGCGTCGTCCCAGGCCAGCCCGAGCCGCGCGAACGCCGTCGCCACCGACGACACCCCCGGCCGCACATCCAGCCGTCCCGGCCCGAACCGCTCCGCCAGCACCCGCACGATCCCGAAGAACCCGGGATCACCCGACGCCAGCACGACGACCCGCTCACCCTTGTCCAGCCGCCGCTCCACGGCGTCCAGCGCGGGCGCCAGCGGCCCCAGCACCACCGTCTCGGCGCCCTCCGGCAGCCGTACGGCGTCCAGATGCCGCCGCCCGCCCACCACCAGCGCGGTACCGGCCGGCACCTGAGGCGGCACCGCGGCCCCGGTGCCCGTCCCCACCACCGTGATCATGTGTTCGCCCCCCGCTCCCGCAGCGCCCGACGCGCCTGCGGATCCGCCTTGCGGTAGCCGTGGAAATGCCCCGGGTGGTACAGGTGCGAGCGGGTGCCGTGCGCGTCCAGAGCCGGGCCCACGAGGAACAGGGTGTGCTTCCAGAGCCTGTGCTCCTTCACCGTCTCCTCCAGCGTGCCGACGGTGCAGCGCACCACCAGCTCCTCCGGCCACGTCGCCTGATACGCGACCACCACCGGGGTGCTCGTCGGATACCCGCCCTCCAGCAGCTCCCGCACGAGCTGACCGCTGCGCGCCGCCGACAGGAACACCGCCATCGTCGTGCCGTGCCGGGCGAACTCCCGCACCTCCTCACCCGGAGGCATCGGCGTCTTCCCGCCGCCCAGCCGCGTCAGGATCACCGACTGCGCCACCTCGGGGATCGTCAGCTCCCGCTGAGCCAGCGCCGCCACCGCCGAGAACGACGACACACCGGGCACGACCTCCGTCGCCACACCGATCTCCCGGCACCGGTCCAACTGCTCCTGCGTACCGCCCCACAGCGCCGGGTCACCCGAGTGGACGCGGGCCACCCGAAGCCCCTCGGCGTGCGCCCGCTCGTACACGGCGACCACGTCCTCCAGCGACATCGTCGCCGAGTCGAGGATCTCCGCGCCCTCCCGGGCGTGCTCCAGCACCTCCGCCTGCACCAGGCTCGCCGCCCAGATCACGATGTCGGCCTCGGCGATGGCACGGGCGGCTCGGAAGGTCAGCAGATCGGCGGCGCCGGGGCCGGCACCGACGAAGGTCACCTTGCCGGTGGGGGTGTCGGCCATGGGGTGGGGTCCTCTCGTGAAGAAGGGCGGAAGATCGGCGGAAGGGTCGGTGACCGGCCGTCCGAGGCCGGTGGAAGGTCAACGCGAGCAGGGCCGAAGGTGCGCGCGGGGCACCTCATCCGATAGCAAGGGCACATGGCGGTCTTCGTCGCGCTGGGCGCGTTCCTGATGACGCTGGCCGGCGGCTGGACGGCACAGCGCGTGACCGACCGCCGCCACCTCGTGCTGGGCCTGGCGGGCGGACTGATGCTCGGCGTGGTCGGCCTGGACCTGCTCCCGGAGGCCCTGGAAGCCGCCGGCCGCGAGATCCACGGCGTGCCGGCCGCGTTCCTGCTGTTCGTGGCGGGCTTTCTGCTGGCCCATCTGGTGGAACGCCTGCTGGCCGGCCGCCGTGCCGCGCACGGCGGCGCCGAGCACGACCACCACCGGGCACCCGAGGTCGGTCTCACCGCCGCCGCGGCGATGGTCGGCCACAGCGCCATGGACGGCGTCGCCATCGGCGCGTCCTTCCAGGTGGGCGGCGGCATGGGCACGGCCGTCGCGCTCGCCGTCATCGCCCACGACTTCGCGGACGGCTTCAACACGTTCACCCTGGCCAGCCTGTACGGCAACGCCCGCCGCAAGGCCTACGCGATGCTGTTCGCCGACGCGGTCGCCCCCGTCGCCGGAGCCGCCGCGGCCTCGTTCGTGCACATCCCGACGAGCGTTCTCGGCGGCTACCTCGGCCTGTTCGGCGGCGTCCTGCTCTACCTGGCCGCCGCCGAGATCCTCCCCGAGGCCCATCATGCGCACCCGGCCCGCTCGACGCTGCTGTGCACGGTCGCGGGCGTGCTGTTCATCTGGCTGGTGGTGGGTGCCATGGCGTGACCGGCGGCGCGTGAGCATCACAGCTTCCCGCCCCGCCCGCCGTCGCGCCGCGCAGGCGCGATCAGCGTCGACAGATACGGCAGCGCCGCCCCGTCCAGCTCCGCGGCCGGCCGGATCGACTCCTCCGGCAGCCCCAGCGCCGACCCCCACACGGCGTCGCCGAGCCGCCCGGTCTCCCGCAGCGCCTCGGCCACCTCCCCGGCCTGCCGCCCGAACTTGTACGCCACCACCGTCCCCGGCCCGGCCAGCGCCTCCTTCAGCACCGTCGCCCCGGCCGTCACCGGCACCAGCGTCAACGGCTCCGTGCCCTCGGTCAGCACGGCACCCGACCGCGCCGCCAGATCCTGCATCGCCGTGATCCCCGGCACCGTCTCCACGACCACACCCGGCACCAGCCCGGCGATCGTCTGCGCGAGATACGTGAACGTCGAGTACACGTTCGGATCACCGATGGTCGCGAACGCCACCGACCCGCGCTCCCGCAGCAGCCCGGCCACCCGCTCCCCGGCCGCGTCCCACGCCGCCTCCCGGCGCGCCCGGTCGCTCCGCTCGTTCAGCGCGAACACCACCCGTACGACCTTCTCCGGCTCCACGTGGTGCAGCACCGTCGCCTCGGCACGCCCCCGCTCCCCGGTGTCCATCACCGGCACGACGACCACCGCGGCGGCCCGCAGCGCGTTCACGCCCTTGACGGTCACCAGCTCCGGATCACCGGGGCCGACCCCGACCCCCACCAGCCTGCTGCTCATGACGTCCGGCACCTCTCCACGAACCGACGGGCCACACCGGGCTCGGACGCCCAGTGCGTGTGCAGATAACTCGCGTGCACGCCCTGCTGTACGAAACCTTCGACCCGCCGCGCCGGAGCCGTGACGCCCCACGCGGGAGCCGTCCCCGCGCCCGGCTCGACGGCCGTGCGGTGGAATTCGTGCCCCCGCATCCGCGACCCCGCCGGCGCGAGCACACTGTCCCCGACGGCGACCGCGTCCCGGTAGCCGAGCGTCAGCCGTTCCGTCATCCGCGCGGACGCGTCCAGCACCCCGCACATCGGCTGCCCGTCCAGCTCCCGGCACAGATACAGCAGCCCCGCGCACTCGGCGGCCACCGGCGCCCCGGACGCCGCCAGCTGTGCGACCGCCTTCCGCAACGGCTCGTTGGCGGACAGCTCACCCGCGTACACCTCGGGAAACCCGCCCCCGACGACCAGCCCTGCCGTCCCGTCCGGCAACCGCTCGTCCCGCAACGGATCAAAGACGACGACCTCGGCCCCGGCAGCGGCGAGCAACTCGGCATGCTCGGCATACGAGAACGTGAACGCGGCTCCCCCGGCCACAGCCACAACAGGCCGCGCCCCCCGGCTCCGCGAAGCGCCGGAAGCCGCCCCACCCGGCCCGTCCGGCGTTCGAGGACGAGGCCGGCCAGGCCGATCGGGGGCCCCGGGGGCGGGGTCCCCGGGG
>NZ_JALLGL010000169.1 GCF_023072675.1 Streptomyces sp. XM83C
GGGGCGGCAGGGGCGGCGTCCTCCCACTCCTCCACGGCGGTGCGGGCCCCCACCTCCAGTGCGGCGGCGGCACGCCGGGCGGCACGGGCGGGGACGGAACGCCGCCGGCGCCACAGCGGCGACGCTGCGGCCAGCCCGGTCAGGCACAGCACGACGGCCCAGGCGGGACGCCGCTCCACGGTGTGGGCCGCGGTGCGGACGACGAAGCCGAGGACGCACAGCACGAGCGCGAGCAGCGCGAAGAACCAGGCGGTGGCCCGCAGATCGAACGACCGCCGGCCGGACCCGGACCGCATCCGCCGCACACGCACAGTCACAGGACGACGCCCCCTCCCCTGACTCGACGCATACGCGGACCGCTACCGTCTGCCCCGAAATCCCGAACCGATCACCCCGGAACCTCCGGAGCCCTTGCCCCTCCGCACCTGCTCCCTCGGAGCCCCGACGGCAAAGACCGCTCGAAACACCCTGGTCAAGAGCATGCCAGCGGCCGATGTGCGCCTGTTTTCGGACTTTCCCGGGCCGAGCGCCGAGGCATCGCCGCACCGGCACACAGCAGCCCTATGCTTCTACGCGCCTGTAGAGCACGGCCGGTACCCCGGCTGTGCTCGCGGGCGTGCCAGACAACCGCACATGAAGGAGTGGACGCCTCGATGGTGTTCAAGAGGCTGCTCGGCTCGCTCGGTATCGGCGGGCCCTCGGTGGACACGGTCCTCGACCCCGGCCCGGCCGTGCCGGGCGGTCAACTGACCGGGCAGGTCCATCTCCAGGGCGGCAGCGCCGACTTCGACATCGACCACATCTCCCTGGAGCTGGTGGCACGCGTCGAGGCGGAACTCGACGGAGGTGAGCGGGAGGGCGTCGTCGTCTTCGACCGTGTGACGGTCGGCGGCGGCTTCCGGCTCGCGGCGGAGGAGCGGCGCAGTGTCCCGTTCAGTGTGACGCTGCCCTGGGAGACCCCCGTCACGGAGCTGTACGGCCAGCCGCTGGGCATCGTCCTCGGGGTACGCACCGAACTGGGCGTGGCCGGGGCCAAGGACAAGGGCGACCTCGACCCGCTGACCGTCGGACCGCTGCCCGCCCAGGAGGCGATCCTCGAAGCGCTGGGGCAGCTCGGCTTCGGCTTCAGGTCGGCCGACCTGGAGTACGGCCGCATCGCGGGCACGGGTCAGCAACTGCCGTTCTACCAGGAGATCGAGCTGACCCCGGCGCCGCAGTACGCGCACCAGGTCAACGAGGTCGAGGTGACCTTCCTCGCCTCCCCGGCCGGGCTGGAGGTCGTCCTGGAGGCCGACAAGCGCGGCGGTCTCCTCTCCTCGGGCCACGACGCGCTGACCCGGTTCACCGTCGGCCACCACGACTCCCGCGACTGGAACGCGGAGGTCGACGGCTGGCTCCGCCGGCTGATCGAGCACCGGGGGGCCCACGGCGCGCACGCCGCGTACGGCCATGGCGACGCGTTCCCCGCCGCACACGGTGCCCACGCCCCGTACCACACGGAGCACGGCCACCACGACGACCACCACCGCTCGGGCCCGGGCGTCGGCACGGCGATCGCCGCCGGCGCGGCGGGACTGGCGGTCGGCGTCGTCGGCGGCATGGTCGCGGCCGAAGTCGTGGACGAGATCGGCGACTTCTTCGAGGGCGACGAGGACGAGGACTGAGTCCGGCGGCCGGGGTCCCCCGGCCGCGGTACCCCCCCGGCTGGTGCCGGACCGCACCTCGGGCGGGGTACCCCTCACACCCGCTCGCGGACAGCCCCGAGCAGGAGGACGCACCCGCCGTCGTCATGGTCCGCGCAGGCCGAGCCTCGCGATGATCCAGCAGGGTGCCTGCCTGAAGCCGACGACGTGAACCTGCCGGGGCGCCGTCGAGCCTCTCCCCCCGGACCGGGCCGCGTGCCTGCCCGACACGGCCCCGTACGACCATCCCCCGGACCGGGCCACCTGCCCGACACGGCCCCGTACGACCACTCCCCGGACCGGGCCACCTGCCCGACACGGCCCCGTACGACCACTCCCCGGACCGGGCCGCGTGCCTGCCCGACACAGACGTACGACCACCCCCCGGACCGGGCCACCTGCCCGACACAGACGTACGACCACCCCCCGGACCGGGCCGCCTCCCCGGCGCAGCTCCGTACGACGCCGCCCGCTCCGTGCCCTTCCCGGGCCCCGCCCGGGCTGCCGCCCGTTCTGGCCATCGGCCTGGGACCGGGCGGCCCGCTGCTCTTCCCGGCGCCTTCCGCCGCCCGCGACGCGCACCGAGCCGACCCGCCGGCGCACCGCCCCCGCCGCATGCCGCTCCGGGCCTCGGCGTGCCTGCGCCCAGCCCCGCGCGTTTCGACGGATCACACGCCACCCCTTGACACCACCCCCGGCCGCTCGTCACTGTAATGACGATTCTAGAACGTAACTTCTAGTTTTCGTCGATGGAACGCGGCTGGTCAGCGTTCCGCCTCCTCCTTTGCGGGCCGCCGCCCCGGCGCAGGTCCGCTCTGTCCCGGAACAGGGGAACCCGTATGAGGATCACCGACCACATCCCGCAGGAGAGAATGAGCGGGTTGCAGAGACGCGCCGTCGCCATCGCGATCACCCTGGTCGTGCTCGACGGCTACGACGTCTCCCTCACGTCGTTCGCCGCGCCCTACATCGAGCGGGGCTTCGGCGTCTCGAAGGCGGAGCTCGGACTGGTCATGTCCGGCGCACTGATCGGCATGCTCGTCGGCTCGATCATCGTCGCGCCGCTCGCCGACCGCATCGGCCGACGCAAGATGGGTGTCGTCGCCACTTCGACGATCGCGGCGGGCATGTTCATCGGCCCGTTCGCCACCCCGGAGACCGGGACCTGGCCCTTGGTGCTCAGCCGCATCGTCACCGGCGTCGGGGTCGGCTGTCTGGTCGCGGTGGTCGGCGTCGTCCTCGCCGAATACACCGGCAAGCGGGTGTACGCCCTGGTCATGGCCCTGTACGCCGCCGCCATCAACATCGGCGGACTGCTCGGCTCGATGATCGTCGGCCCGATGCTCGACGCGCGGGGCTGGCAGCTGGGCTGGTGGATCGGGTTCGCCCTCAGCGCGGTCGCCGCGATCGCCACGTACGCCCTGCTGCCCGAGTCCCTGGCCTGGCTCGCCGAGGGCCGCCGCCCCGACGCACTGGAGCGGCTCAACGCGCTGCTCACGAAGATGCGCCGTCCCGTGCTCGCCGCGCTCCCGGAACCGGAGAACACGGGGGCCGACGCGAAGGGCTCGCTGCGCACCGTCTTCACCGGCCGTACCGGCGCCTACACCCTGCTGATGACCGTCGGCTACGTCGCCTACATGCTCAGCTTCTGCTTCATGACCAACTGGGCGCCCAGCAGCGTGGCCTCGGCCAACGACAACCCCGCGCTGGCCCCGCAGCTCGTGACCGCCTTCAGCATCGGCGGCATCCTCGGCAACGTCCTCTTCGGCTACCTCGCCGGCAGGATCGGCGTCCGCGTCCTCACCCCCGTCTTCCTGCTCCTGGCCACCGTCACCCTGTCGTTGTTCGGCATCGTCGGCTCCCAGATGCCCACCGCCTGGTGGACCCTGTTCACCGCGTCCTTCTTCGTCTGCTCGGGCACCGCTGCCTTCTACGCGATCGTGCCGACGCTGTATCCGACGCTGGCCCGCTCCACCGGCTTCGGTGTCGTCATCGGCATCGGCCGGTTCGGCGGCATCGCCGCCCCGGTCGTCGGCGGCGCGGCCTTCAACGCCGGCTGGGGCATGGGCGCGGCCTTCACCGTCTTCTCCCTGCCGATGCTGATCGCCGGCGTCAGCGTCATCGCCCTCCACGTGGCCCGGCGCCGTCCCGACGCGGGCGCGGCACAGCACCCCGAGGCCGTGCTCTCCGGTACGTCCGCGTAGCGGCCGTCCGCCCCCTCCCAGAAAGGAACCAGCATCATGCCGCTGGCCGTCGCAGCGCTCTCCCACGCGCCGTCCTTCGGCAACGTCGACCCGGGCGGGGAGACGTTCGCCGAGATCAATGCCGCCATCGACGAGGTCGAGGAGTTCGTCTCCGCGTACGACCCCGATCTCGTCGTGGTGTTCGGGCCCGACCACTTCAACGGCCAGCTCTACTCGCTGATCACCCCGTGGGTCATCGGGGCCGCCGCCGAGGGCGTCGGCGACTACGGCACCACCGCGGGGAAGCTCCCCGTCGACGCCGACGCCGCCCGGGCCCTGCACGCCGCCGTCCTCGCCGAGGGCATCGACATCGGCCGCAGCGAGCGGATGACGGTCGACCACGGCATCGTCCAGCCCCTGGACTTCGTGTTCGGCAAGGACTTCACGCAGCCGATCGTGCCGGTGTTCGTGAACGCGATCGGCCTGCCCCTGTCCCCCATGCGGCGGGTACGGCTGATGGGCGAGGCGTTCGGCCGGGCCGCCCGCGCCCTGGACAGGAAGGTGCTGTTCCTGGCGTCGGGCGGTATCTCCCACAGCCCGCCGATCCCCCGCTGGGACGGCGCCCCCGGCACCGTGCAGGAACGTTTGATCGCGTATGCGCCCACCCCCGAGGAGCGGCACGAGCGCGAGCAGATGATCGTCCGGGGCATCCAGGCGATCGCCGACGGCAAGGCGCCGAGCGACCCTCTGAACGAGGAGTGGGACAAGCTCGTCCTCGACACGTTCCGCTCCGGGGACCTCACCCCGGCCGACGGCTGGGAGAACGGCTGGTTCGTGGCGGAGGGCGGCTCGGCCGCGCACGAGATGCGCAGCTGGATCGCCGCCTACGCGGCCCTGTCGACCGCCGGCCCCTACCGCTTCGCCGTCGACCGGTACTGGGCGGTCGAGAAGTGGGGCGCGGGCTTCGCCGTGCAGGCGGCGGTGACGGCGTGAGCGGGACGGAGAGGGCGCGCCTGGCGACCCTGTGGGAAGAGATCGCGGACCTGGAGCACTCGCTGCGGTACGTGGACGCGGGCGGTTGCCGCACCCGGGTCCTCGACATCGCCGGGGCGTCCCCGGACGCGCAGACGGTCGTCCTGGCCAGCGGCACCAGCGGCCACATCGAGGCATGGACGCAGAACGTCCGCGCGTTCGCCCGGGCCGGTTTCCGGGTGGTCGGGTACGACTATCCGGGCCACGGGTACACCGCGCTCGCCGACCATCCGCTGGAGATCCGCGACTACGAGGAGCATCTGCTCGCGCTGCTCGATGCGCTGGGCCTGGACCGGGTGCATCTCGCCGGCGAGTCGCTCGGCGGCTGGCTGGCGCTGAAGTTCGCGCCGAAGCACCCCGAGCGGCTGCGCACGGTGATCCTGTCCGCGCCGGGCGGCCGGGTGATCGGCGAACCGCAACTGGACCGGACCCAGTCGGTCAGCGCGAAGGCGGTGAGCGAGCCGACCTTCGAGAACGTCAAGAAGCGGCTCCAGGTGGTGATCCACGACCCGCGGAACATCACCGACGAGCTGGTCCGCGTACGCCGGGCGATCTACGCCCGCGACGGGTTCAGCATGGCGAACGTGTCCGCCCTGCGGGAGCCGGAGCGGCGGTGGCGCAACCGCGTGACGGACGACGACTTCGCGGCCGTTCCGGTCCCCGCCCTGATGGTGTGGACGGACAACGAGCCGACCGGCGACGAGGCCGAGGGCGCCCGGCTGTGCGGGCTCCTCCCGGACGGGGAGTACCTGCTGATCCGCGGCGCCGCGCACTGGCCGCAGTGGGAGGGGGCCGCCGAGTTCAACGCCGCAGCCGTCGCCTTCCTCCAGAAGCATGCCTGACGAAAGGACCGGAGTGAGCGTCACCCGGGAGACCATCAGCGAGATCGCACGCGAGCTGTTCGAGGCCAAGCGCGGCGTGTACACCGTGCCGTACGTGAGCCCCCGGCTGCCCGAGCGCGACCTCGACTCCGCCTACGCGATCTCCGCCGAGTTCGCCGCCCTGCGCGAGCGCGAGCTGGGCGTGAGACGGGTCGGCCGCAAGGTCGGTCTGACCAACGCCCTCGTGCAGCAGCGTGTGGGCATCGACGAGCCGGACTACGGGATCATCCACGACGACATGGTGCACGCCTCGGGCGTTCACCTGCCGCTGTCCGCGTACAACCGCCTGCTGATCGAGGCGGAGGTCGCGTTCGTGCTGAGGAGCGACATCACGGACGCCTCCCGTGCGAGCGTGGAGGCCGCGATCGACTACGTGACGCCCGCGTTCGAGGTCGTCGACTTCCGTTACGCCGGTTCCGTCGGGCAGATCGTCGACACCATCGCCGACAACGCCGGATGCAGCGGAGTCGTCCTCGGCGAGGAGCGGCACCCCTACGGCGAGGTCGATCTGACGCGGGTCGAGATGGTCATCACGGGTGGCGGCAAGGAGATCACCCGGGGTGTCGGCAGCAATGTGCTGGGGGACCCGGTGAACGCGGTCGTCTGGCTGGCGGAGACCGCGATCCGGACGGGTGAGCCGCTGCGCGCCGGAGAAGTGCTGCTGTCGGGCTCCATCGGCTACATCGAGCCGTGGCCCGCCGACGTCGAGTGCGTCGCCACCGTCACCGGGCTGGGTCGCGTGGTCGCGACCGCGGATTCGAAAGGCTGAACATGACTGACCACCGTCCTGTCGACGCGACCACCCGCGTCGAGATCGAGCAGCTCATCGCGGAGATGCTCTACCGCCTGGACCACAACCGGGCGGACACCACCTGGGAGCTGTACACGGAGGACGGAGTCTCCGTGGGCCCGATGGGTGACATGGACCGCGAGGCCATGAAGGTGTGGGGAGCCCAGCGGGCCCGGCGGACGGACCTCGTCGGCCGTCATCACATCGGCGGAATCCGCCTGGTGTGGGACGGGGACGAGGTCGAGGGCACCGTGCAGTACCTGACCTTCCGTGACACGAACGAGCCGCAGACGCTGCCCGCGTCGGTCGGTGAGTTCCGCGAGCGCTACCGCAAGGTGGACGGCCGCTGGCTGTTCGCCCGCCGGGAGATCGTGCCGGTGTTCGGCGGGCGGGCCGCCGCGGCCCACGCGGCGCGCGTGGCCGGGCAGGAAGGGCCGGCGCGGTGAAGCGGGAAGCTGTCGGCGGCGACCGGCACCCGGTGCTGTACCACCAGACGGTCCCGTCGTTCTCGATGCCGCAGTGGGCGGTGGCCGCCGGCTACGACGGTGTGATCCTCGACCTCCAGCACGGTGAGCTCGGGCTGGAGGCGGCCTGCGGGATCCTGCGCTCGATCCCCCGGGACAACGCCTACGCGTACGCCCGGGTGGGCTCGCTGGACCCCGCGCCCGTGCTGCGTCTCCTCGACAGCGGGGCCAGAGGCGTCGTCGCGCCGACCGTCGAGTCCCGGTCGCAGGCCGAGGCCCTGGTCGCCGCCGTCAAGTACCCGCCGGCCGGCAGCCGCAGCCTCGGCCCCTCCCGGCCCGCGCTGTATCCGGGCGACTCGTACACCGAGGCCGGCAACCGGGCGGTGTCGGCCGTCGCGCAGATCGAGACGAGCACCGGGGTCGACCGGGCCGAGGAGATCGTCTCGACGCCCGGACTGGACTCGGTCTACATCGGTCCCGCCGACCTCGCCGTCTCCTACGGCCTCCCCGGCCGGGGCGACTGGGACGACGGACCGGTGCGCGAGGCGATCGTCCACGTCCGCGAGGTGACGCGCGCGCACGGCGTCACCCTCGGCATCTACTCCGGCCGTCCCGACCACGCGGCCGGCCTCCTCGCCGACGGCCTCGTCGACTACGTCGGCCTCGGCATCGATCTCGTCCTGCTGAACCGCGCGTTCGGCGACACCATCGCCGGGCTGGGCCCGGCCCGATCCGCACGGAGCACCACATGAACAAGGCCTGCGACGTCCTCGTCGTCGGGGCTGGCCCGGTCGGCCTGACCCTGGCCAACCTGCTGGGACAGCAGGGCGTCGACGTACTCGTCGTCGAGCGGGAGCACGAACTCGTCGACTACCCGCGGGCCGTGGGCATCGACGACGAGGCGCTGCGCGCGATGCAGACCGCCGGACTGGTCGACGAGGTGCTTCCGCACACCGTCCCGGACCAGAAGATCTACATGATCAACGGCGACGGGGCGATCCTGTCCGAGGTGAACCCGACGACACGCGAGTTCGGCTGGCCGCGCCGCAACGGCTTCGTGCAGCCCCTGGTCGATCAGGTGCTGCTGGCCGGACTCGACCGCTTCCCCAACGCCGCCGTCCTGTTCGGCGCCGAGGTCGTGGACCTGACCGAGGACGCGGGCGGAGTCGTCGCCGCGCTCGCGGACGGAGGGACGGTGCGCGCGCGGTACGTCGTCGCCGCCGAGGGAGGGTCCTCCCCCACCCGCAAGCGCCTCGGTATCTCGTTCGAGGGCGAGACCCGGCCGACCGACGGCATCGTCATCGACGTCGCCAACGACCCGATCGGCACACCGCACGCGGTCTTCGGCGGTGACCCAGCCCGCAGTTACGCCTCCATCGCGCTGCCGCACGGGATCCGCCGCTGGGAGTTCACCCTCTTCGAGGACGAGGGCGAGGCCGATGTCGAGGACGACGCGTTCGTCCACGGTCTGCTCGCCCCCCATGTGCCCGACCCGTCGAAGCTGGACATCATCCGCCGGCGCGTCTACCGCCATCACGCGCGGATCGCGGGCCGGTTCCGGCACGGGCGGATCTTCCTCGCGGGTGACGCCGCGCACGTCATGCCCGTGGTCGGCGGGCAGGGCTGGAACTCCGGCATCCGCGACGCCTTCAACCTCGGCTGGAAGCTCGCCGCCGTCGTCAAGGGGCTGTCGGCCGACGGTCTGCTGGACACGTACGAGACCGAACGGCTCGGCCATGTCACGCAGATGGTGGAGGTCTCCCTCCGCATGGCGAAGGAGATGACGGACCACGACCCCGTCAAGGCCGCCGAGCGCGACCGGATCGCCGCCGCCCGGACCCCCGAGGAGCGGGAGGCACAGCGGCGGCAGGCGTTCAAGCCGCAGCCGAAGTTCGAGCGGGGGGTGGTCGTGCACACCCCGACGCCGGTGTCCAAGTCGCTGCCGGTCCGTGACGTGCCCCGGCTCGCGGGCACGATCTTCCCGCAGCCGAAGGCCACCGACGCGGACGGCGTCGAGATGCTGCTCGACGACGCGACCGGTCAGGGCTGGCGCGTCCTCACCTGGAACAACGACCCGACGGCGTTCCTGTCGGCCGAGCGGCGCGCGGCGCTGGACAAGCTCGGCGCGCGCCTCGTGCAGGTGGTGCCGAGGACGCAGCTGCCGTGGGCGCGCAAGCAGGCCACGCCCGGTGTCACCGTCGTCGGCGACCTCGGGGGCGAGGCGAGCCTGCAGGCGTGGTTCGACGCGCGGCCGGTCGGGGCCGTGGTGCTGCGCCCCGACCATGTGATCGCCGCCGAGTGCCTGACGCAGGAACTCGACGACGTCGTGGCCCGTGTCCTCGAGGCCGCCTGCGCCGTGTGACGCGGCGGGCGGCGCGGGGCACCGATGTCCGGGCGCGGGCGCGAAGTGGGCCGTGGTGTACGGCCACTTCGCGCCCGCGCCGGTGCGTCGCAGACGGCACAGTTCGCTAGTAGCACCGTTCTAGAATGATCGTGCTGGTGGCACGGGCAGGGACGACGGACGGCGACAAGGTGGCGGAATGACGCGCAGTACACGGCAGGGCGAGGGCAGGAAGGGCACGCGGCAGGCGCGCTCGGACAAGAGCCGGGAGCAGATCCTGCTGGCGGCGCTGGACCTGGCGCTGGAGCACGGCTACCAGGGCACGACGATGGCGGCGGTCAGCGCGTCCTCGGGGCTGCCGATCGGCTCGGTGTACTGGCATTTCAAGAGCAAGGAGCAGCTGTTCGTCGCTCTGCTGGAGCACTGCTACCAGGCGTGGATGGAGCTGCACTCCGGTCCTGAGGGGCTGCGCCGCAAGCTGTCCCGTGGCATCGCCGGCCTGTCCGGCGCCGACCCCGAGCACTACACGAAGGAAGAGGCGCTGCTCAAGGCGGCGGCGGTGTGGGCGCTGAGCCGGCAGCTGGGCGGGCTGGGCGAGGACAACGAGGTCCGGGCGGCGTACCTGCGGATGCGGGTGGAGATGTTCAAGGTGGACGTCGAGCGGATCACCGAGTCCGTCCCCGCCGAGGTCGTCGAACGTTTCCCGGATCTGCCCACCCGGCTCACCGTGCTGAGCCTGGCGTTGACCGACGGGTTCTTCGTCCACGCCAATTCCGATGTGCACCTGGAGCTGGATTTCGCCGAGTACGCGGACATGGCGGCGACGGCGCTGGAGGGCCTGGTGGCCGACTACGCCCGCCGGGCCGCCGAGGAGCGGAAGTAGGCGGCCGGTGGTCTGCCGCGCCCTGCCGGGTCAGACGGCGCGGGTGAGGCCGCCGTCCACGCGGAGGTTCTGTCCGGTGGTGTAGGTGGCGTCGCAGGCCAGGTGGGCCACGGTCCGCGCGACCTCCTCGTGGGCGGCGGCCCGCCCCAGGGGGATGGCGGAGGTCCAGGCGGCGGGCACGGTCGCGGGGTCGGCGACGGTGTACCCGGGGAGCACGTTGTTGATCCGGATGCCGTCGGCGGCGACCTCGTCCGCCCACAGCTTGGTCCAGGTGGTCATGGCGGCCCGGGCGACCATGGAGGTCGGGAAGCGGGGCGAGGGCTCGGCGGGGCTGGCCGAGGAGATGTTGACGATGCTGCCGCCGCCCTGGGCGCGCATCGGGGCCAGCGCGGCGCGGCAGGCCCGTACCACGTTGTAGAAGTACAGGTCGAACCCGGTGGCCCAGTCCTCGTCGGTCAGCTCCTGGAGCTTCCCCTTGGGGCCGTGGCCCGCGCTGTTGACCAGCACGTCGAGCCTCCCCCAGGCGGAGACCACCCGGTCCACGGCCGCCTCGACGACACCCGCGTCGGTGTAGTCCCCGCGGACGGCGAGGCCTCCGAGTTCCTCGGCCAGGGCGTTTGCTCCTTCGCCTCGGGCCAGCACCGCCACCCGGTGCCCGCGCGCCGCCAGGGCACGCGCCGACGCGGCACCGATTCCGCTGCTGCCGGCGATGACGAGGGCCGTGGGCCGGGCTTCGGTCATGGTGTGCTGCTCCTGCGTGTGGGGGCCGGGACACGGATTGAACGACTCTTCTAGAATCACTGTTCTAGACGAATGTAGGTCCGTGGGGGCGCGGACGTCAACGGGACGTCCGGTTCACCGCCGCCCCCGGCCGCAGCCCCCGGTCCGCGCGCGGGCCGCGCATCCGGCGGCGGGTGTCCGAGGCGGCCGGGGCGTGGACGCAGCCCTCCGGACCGGTCCGCATTGCGGCGGTTCGCCGTGGGGTGCCGCTGGCGCGATCCCGCCGTTCGGCGGGCCGTGGCCCCGCCCCCTGGCCGTCAGTTGTGTGAAAGCGGAACTACCCCACCGTGTACGGGCGTTGAAGCGCCGAGACTGCGGCGAGGGAGGTCACAGTGACGCTTGAGCACGTACGCGATCCCTGGCGCCTGTTGCTGGTCGAGGACGACCGGGAGCTGGTCGAGCTGCTGACCGAGGTGCTCGGGGACGAGGGGTACACGGTGGACGTCGCGACCGACGGGCAGCGGGGCCTGCACCTCGGCCTCACCCGCACGTACGACGTTCTCGTCATCGACCGGCGGCTGCCCGTGCTGGACGGGCTGGACCTGCTGCGCCGGCTGCGGTCCCGTCCGGTGCGATCGCCGGTGCTGATGCTCACCGGGATGGGCAGTGTGCCCGACCGGGTGGACGGACTGGACGCGGGCGCCGACGACTATCTGGCCAAACCGTTCGACCTGGACGAACTCGCGGCGCGCCTGCGGGCGTTGTGCCGCCGCTCGCGGGACGTGACCGACGTGCTGCGGATCGGGTCCGGGCAACTGCACGTGGGCCGGCGCGAGGTGGTGCTGCCGGACGGGCAGCGGATCGCCCTGGCGGCGCGGGAGTTCGAGCTGCTGCACGCGCTGGCGGTGCGGCCCGACGCGGTGTACACCCGGTCGGAGTTACGGCGGCTCGTCTTCGAGGAGACACAAGCGGCGTCGCTCGTCGACACGTACGTGTACTACCTGCGGCGCAAGCTCGGCCGCGGCGCCGTACGCACGGTGCGCGGACTCGGCTACCGGCTGGGGGCGCTGTGAGACCGCCGGGGCGGGACGCCGAGGACACGGTGGTGCGCCGGGCCCGGCTGCGCATCGTGTGGGTCACCGGCGTCGTCGTCACCCTGCTGATCACGCTGGTCGGGGCGGTGGCGTACACGGTGATGACGCGGGCGCAGGACGCGCAGGTGCGCCGCGAGGTGTGGTACGGCGCCGCGTACGGCGACCCGGAGCGGCCCCCGGGGTGCATGTGGCTGTACGGGCCGGACGGCACCGGGCCCGTCGGCGGGCCCGAGGGGTTCCCGCTGCGGTCCGACCTGGACCGGGTACGGCAGACGGGCGAGCCGGTGGAGCGCACGGTACGGCGCGACGGCACCGCCTACCTGGTGCGGACACAGCTGCGGCGCGACGGGGACGTGGTGCAGGCCGTGCTGGACCTGCGGTTCCAGCTCGCCGACCGTGACCATCTGTGGCTCGCGCTGGGGGTCGCCGAGGGCGTGGGTCTGGTGGCCGCGGTCGCCGCCGGGCTGGTGCTGGGCAGCCGGGCAGTGGCGCCGCTGGCCGAGGCGCTGGCGCGGCAGCGGCGGTTCGTCGCGGACGCCAGTCATGAGCTGCGCACCCCGGTGACCCGGCTGCACACGCGGGCGCAGATGCTGGCGCGCCACGCGGTGCGGGACGGGCTGCCGGCGCGGCACCGGGAGGGGCTGGCCGTCCTGGTCACCTCGCTCGGCCGGCTCGGGGAGGTGCTGGACGACCTGCTGTCGTCGGCGACGCTCTCCGCCGGGCAGGCGTGGCGGGCGACACGGCGGCGGGTGGATCTGGTCGCACTGGCACGGACGGCGGCCGAGGAGGAGACGGACCGGGCGCGGCAGCGGGGGCTGACCGTCCGGGTGGAGGCCCCGCCGCATCCGCTGTGGGTCGACGGGGTGGCGTCCGCGCTGCGCCGGGCGGTCGGCGAGCTGCTGAACAACGCCGTCACGCACACCCCGCCCGGCGGGAGCGTCGAGCTGACGCTGACCCGCTCGGACGGGGCGGTGGAGCTGACGGTCGCGGACACCGGGAAGGGCTTCGAGGCAGGTGAGGCGGAGCGGCTCTTCCGCCGCTTCCACCGGGGCGGCGGCGGCCGGTACGGGCTGGGACTCGCGCTGCTGCGGGAGGTCGTCACCAGCCACGGCGGCACGGTGGCGGCGTCGGGACGGCCGGGGCACGGCGCCCGGTTCACGGTGCGGCTGCCGCAGAGCGCGCCCTCTCCCCCGGTGCCCGCGGAGCGGTGGGTCAGGGCGTGGCAGGGGTGGCGAGCAGCCGTGCCGCTGTCCGGACGTCCTCGTCCAGTGGCCGGTCCGGGTCGACCGGATCGATGGCGGCGATGAGCGTGTCGAGGATCTCGGCGCACCGGGGCGCGGTGGGCCGGCGTGCGCCGACGTGGACGGCCTGCCGCAGCCCGAGGGCGAGAGAGCCGCAGAGCAGGTCGAGGAGTCCGGCCATGTCGTGGGCGCGGAGGGCGCCTTGGGTGCCGAACGGGACGACGTCCTGGTTGTGCAGGTTGGTCGGCAGGCTCTGCATGGCGGCGGGGGTGGCGTTGCGGCGGATCTCGGCGACGAAGGCGGTCGTCGCCAGCTGCACGCCCTGCAGGCCGTGCTGGGCGCCGGGTTCGGTGGCGAGCATGGGCGGCAGTCCGCCGTTGCGGGCCGGGTCCACCAGCAGGTCGAGCTGGCGTTCGGCGAGGTTGCCGAGCTGTGCGGTGACGGAGGCGAGCAGGTCGGCGGCGAACGCGGCGGGCTGCCCGAAGAAGTTCCCGCCGTGCACCGCCCGCCCCGCCCCCGCACTCTCCGGC
>NZ_JALLGL010000016.1 GCF_023072675.1 Streptomyces sp. XM83C
CCCTCGACGCCCCCCGAGACCTCGGCCCGCTGACCGCCACCGCCACCGGTGCTGCCCGTGTCCCCGGTGCCGTCGGTCTCCTGCCGCTGGTGCTGTCGCTCCGCCATGGTCATGCCTCCCCGATGCGCTCGCGCCCCCCGTGCGCCGTGGCGCGCACGCTATGCGCTCACGCGTGTGGGTGAGGGGGAGACGGCCGGAAAGTCACTCGAACGGGTAAGCGGGGGCCGGAACGGGGTGCCGTACCGGCAGGTCACCCCTTCCCTCCGCCGGGGGCGGCTGCGATGATCGGGGCGAATGCCGATTGTTAACCCGCGTTAACCGGGAGGGTGTCATGAGCGAGGAGCGGTTCGGGGAGTTCGTGCTGGTGAGGAGGCACGAGGAGGGGCATGTCGCGGAACTCGCCCTGGACCGGCCGAAGGCCATGAACGCCGTGTCGACGGAGATGGCCCGCTCGGTCAGCGCCGCCTGCGCCGCGCTCGCGGCGGACCGTGAGGTGCGGGTGGTGGTCCTGACGTCGACGCACGAGCGGGCGTTCTGCGTGGGCGCCGACCTGAAGGAGCGGAACTCCTTCACCGACGCCGATCTGCGCAGGCAGCGCCCGGTGACGCGGGGCGCGTACACGGACGTGCTGGAACTGCCGATGCCGACGGTCGCGGCGGTGCACGGCTTCGCGCTGGGCGGCGGTTTCGAGCTGGCGCTCTCCTGCGATCTGATCGTCGCCGACGCCACGGCGGTCGTGGGCCTGCCCGAGGTGTCCGTCGGTGTCATCCCGGGCGGCGGCGGTACGCAGCTGCTGCCCAGGCGGGTGGGCGCGGCGCGCGCGGCCGAGCTGATCTTCACGGCTCGCCGGCTCGAGGCGCCGGAGGCGCGGGAGTTGGGTCTGGTCGATCATCTGGTCGACGCGGGCCGTGACCGCGAGGAGGCTCTGGCCCTGGCCGCCCGTATCGCGGGCAACTCCCCGGTGGGCCTGCGTGCCGCCAAGCGTGCCCTGCGTCTCGGCCAGGGGCTCGATCTGCGGGCCGGCCTGGAGGTGGAGGATGCGGCCTGGCGGACGGTGGCTTTCTCCGGCGACCGCGCGGAGGGCGTGGCCGCGTTCAACGAGAAGCGCAAGCCCCAGTGGCCGGGGGAGTAGGACCCGTACCTTCCGCGTATGCCGATGGGCCCCGAGGAAGTTCCTCGGGGCCCACTGGTGCGTCCGGGTGACGACGGTCAGTCCGTGCCCGACTCCATCGCGGCGCGGTCCAGGGCCGTCTCCTCCTCGTCGGCGCCCTCGCCGCGGGAGGCGATGGCCTCCGCGCCGCCCTCCGGCATGGTGCCGATGAGGCCGGTCGACGCCGCCTGGGCGGCACCGATCGGGGTGGGGTGGGCGGTGCCGACGAGGCCGAGGCCGACGTACTGCTCCAGGCGGGCGCGCGAGTCGGCGATGTCCAGGTTCCGCATGGTCAGCTGGCCGATCCGGTCGACCGGGCCGAACGCGGAGTCCTCGGTGCGCTCCATGGACAGCTTGTCGGGGTGGTAGCTGAGCGCCGGGCCGGTCGTGTCGAGGATCGAGTAGTCCTCGCCGCGCCGCAGCCGCAGCGTGACCTCGCCGGTGATCGCGGCGCCCACCCAGCGTTGCAGGGACTCGCGGATCATCAGCGCCTGCGGGTCCAGCCAACGGCCCTCGTAGAGCAGCCGGCCCAGGCGGCGGCCCTCGGTGTGGTAGGCGGCGACGGTGTCCTCGTTGTGGATGGCGTTGACGAGCCGCTCGTAGGCGATGTGCAGCAGCGCCATGCCCGGTGCCTCGTAGATGCCGCGGCTCTTCGCCTCGATGATCCGGTTCTCGATCTGGTCGGACATGCCGAGGCCGTGCCGGCCGCCGATCGCGTTGGCCTCCAGGACGAGGTCGACGGCGGTGGCGAACTCCTTGCCGTTGATCGTGACCGGGCGGCCCTGGTCGAATCCGATCGTCACGTCCTCGGCGGCGATCTCCACCGACGGGTCCCAGAACCTGACGCCCATGATGGGGTCGACCGTCTCGATGCCCGTGTCCAGGTGCTCCAGGGTCTTGGCCTCGTGCGTGGCGCCCCAGATGTTGGCGTCGGTCGAGTACGCCTTCTCGGTGGGGTCCCGGTAGGGCAGCCCGTGCGCGAGCAGCCACTCGGACATCTCCTTGCGGCCGCCCAGCTCGCTCACGAAGTCCGCGTCCAGCCACGGCTTGTAGATCCGCAGGTGCGGGTTGGCGAGCAGGCCGTAGCGGTAGAACCGCTCGATGTCGTTGCCCTTGAAGGTGGAGCCGTCGCCCCAGATCTGGACCCCGTCCTCCAGCATGGCGCGCACCAGCAGCGTGCCGGTGACGGCCCGGCCGAGCGGCGTGGTGTTGAAGTACGCCCGCCCGCCGGACTTGATGTGGAACGCGCCGCAGGCCAGCGCCGCCAGGCCTTCCTCGACCAGCGCCGCCTTGCAGTCGACGAGGCGGGCGATCTCGGCGCCGTACGCGGTGGCACGGCCGGGCACGGACGCGATGTCGGGCTCGTCGTACTGGCCGATGTCAGCGGTGTACGTGCAAGGGACGGCGCCCTTGTCGCGCATCCACGCGACGGCGACCGAGGTGTCGAGGCCGCCGGAGAAGGCGATGCCGACCCGCTCGCCGGTGGGGAGGGAGGTGAGGACCTTGGACATAGCAAGAGTATGCATCACCTTGCATGATCATGCAAGGCGGGTGGAATGTGGTTCCCGACATACCCCCGGAGGCCTCCGGGGCCGCACCTGATGCATCTCCCGCCCCCGCGCCCGGGGCCCGACACACGCCGGAGGCGGCCACCCCCCAGGGGTGACCGCCTCCGTGTGGATCCGGTGGTGGGCTCAGATCGCGGAACCCGCCTTCCACTGGGCCCAGTCCATGTTCCAGCCGTTGAAGCCGTTGTCCGGCGCCACTGTCTTGTCGCCGGTGTTCGCCACGACGACCACGTCACCGATGATGGAGTGGTTGTAGAACCAGGCCGCCGGGGTGTTCGGGTCGTCCGCGCCCTGCTTGTCCTGAAGGCCCACGCAGCCGTGGCTGGTGTTGACGCTGCCGAAGACCGACGGGGCGCCCCAGTAGTTGCCGTGGATGAAGGTGCCGGACGTGGTCAGGCGCATGGCGTGCGGCACGTCCTTGATGTCGTACTCGCCCTTGCCGTCGTCGTCGGTGAAGCCGACCGTCGCGCCGTTCATCCGGGTCTCCTTGAACTTCTCGGAGATCACCATCTGGCCCTCGTACGTCTTGTTCTCGGGCGAGCCGGCGGAGATCGGGATGGTCTTGATCACCTGACCGTCCTGCGTGACCTTCATCTGCTTGGTCTTCGCGTCGACGTAGGAGACCTGGTTGCGGCCGATGTGGAAGGTGACCGTCTTCTGCTGGACGCCGAAGACGCCCTTGGCGCCCTCGACGCCGTCGAGCTCCAGCTTCAGCGTGACGGTGGAGTTCTCCTTCCAGTAGTCCTGCGGGCGGCAGTCCATGCGGTTGGAGTTGAACCAGTGGCAGGCGACCTCCTGGCCGCTGCTGGAGGTGACGGTGATGCCCTTCTGGACGTCGGCCTTGTTGGTGATGGCCTTGTCGAAGGTGATCGACACCGGCATGCCCACGCCGACCGTGGAGCCGTTCTCCGGGGTGAAGTTGCCTATGAAGCTGTTCGCCGGGGAGACCGTGGTGAAGGACGCGTTCTCGTGCGCCACCCGGCCGTCGGCGTCCTTGGCCTCCGCGGACACCTTGTAGGTGGTCGAGCGCTGCAACTGGACGGTGGGCTTCCAGCTCAGCTTGTCCGCCGACAGCTCACCGGCGACCGTCTTGCCGTCGGCGGTCGTCATCGTCACCGAGGACAGGGTGCCCTTCGTGACCGTGACGGCGGCGGAGTTGTTGATGGAAGCGTTGGTCGAGCCGTCCGCGGGCGTGATCTTGATCTGGGCCTCGGAGGTCTTCTGGGCCGCCGCCTCGTCGACCTTGGCCTGCGAGGTGTCGGCGCCCTTGTCACCGGCGTCGTCGCCGCCGGAACACCCCGCCAGCACCAGCACACCGCCGAGCAGTGCGGACGCGGCCACCAGGCCCCTGCGCCGCTTGCTGTCCGTCATCACACGCTTCTCCATCGTTGCCGAATCCACGAAACCCGAGAGACCCCTGGCGAGATCTTCAACGCTACGATCGCCACGTCCGGTTCCCCACTGGCCGGGCGTGTGGGGCTCACCACGTCCACCGGCCGCGATCACCGGCCGAGCGCCCCTTGAGACGACGTGACCCCGGACGGCGGTTTCCGTCCGGGGTCACGAATTCCCCAAGAGTTTCAGCCGCTGCCGCCCGCGCCGCGCGGACCCCCGCCCGCCGGCCTGCCGCCCTCTCCGCATTCCGCTGTGCCTGCTTCTTCGTCTTCGTCGTCTGCTTCTTCGCCTGTCTCCCCGTCATCATCCTCGTCGATGTCCCACTCCGGCGAATCGGGGTCGTAGTCGATCTGCTCGCATGTCCACGACGCCTGCTGCAACTCGATCCCCGGCACATCGCTGACCAGGTCGAACGGGTCCACGAGATAGGCGAGCGCCTCGGCAGTGTCATCCGTCACAGCGCTCTCGGCGTGTGCGCGCTCCGCGTCCGGCATCCCGGACTCCGACGCGATACGGCGCAGAGCGGCCCTGGTCACCGCGTCCCCGTCGCCCACCTCCAGCACCAACTCCACGCGGAGACGGACAAATCGTGATGCTTCAGGAGTATTCATGGCGTGAGCGTAGGCCGGGTCGCGTCCGTAACTTTCCCGCGACCCGCGCCTTTCATTAGCATCCCTCCACACGGCCAATTCGCCAGCGCCACAAGGGGATCGATATTCCGTGTCATCCGCTCGCCGTCCGTTGCTGACCGCCACCGCCGCGGCGACCCTGCTGGGCGCCCTGTGGTTCGTCCCGTCCGCCAACGCGACGCAGGAGAACGGGGCGAGAGAGCAGACCCCGATGACAACGACCGCCCAGGCCAGGGCGGTGCCGCTGGCCGCCGCCGACACCGCCGCCACCGAGGCGGACAGTGCTGTCGGTGCCGCGCTCCACGCCTCCGCGGACGGGACCGAGGATGTCCGTCTCGCCGACACCGGCAGCTTCGACAGCACCCCGTACGTGGTCGGAGGCACCCTTTTCCTGGCGGTGGGCGCGGGTTTCGTCGTTTATTCCGTTCGCCGGGAACGCCTGGAATTTTGAATCGACTTGACGTTTCTTTGACAGAAACCTCATAGTCCGATCATGAAGAGATCATCGGGCGTGCGGGTGTGCGCCGTTGCTGCCGCGGGCGCGCTCTCCCTCGCCCTTGTCACCGGTTGCTCCAGCGGGAGCGACAAGAAGACCGACGACACGAAGGCCTCGGGCTCGGCCTCGGCCCCCGCCGCGCCGGCAGCCAAGAAACTGACCAAGGACGAGCTGCAGAAGCTGTTGCTCGCGCAGGGCGACATCAAGGGCTACAAGGTCGCTGCCGACAAGGAGATCGTCTCCCTGTCCAAGTCGAAGATCAAGGTCGACAAGCCCGACTGCGAGCCGGTCGCCTGGGCCACCAGCGCCCTCGCCCCCGGTGACACGGACTCCGACGCGCGCAACAGCGTCAGCCAGGTGCCCGAGGGTGTCGACAAGGGCGACATCGAGGCCGCCTTCGACTTCGACGTGACGATCGTCGGTCTGTCGTCGTACGACGGCGACGGCGCCGAGAAGGCCATGAAGGCCGTCGCCGACGGTGTGAAGGCCTGCGCCGGCGGCTACGGCGTCGCCCAGGACGGCGACGCCTCCAAGGTCTCCAAGGTCGTCGACGACAAGGTGCCCGCCCAGGGCGACGAGGCGATCGGGTACACCCAGTCCATCGGCATGGACGAGGGCACCGCCGACTTCCACACCCTGGTCGTCCGCAAGGGCAACACCATCGCCACGTTCTACACGGCCAACGTCGGCGCCCTCGCCGGCGGCAAGTCCGCGGCCGTCGAGATCCCGGCCGCCGTGGTGCAGGCACAGCTCGCCAAGCTCAAGTAGGCACAGGCCGGAAACACCTGACAGAAACACAGGGGCCCCGCCGGACGACCGGCGGGGCCCCGCGCACACCGCTACCGCAGCGGGCCGGTGACCGCCTCCACGGCCGCGACCAGCCGGCCCTCGCGCACGAACGCGTCCGCGGCGGCGAGGTCGGGCGCCAGGAACCGGTCCGGGCCGGGCCCCTGCACCCCGGCGGCCCGTACGGCGTCGATGACGGCCTGTGAGGCGGGCGCGGGCGTGAGGCCCTCGCGCAGCTCGATCGCCCGCGTCGCGGCGTACAGCTCGATCGCGATGACCCGGGTGAGGTTGTCGACGGCCGTGCGCAGCTTGCGCGCCGCCGACCAGCCCATGGAGACGTGGTCCTCCTGCATCGCCGACGACGGGATGGAGTCCGCCGACGCCGGTACGGCCAGCCGCTTCATCTCGCTGACCAGCGCGGCCTGCGTGTACTGGGCGATCATCAGCCCGGAGTCCACACCGGCGTCGTCCGCGAGGAACGGCGGCAGGCCGTGGCTGCGGTTCTTGTCCAGCAGCCGGTCGGTGCGCCGCTCGGCGATGGACGCCAGGTCGGCGGCGGCGATGGCGAGGAAGTCCAGCACGTAGGCGACCGGGGCGCCGTGGAAGTTGCCGTTGGACTCCACGCGCCCGTCGGGCAGCACCACCGGGTTGTCCACGGCCGAGGCCAGCTCCCGCTCGGCCACCACGCGCGCGTGGGCGACGGTGTCGCGTCCGGCGCCGGCCACCTGCGGGGCGCAGCGCACCGAGTAGGCGTCCTGGACGCGGGGGGCGTCGTCCTGGTGGTGCCCGGTCAGGCCGGAACCTTTCAGCACGGCCAGCATGTTGGCGGCGGCGGCGCCCTGGCCCGGGTGCGGGCGGATGGCGTGCAGTTCGGGGGCGAGCACCTTGTCCGTGCCGAGCAGCGCCTCCAGGGAGAGGGCGGCGGTGATGTCGGCCGACTTGTAGAGGGTGTCGAGGTCGGCGAGGGCCATCACCAGCATGCCGAGCATGCCGTCGGTGCCGTTGAGGAGGGCGAGGCCCTCCTTCTCGCGCAGCTCGACCGGGGTGATGCCGTGCTCGGCGAGGAGTTCGCCGGCGGGCCGCACGGTCCCGTCGGGGCCCTCGGCCTCGCCCTCGCCCATCAGCGTCAGCGCGCAGTGGGAGAGCGGGGCCAGGTCGCCGGAGCAGCCGAGGGAGCCGTACTCGTGGACGACGGGGGTGATCCCGGCGTTGAGCAGGTCGGCCATGGTCTGCGCGACCTCGGGGCGGACACCGGTGTGGCCGGAGCAGACGGTCTTCAGACGCAGGAACATCAGCGCGCGGACGACCTCCCGCTCGACGCGCGGGCCCATGCCGGCGGCGTGCGAGCGGACGATGTTGCGCTGGAGCTGGGTGCGCAGCTCCTGGCCGATGTGGCGGGTGGCCAGGGCGCCGAAGCCGGTGGAGACGCCGTAGACGGGGTCGGGCTTGGCCGCCAGCGCGTCCACGATATCGCGCGCGGCGGTCAGGGCCGCGACCGCCTCCTCGGCCAGCTCGACGCGGGCGCCGTCACGCGCCACCGCGAGAACGTCGGACGCGGTCACCCCGGACGTCCCCACCACCACAGTGTGCATATCCATATTCAGGAGCGTACGCAGTGAAGACGAAGATGTCACCAGTGGTGCCGGGGACTGACCCTTACAGGTAGGTCACAGAGGCCGGTACCGAGGCAGGCCCCGGGGAGCGGTGCGGCCGGGGGCCCGCCGCACGGCACCCACGGCCGACGGTTCCGTACCGCCCTCACGGCCGCCGCCCCCGGAACCGCCGCCGCTCCGGTGCGCGCGGCTCGGACGGCGCGTCCGCCAGCCGTACGACGGGATCGTCCGGCCCCTCCCGGCCCGCCACCACCGGCCGCGTCGCCCGGCCGGCCTTGGCCCGGTACTGTGCCGCGTCCGCCAGCCGGAAGAGCCGCCGCGCGTCCTCCACCGGCCCCACCGGGTCCTCGGTCGAGGCGACCCCGCAGGCCACACCCTCGCCCAGCTCCAGCTCGGCGGCCCGCCGGCACAGCTCGTCGGCCACCTTCACCACGTCGTCCGCCGGCGGGCCCACCGCCAGCAGACAGAACTCGTCACCGCCGAGCCGCGCCGCCAGCGCCCCCGGCAGCATCGCCCCGCACAGCGACAGCACCGAGCCGAACCGTTCCAGCAGACGGTCGCCCACGGCGTGGCCCTGGGTGTCGTTCACCCGCTTGAGCCCGTTCAGATCGCACACCACCAGGCTGACCACGCTGCCGTCGCGCCGGTGCCGCTCCACCGCCTCCTCCAGGCGCACGTCCACCGCCCGGCGGTTGGCCAGCCCGGTCAGCGCGTCCGTGAACGCCAGCCGGCGGGCCTCCTGCAACCTCTCCGTCTGCGCGAGCCCCGCCGCCACCACCGCCGCCAGCACGGTCGCGAAGTCCGCGTCGCTCGGCCCGAACACCGGCGCGCCCTGCGCCCGCGCCACATACAGCTCGCCCCACGCCCTCCCGTGCAGCACGATCGGCGCCACGACACAGCAGCCCCGCCCGCGGCGGCGCAGCGCGGCGACCCGCTGATGGCAGTAGCCGGCCCGGCCCGCCGCCGGACCGTCGGCGGTCTCCACCCAGGCGCCCGGCCCGCCGCCCCCCACCCACCGCTCGTGCAGGAACTCCGTGATCTCCGGGAACTGGTGGACGGGATAGGCCTCGTCGTCGGGGAACTCCTCCTCGTGCGCCGCCAGGTCGCCCACGTTGACCAGGACCCGCAGCCGGCCCAGGTCCCGCTCCCACACCGACAGCGCGGCGAAGCTGCCCGCCAGCGCCCGGCAGGCCCCGGCCGCCGCCGCCCGCCATGACTCCCGCGGAGTGTGCGCCGCGGCCATCCCCTGCGCCAGCGCCACGACCGCCGCCAGCCGCATGTCCTCACCCATCCATCCAGGCTAGGGACGTTCCGGTGGAAAGGGGACATCGGTGTGGCGAACAGGTGGCCGATCGTCCGCCCGGTCGCCCGGCTCGCTCGCACCGGCACGTCCTGGAACGGGGCCCACGCCGCCGTACGAGACGCATCTCCCGCACGGCGGCCGTACCGCCCGGCACACCCGGACCACGACGGCGTACCGCGCCCCGCACCGGGGACGACACCGGCCGGCCTCCCCAGCCCCGGAAGGCCACAGCTCCCGAACCCCGAGCCCCCGCAGGGTCACAGCTCCGGCCCGCTGCGGCAGTTCGACGCCGCCTGGTGTTGCGACGCCCCTGGAACCCGAGCTTCGGTCCGGGGGCCGCCCCCTTGCCCGCGGGCCGCGACCGCCGTACCGCCCGCTACGGCGCCGTACGCCCCGCCCGTGTCGCGTCCGCGCCCCAGCTCGCCAGGAGCCGCAGCGCCTCCGCCGACGCCGAGTCCGGCTCCGCGTGATACGTGATCAGCGACTGGTCCGACCCGTCCGTCAGCTTGAACGACTCGAACTGCAAGGCCAGTTCACCGACCAGCGGATGACGCATCCGCTTGACCCCGTGGTTCTTGTCCTTCACATCGTGCTGCGCCCACAGCCGCCGGAAGTCCTCGCTCTTCACCGACAACTCGCCCACCAGCGCCGACAGCCGAGGATCGTCCGGATAGCAGCCCGCGTCCAGCCGCAGCGACGCCACGATGTCGCACGCCTTCTGCTCCCAGTCGACGAACAGCTCCCGGTACGCCGGGTTCAAGAACGCCAGCCGCGCCCAGTTCCGCTCCTCCGGCGGCAGCTCCCCCCAGTCGCCGAACAGGGCCGCCGCCATCCGGTTCCACGCGAGGATCTCCGAACGCCGCCCCGTGACATACGCCGGGATCTCGTCCATCGCGTCCAGCAGTGTCCGCAGCGGCGCCCGCACCTGCTGCGCCCGCGCCGCCGGCTTCCGCTTCAGACGTGTCGGCTTCGCCAGATGCGTCAGATGCGCGTGCTCGGCGTCCGTCAGCCGCAGCGCGCGGGCGATCGCGTCCAGCACCTCCGCCGACACGTTCCGCCCGTTGCCCTGCTCCAGCCGCGTGTAGTACGCCACCGACACCCCGGCAAGCTGCGCCAGCTCCTCCCGGCGCAGCCCCGGCACACGGCGGTGCCGCCCGAAGTCCGGCAGCCCGACGTCCTCCGGCTTCAGCCGGGCCCGTCGGGTGCGGAGGAACTCGCTCAGCTCGGCACGCCGGTCCAGACCGGCGCCGGCCTCCGGTGCTCGGCGTTCGTCCATGCCGCCCAGTATTCCTGGTGGCCCCGGCCCGAACGAGCCTGTTCCTGTCCCGGCCAGTGGTACGCACAGCAGACGTACGACAAGCCGTGACCTGGGTGAACGCTCCGAGGGCGGGCAGGGTGGACGTCGTGCCCGGCCACAGCGGGCCGGGCACGGAAGACCATCTGTCAGGAGAACCCTCGACATGACCACTGTCGCCGCATACGCCGCCCCCGCGCCCAAGGCCCCGCTGGAGCGCACGACGATCGAGCGTCGTGACGTCGGCGAGTTCGACGTCCTGATCGACATCAAGTACGCCGGCATCTGCCACTCCGACATCCACCAGGCCCAGGAGGGCTGGGGCGAGGCGATCTTCCCGATGGTCCCCGGCCATGAGATCGCCGGCGTCGTCGCGGAGGTCGGCCCCGGCGTCACCAAGTACCGCGTCGGCGACCGCGTCGGCGTCGGCTGCATGGTCGACTCCTGCCGCGAATGCGACAACTGCAAGGCCGGCCTGGAGCAGTACTGCACGGGCGGCAGCGGCATGGTCGGCACGTACAACGCCGTCGGGAAGGACGGCGAGCCCACCCACGGCGGCTACTCGCAGAAGATCGTCGTCGACGAGAACTACGTCGTGCGCATCCCCGACGGGCTGTCCCTGGACGAGGCCGCGCCGCTGCTGTGCGCCGGCATCACCCTGTACTCCCCGCTCAAGCACTGGGGTGCCGGGCCCGGCAAGAAGGTCGCGATCCTCGGCATGGGCGGCCTCGGCCACATGGGCGTCAAGATCGCGCACGCGCTGGGCGCCGAGGTGACCGTGCTGTCGCAGTCCCTGCGCAAGAAGGACGACGGGCTGAAGCTGGGCGCCGACCACTACTACGCCACCAGCGACCCGGAGACCTTCGAGGAACTGGCGGGCAGCTTCGACCTGATCGTCTCCACCGTGTCCGCGCCGCTCGACTTCAACGCCTGTCTCGGCCTGCTGAAGACGCGGGGCGCGCTCGTCAACGTGGGCGCCCCGGAGGAGCCCGTCGCGCTGAACCTGTTCTCGGTGATCGGTGGCGGCAAGACCCTCGCCGGTTCCATGATCGGCGGTATCGCCGAGACGCAGGAGATGCTCGACTTCTGTGCCGAACACGGCTTCGGCGCCGAGATCGAGCTGATCCGCGCCGACCAGATCAACGAGGCCTACGAGCGTGTCGTCAACAGTGACGTCCGCTACCGCTTCGTGATCGACACGGCCACCATCTGACGCCCGCGCGTCCCCCGGCACCCTGTGCCCGCCCTCACCAGGGCGGCACCGGGCGCCGGGCCGTACCCGGGGGCGGGTCCCGGCGGCCGGGGCCCGTCGGTCAGTGCGGCAGCGTCGCCGGGCTGCCGCCGTTGGCCTCGTAGCCCGCGACCGCCAGCGCCCGGTACACCGCGAACTCCGCCGCCGGGTCCGCGGACAGCGTCCACGGCAGGGCACCGACATGGCCGTCGACACGCACCAGCTGGTCCATGGCCTCCGCCCAGCGCTCGGCCCGCACCAGGAAGAACACCAGCAGATGCCGCACATGGGCGAGCATCGGATCGTCGGGGCGGGCCGTGTGCACGGCGTGCAGCGCGCCGTGGATCGCCTTCGTGACGACCTCGCTCCGGTAGAACCCCTGCACCAGGTTGACCTCGGGCAGATGCTCGAACACCGCGAACAGCGGCATGGCGGCCAGCAGAGACCCGCGCGGCGCCCGCGCGGCGGCGGCCTCCGCGAACTGATAGGCCAGTTCCCGCGAGCCGTGCCACTTCTCGCACCAGTAGTGCAGCGCCGCCAGACGCGCGCCCATGTGGTGCGGGGCACGGTCGAGGATCTTCAGCCAGAGCTGCTCGAACTCCTCACGCGAGTAGTGCAGGCCCCGCGCCACCGACAGCTCGACGATGTACGGCACCGGATCACCGGGCGCGAGCAGCGCCGCGTCGGCGACGGCCGCCTTCGCCTCCTCCATGATGATCCGGAAGTCGTCCGCGCCGGGCGTCGACGTCCGCCACGCCTGCTGCGCCAGGAACTCGGCGTGCACGGCCGCACCGCCCGCGTCCTTGGGCATCTCGGCGCGCCACACCCGCAGCCACTGCCCGCCCGGTATCTCCCCGACGCCGCCGGGCCGCTGCTGGAGCTCCAGCGCCGCCGCCCCGGCGAACGCCTGCACCCGCTGCCAGCGCCGCTCGCCCTCGGTCTCCGTGCCCGCGAGCAGCTGCTGGGCGGCTCTGTAGTCGCCCGTGCGCTGCACCAGGTCCAGCACGTCCAGCAGATCCTCGTCGGGGCCGGGCAGCCGTACGTCCAGCTCCTCCTCGCGGACGAAGCCGTAGTTCGCGGGATCGGCCGCGTCCGGATGGCCGGGCGGCACCAGCTCGATCCCGCCCCGCCTGCGCCGCAGATACGGCAGCAGCACGAAGCCGATCAGGACCACCGCCATCAGGACCCAGAGAATCTCCATGACTCAAGCGAACCAGACACCGCCGACAATTGGCCAACCCCCTCCCGGCAGCCTGTGGAAAACTCCTCCGCGACCGGCCCCGCGCGGCCGACGGTGCGCCTTCGGCCACTTGGCGCACTACGCTCGGTGCACATGAGCGACAGGCACATCAGTCAGCACTTCGAGACCCTCGCGATCCACGCGGGCAACACCGCCGACCCCCTCACCGGCGCGGTCGTCCCGCCGATCTACCAGGTCTCGACCTACAAGCAGGACGGCGTGGGCGGCCTGCGCGGCGGCTACGAGTACAGCCGCAGCGCCAACCCGACCCGCACCGCCCTCGAGGAGAACCTCGCCGCCCTGGAGGGCGGGCGCCGGGGCCTCGCGTTCGCGTCCGGACTGGCGGCCGAGGACTGCCTGTTGCGTACGCTGCTCAACCCGGGTGACCACGTGGTCATCCCGAACGACGCCTACGGCGGCACCTTCCGCCTCTTCGCCAAGGTCGTCTCGCGCTGGGGCGTGGAGTGGTCGGTCGCCGACACCTCCGACCCGGCGGCCGTACGCGCCGCGATCACCCCGAAGACCAAGGTGGTCTGGGTGGAGACGCCGTCCAACCCGCTGCTCGGCATCACCGACATCGCCGCGGTCGCCCAGGTCGCCAGGGACGCCGGTGCGAAGCTCGTCGTCGACAACACCTTCGCCACGCCCTATCTTCAGCAGCCGCTGGCGCTGGGCGCGGACGTCGTCGTCCACTCGCTCACCAAGTACATGGGCGGGCACTCCGACGTCGTCGGCGGCGCGCTGATCACCTCCGACGAGGGGCTCGGCGAGGAGCTGGCCTACCACCAGAACGCGATGGGCGCGGTCGCCGGACCGTTCGACTCGTGGCTGGTGCTGCGCGGCACCAAGACGCTGTCGGTGCGGATGGACCGGCACAGCGAGAACGCGGGCAAGGTCGCCGACATGCTCACCCGGCACCCGAAGGTGACGCGGGTGCTGTACCCGGGTCTGGAGGACCACCCGGGCCACGACGTCGCCGTCAAGCAGATGCGGGCGTTCGGCGGCATGGTCTCCTTCCGGGTGCAGGGTGGCGAGGAGGCGGCCGTCGAGGTCTGCAACCGGGCGAAGGTGTTCACCCTCGGCGAGTCGCTGGGCGGTGTGGAGTCCCTGATCGAGCACCCGGGCCGGATGACGCACGCCTCCGCGGCGGGCTCCGCCCTGGAGGTCCCCGGCGACCTGGTGCGGCTCTCCGTCGGCATCGAGAACGTCGAGGACCTGCTGGAGGACCTCAAGCAGGCGCTCGGCTAGGGCGTTCGGCCAGGACGGGCGCGGGGGGCGGGCCCCGGAGCGCCCGCCTCATGGCCGGCCGTCCCAGGGCGCCGTGGGCCGGTCACCAGTCCGTGAACGTCGGGGTCGTCTCCGAGGGCGCCTGCGCCCACGGCTGCACCGTCAGCGCCCACACGGCGAAGACGACGACCCCGACCGCGAGCAGCAGCCACAGCACCCGTCGTACGGCCGTACGACGCCGCAGCAGCCGGGAGCCCCGGCGCACGGCGGCCTCGTACAGGCCGGGCGGCGGCACCGGCTGCACCCGCTCCATGATCCGGCGTGCGGCGGCCTCCCGTTCGAGCCTGTTCACGACGCCGCCACCCCCGCCTCGGCGACGGGCCGGGCCGCCCTGCGCGGTGGATGCAGGACGGTCGCCGTCGCCCGGTCGCACAGCGCGTGCACCCGCTCCTGCGGCATCCCGAGCAGCGCCGAGACCTGCTCCTCGCCGATACCCTCGAACAGGCGCAGGACGAGCACCAGCCGCTCGTGCGGACCGAGGTCCGCGAGCGCGCTGTCGGGGTGAGGGCGGGTGCGGGAGAGCAGGCCGCCGTGGTGGTGCCAGGCGCCGCGGGCGAACCGGGTGGCCAGATACTCGCGCGCTCTGTCGTACGGGTCCTCGCCGCGCAGCCGGTCCCAGGAGGCGTACGTGTGCGCCAGCGCCAGCGTGACCAGGCGGCGGGCGCGCGGATTGTCGTGGGGCGCCTCACCGGTGAGCAGGGTGGCGGTGTGCAGCAGCCGCCCGCCCGCGCCCGCGACGAACGACTCGAAGTCCCGGGCCCGCCGGGCGCCCTGGGACGCATGCCGTTCTCGCACCGCGCCTCCCCCTGAGGGCGACCAAGAGATTCGGGACCGGGCCGCCCACGGCATGCGTGACCGCGTGCGACGGGGGCCCGGTCTCATCTGAGGCCAGGGGGCCCCTTTCGGTCAAGAGCCGCGCACCGGCAATGCGGCACCCGGCCACGGCCGCGACACGGCGAGCGTCCGGGGAGGGGCTGCGATGACCGTCGGGCCGACGCCGGCGCCGACGGGGCCCGCCCGGCGTGTCAGGACGCGGTGCCCTGCTCCGCGCCCGCCGTCGCGGCATGGCCCGCCTGCCGGGCCGACAGCGCCTGGTTGAAGCGGGTCAGCAGCGTGCAGAACGCCTCGCGCTCCGCGGGCTCCCAATCGTGCGTCAGTTCGGCCATGAGCTGCCGCCGGGAGGCCCGGACCTCCTCCAGGCGTGCCTGCCCGCGCGGCGACAGCTGGAGCACGACCGCCCGCCCGTCCTCGGGGTGGGAGGTCCGCTTGACCAGACCGGTGTCCACCAGCGGCGCGACCTGCCGGGTGACCGTCGACGAGTCGATGCCCATGCTCGCGGCGAGCGCCTTGACGCCCATCGGGCCCTCCTTGTCGAGGCGGTTGAGCAGCAGGTACGCGGCACGGTCCATGGAGTTGCGCACCTGTCCGACGCCGCCGAGCCGGGTCTGTTCGGCGCGGCGGGCGAACACCGCCACCTCGTGCTGGAGGGTGTCGAGGAGACCGGTGTCACCGACGGTCGTCATGTCCATCGACATTTCAGGTGTTGTGGGCATGGCCGGGGGCTCACTTCGTGGAGGGCTGCTGGTTGGGGGACAGGGTACGCGGAGGCCGCGCACGTCGTACCTGCGGTGCGCAATCCCGTCTCGCCGGTTGGTCACGACAGCGGTCCGCGGGTGTCAACTGCGAGACTTGGGACATGACCCACCGTACGGCCGCCGCCCTGCCTCCCGTCACCCTGGACGACGTGCGCGGCGCCCAGAAGATGCTCAGCGGCGTGGCCCGGGTGACCCCGATGGAGGGCAGCCGCAGGCTGTCCCAGCTGGTCGGTTCGCCGGTGCATTTCAAGTGCGAGAACCTGCAACGGACGGGTTCGTTCAAGCTGCGCGGCGCGTACGTGCGGATCGCGGGGCTCCTGCCGGAGCAGCGGGCGGCCGGTGTCGTCGCGGCGAGCGCCGGCAATCACGCGCAGGGCGTCGCTCTCGCGTCGTCGCTGCTCGGCGTGCGGTCGACGGTGTTCATGCCGAAGGGCGCCCCGCTGCCGAAGATCAGCGCCACGCGGGAGTACGGCGCGGAGGTGCGGCTGCACGGCCAGGTGGTCGACGAGACGCTGGCCGCCGCGCAGGAGTACGCGGCGTCCACGGGCGCGGTGTTCATCCACCCGTTCGACCACCCCGACATCATCGCCGGTCAGGGCACGGTCGGCCTGGAGATCCTGGAGCAGTGCCCCGAGGTGCGCACGATCGTCGTGGGCATCGGCGGTGGTGGGCTCGTGGCGGGCATCGCGGTGGCGGTGAAGGCGTTGCGGCCCGACGTGCGGATCGTCGGTGTGCAGGCGGCGGGCGCGGCGGCGTACCCGCCTTCGCTGGCGGCCGGGCATCCGGTGGTGCTGGCGAACCCGACGACCATGGCCGACGGCATCAAGGTGGGCCGGCCCGGCGATGTGCCGTTCGGTCTGGTCGCCGAGCTGGTGGACGAGGTCCGCACGGTGAGCGAGGACGAGCTGTCGAACGCGCTGCTGCTGTGTCTGGAGCGGGCGAAGCTGGTCGTCGAGCCGGCCGGGGTGAGCCCCGTCGCCGCCCTGCTCAGCGACCCCGGCGCGTTCGAGGGGCCGGTGGTGGCGCTGCTGTCCGGCGGCAACGTCGATCCGCTGCTGCTTCAGCGGATCCTGCGGCACGGCATGGCCGCGCAGGGCCGCTATCTGGCGGTGCGGGTGCGGTTGACGGACCGGCCGGGTGCGCTCGCGGCGCTGCTCGGAGTGCTGTCCGTGGTGGACGCCAACGTTCTCGACGTCAGCCATGTGCGGACCGATCCGCGGCTCGGGCTGACCGAGGTGGAGGTCGAGCTGCACCTGGAGACCAAGGGGCCGGAGCACTGCGCGGAGGTCGGCCAGGCCCTGCGCGAGGCGGGCTACACGGTCATCGACTGACTCCGGCGCCGGGCGGGGGATGAGAGGTTCGGCCCCACAGCCGACCCCCTCCCGCCCGATACACCCCTTACACCTTCTTGCTCCCGCTGGAGCGTGGTGATCGGCGCCTTGCTCCCGCACACCCCTCCGCACGCTTCACCCGTTCGGGTAAATCCATTGAGAGACGCGATACATCGCGTTACGGTTTGCTGGTGTCGCGTCCCGCCCGTCGGGCGGCGGGCGCGGCGCGAACCTAGGCTTCTGAAGAATCCCCGAAGAGGTGGAGACCCCTATGCCAGGCGCCATCTACGCCGAAGGCCTGGTGAAGACCTTCGGCGACGTCAAAGCCCTCGACGGCGTCGACCTCGACGTCCCCGAAGGCACCGTCCTGGGCCTGCTCGGACCGAACGGCGCGGGCAAGACCACCACGGTCCGCTGCCTGACCACCCTGCTGCGGCCCGACCGCGGCCGGGCCGTCGTCGCAGGCGTGGACGTGCTCAAGCATCCGAACGACGTGCGGCGCTCGATCGGCCTGTCCGGCCAGTTCGCCGCCGTCGACGAGTACCTCACCGGCCGCGAGAACCTCCAGATGGTGGGCCGTCTCTACCAGATGCGGCCCAAGGCCGCCAAGGCCCGCGCCGCCGAACTGCTCGAACAGTTCGACCTGGCCGACGCCGCCGACCGGCCCACCAAGACCTACTCCGGCGGTATGCGCCGCCGTCTGGACCTCGCCGCGGCGCTCGTCGTCTCCCCGCCCGTGATGTTCATGGACGAACCGACGACGGGCCTCGACCCCCGCAACCGCCAGCTTCTGTGGGACGTCATCAAACGCCTCGTCTCCGGCGGTACGACGCTGCTGCTGACCACGCAGTATCTGGAGGAGGCCGACCACCTCGCCCACGACATCGCCGTCGTCGACCACGGCCGGGTCATCGCCCGCGGCACCTCCGACGAACTCAAGGCCCGCACCGGCGGCGAACGCGTCGAGGTCGTCGTCCACGAACGCGACGACATCCCGACCGCCGCCACCGTCCTGCGCGGCTTCGGCAAGGGCGACATCACCGTCGAGGAACACACCCGCAAACTCACCGTCCCCGTCACCGGAGGCGCCAAACTGCTCGCCGAGATCATCCGCGACCTCGACACCCGCGGCATCGAGATCGACGACATCGGCCTGCGCCGCCCCACCCTCGACGACGTGTTCCTCTCCCTGACCGGGCACGTCGCCGAGAGCAAGGACGAGGACGACGACACGAAGGGGCCCGCGAAGCGGCCCGCGAAGGAGGCAGCCAAGTGAGCGCCGTCACCGATGCCGCGCCGATCGCCGCGCCCGCCCACCCGGTGGTGCAGTCCGTCCGTGACTCCCTGGTGATCGCCAAGCGGAACCTCATCCGCATGAGCAGAATCCCCGAGATGGTGATTTTCGGGCTGATCCAGCCGATCATGTTCGTGGTGCTGTTCAGCTATGTCTTCGGCGGCTCCATGAACATCGGCGGCACCACGGACTCCAGCGTCTACCGCAACTTCCTCATGGCCGGCATCTTCGCCCAGACCGTCACCTTCGCCACCGCCGGCGCCGGCGCGGGCATCGCCGACGACATGCACAAGGGGCTCATCGACCGCTTCCGCTCGCTGCCCATGGCCCGCGGCGCGGTCCTCACCGGCCGCACCCTCGCCGACCTGGTGCAGACAGCGCTGACCCTGTTCGTGCTGGCGATCGTCGCCCTGCTCGTCGGCTGGCGCACCCACACCAGCGCCGGCGAGGTCCTCGCCGCGTTCGGCCTGCTCCTGCTGCTCGGGTACGCCTTCACCTGGGTCGGCGCGCTCATCGGCCTGTCCGTGCGCACCCCCGAGGCCGCCACCTCCGGCGGACTGATCTGGCTCTTCCCGGTCACGTTCATCTCGAACGCGTTCGTGGACTCCAGCCGGATGACGCCCTGGCTGCAGCACGTCGCCGACTGGAACCCGTTCAGCGCCACCGTCCAGGCCTGCCGCAAGCTGTTCGGCAACCCCGGCGTCTCCCCGTCGGACGCCTGGCCGATGGTCCACCCCGTGTGGGCGTCGCTGATCTGGTCGGTGCTGATCATCGTGGTGTTCCGCACCCTGGCGGTCCGCAAGTACCGCTCGGCCGCCGCCTGAGCAGCGCGAAGCCCCCGCGCGCCGGGAGGGCGCCGGGGGCTTCGCGGCCGGTCCTGAGCGGGGTCAGCCGTTGTACGGCTCCGCCTTGAGGATCTTCACCGAGGCCTTCTTGCCGTTCGGCAGTTCGTACTCGGCGGTCTCGCCGACCTTGTGCCCGATCACGCCGCCGCCCAGCGGGGACTGCGGCGAGTAGGTCTCGATGTCGGCGCTGGCGTACTCACGGGAGGCGAGCAGGAAGGTCAGCGTGTCGTCCTCGTCACCGTCGAACGCGATCGTCACGACCATGCCCGGCGCCACGGCACCGTCGGACGCCGGAGGCTCCCCGACCTTGGCCGTCTCGAGGAGCTGGGTCAGCTGGCGCACGCGGAGCTCCTGCTTGCCCTGCTCCTCCTTGGCCGCGTGGTACCCGCCGTTCTCGCGCAGGTCGCCCTCCTCGCGCGCGGCCGCGATCTTGGCGGCGATCTCCGTGCGCGCAGGACCAGTAAGGTACTCAAGCTCGTCCTTGAGCTTGTTGTACGCCTCCTGGGTCAGCCAGGTGACGTTCTCGCTGGTCTGGGTCACAGGGTGCTCCTCGTCGGTACTGGGAATACAAAGCATCGCCCTACCCAGAAGAATGTTCCCTCATGGATGGGCGAAACCACGAGCCTAACAATTCAAGGCCGCAAGGGGGAGGACATAAGCCATGAGAATCACGTCAGCGCAGGTCAGCGCCGATGTGATTCGAGCCGTACCCGGCCGGGCCGCGCGTGGCGGGACAAGTCTTGCCGTGCCCTAGTCGCCGTGACAGCCGAGCAGCTCGGCTGTGGACCCCTTCGCCGTCGTACGCAGAGTGACGACCTGGTCGATCCGGGTCTCCGGCCCCGAGAAACGGAAGTCCGCGCGCCCCACCTCGGCGCCGTCCCCGGACTGCGAGCGGACCGTGCAGTAGCCGGAGGCCCCGGCGTCCTTGTGCACCTCCAGATGCACCTGGACCGCCTTCTCGGAGACCTGGAAGCTGATCACCTGGGCGCTGATCTCGCTGCCGGCGACATAGTGCCAGCCGAACCAGCCGACGAGCCCCAGCAGCGCGGCGCCCAGCACGGCGCCGACGACCTTGAGGGTGCGGTCGGAACGCTGGTCGGAGGAACGGCCGTAGCGGCCCTCCGGCACGTGCGTGCTCACCGTACTCATGATCGTCCTCTCGGCGTGCCCTCCGGACAGATCGGACGAAAGTCCGAAGCGGGCTCCCGGGCGGTGAACCCGGAATTATTCGCCGCCCGATTCGGTCACTATAGAAGCCGCCGATCGCACCCGCTGACACCGGGGCGCCGACATCGATGAGGATTGAGTCTTGACTGACCAGCTGCGACTGATGGCCGTCCACGCCCACCCCGACGACGAGTCGAGCAAGGGCGCGGCCACCATGGCGAAGTACGTGTCCGAGGGGGTGGACGTGCTGGTGGTGACCTGCACGGGCGGGGAGCGCGGCTCCATCCTCAACCCGAAGCTCCAGGGCGACAAATACATCGAGGAGAACATCCACGAGGTCCGCCGCAAGGAGATGGACGAGGCACGGGAGATCCTCGGTGTGAAGCAGGAATGGCTGGGCTTCGTGGACTCCGGCCTGCCCGAGGGCGACCCGCTGCCCCCGCTGCCGGAGGGCTGCTTCGCACTGGAGGACGTCGACACGGCGGCCGGTCGGCTGGTGAAGAAGATCCGCTCCTTCCGCCCGCAGGTGATCACCACCTACGACGAGAACGGCGGCTACCCGCACCCCGACCACATCATGACCCACAAGATCACGATGGTGGCGTTCGAGGGCGCGGCGGACACCGAGAAGTACCCGGAGGAGGAGTTCGGCCCGGCGTTCCAGCCGCTGAAGCTCTACTACAACCAGGGCTTCAACCGTCCCCGCACCGAGGCGCTGCACAACGCGATGCTGGAGCGCGGTCTCGAGTCGCCGTACGGGGAGTGGCTCAAGCGCTGGGAGCAGTTCGAGCGCAAGGAGCGCACCCTCACCACGCACATCCCGTGCGCGGACTTCTTCGAGATCCGCGACAAGGCCCTGATCGCGCACGCCACGCAGATCGACCCGGACGGCGGCTGGTTCCGGGTGCCGATGGAGATCCAGAAGGAGGTCTGGCCCACGGAGGAGTACGAGCTGGCGAAGTCTCTCGTCGATACGTCCCTCCCCGAGGACGACCTCTTCGCGGGCGTCCGCGACAATGCCTGATATGAGCGCAAGCGTGAGCCTGGCAGCGACCCACCTCGTCTCCCTCGCGAAGGAGGTCGACGAGAACAAGGTCACCCCCGGTGTCCTCGGCTTCATCGTGTTCGCGGTGATGGCCCTGGCCGTGTGGGGCCTGATGAAGTCCATGAACCGGCACATGGGCAAGGTCGACTTCAAGGAGACCCCGGACCCCGACGCCGAGCCGACGGGCCGCACGGCCGATCCGAAGCCCCAGCAGGGCTGACCCGGCGAGGCGCCCCACCGGCGCCTCGCCGGTGCGGGGCCATGCACCCGGGGCCGGGCGGCAGGTCCGGCGCGGCCGTAGCCGATCACGGACCGTGAGACTCTCCGTGCGCGTCGCGGCGAGGCGGCCGGAGTGCGGCGGTGTGGTGGACGGCGGGTGGCGCCGTGGGCGGCCCTGTCCTGGCCGCACACCCGTGATCCGGTCGTCGGCGCGGGTACTGGGGCAGGATGGACCCCATGCCGAATCGCCTGGCCCACGAGACGTCCCCCTACCTCCTCCAGCACGCCGACAACCCCGTCGACTGGTGGCCCTGGTCCGCCGAGGCGTTCGAGGAGGCGCGCAGGCGGGGTGTGCCCGTGCTGCTGAGCGTCGGGTACAGCAGCTGCCACTGGTGCCATGTGATGGCTCACGAGTCCTTCGAGGACGAGGACACCGCCGACTACCTCAACGCCCACTTCGTCAGCGTCAAGGTCGACCGCGAGGAACGCCCCGACGTGGACGCCGTCTACATGGAGGCCGTGCAGGCGGCCACCGGGCAGGGCGGCTGGCCCATGACCGTGTTCCTCACCCCGGACGCCGAGCCGTTCTACTTCGGCACGTACTTCCCGCCCGCCCCCCGGCACGGCATGCCGTCGTTCCGGCAGGTCCTGGAGGGCGTGACGCAGGCGTGGCGGGACCGGCGGGACGAGGTCGCCGAGGTCGCGGGGAAGATCGTGCGGGACCTCGCCGGCCGGGAGATCGCCCACGGCGGTGAGGGCGTGCCCGGCGAGGAGGAGCTGGCACAGGCACTGCTCGGGCTGACGCGGGAGTACGACGCGCAGCGCGGCGGGTTCGGCGGGGCGCCGAAGTTCCCGCCGTCGATGGTGATCGAGTTCCTGCTGCGGCACCACGCCCGCACCGGCTCCGAGGGCGCCCTGGAGATGGCGCAGGACACCTGCGAGCGGATGGCCCGGGGCGGCATCTACGACCAGCTCGGGGGCGGGTTCGCGCGGTACTCCGTGGACCGGGAGTGGGTGGTTCCGCACTTCGAGCGTATGTTGTACGACAATGCATTGCTCTGTCGGGTTTACACCCATTTGTGGCGCTCCACCGGTTCCGATCTCGCCCGCCGCGTCGCCCTGGAGACCGCCGATTTCCTCGTCCGTGAACTGCGCACCCCGGAGGGCGGGTTCGCTTCCGCGCTGGACGCCGACAGCGACGACGGCACCGGCAGGCATGTCGAGGGTGCCTACTACGTGTGGACACCGCAGCAGCTGCGGGACGTCCTCGGCGACGACGCCGGACTGGCCGCCCGGTACTTCGGCGTCACCGACGAGGGCACCTTCGAGCACGGCGCGTCCGTACTGCAACTGCCGCAGAGCGAGGGCGTGTTCGACGCGGACAGGCTCGCGAGCGTCCGGGAGCGGCTGATCGCCGCCCGTGCCGAGCGGCCCGCGCCCGGCCGGGACGACAAGGTCGTCGCCGCCTGGAACGGGCTCGCGATCGCCGCGCTCGCCGAGACCGGCGCCTGCTTCGACCGGCCCGACCTCGTCGAGGCCGCGCTCGCCGCCGCCGACCTGCTGGTCCGCGTCCACCTCGACGAGCACGCCCGGCTCACCCGCACCAGCAAGGACGGGCGCGCCGGCACCAACGCCGGGGTGCTGGAGGACTACGGCGATGTCGCCGAGGGCTTCCTCACGCTCGCCTCGGTCACCGGCGAGGGCGTGTGGCTGGAGTTCGCCGGGCTGCTCCTCGACCATGTGCTGACCCGGTTCACCGACCCCGGCAGCGGGGCGCTGTACGACACGGCGGAGGACGCCGAGCAGCTGATCCGCCGACCGCAGGACCCCACCGACAACGCGGTGCCGTCCGGCTGGACGGCCGCCGCCGGTGCGCTGCTGTCGTACGCCGCGCACACCGGCTCCGAGCCGCACCGCACCGCCGCCGAGCGGGCCCTCGGCGTGGTGAGGGCGCTCGGCCCGCGCGTGCCCCGCTTCGTCGGCTGGGGGCTCGCCGTCGCCGAGGCCCGCCTCGACGGGCCGCGCGAAGTGGCCGTCGTGGGCCCTGACCCGGCCGACGAGGCGACGCGCACCCTGCACCGTACGGCGCTGCTGGGCACCGCGCCCGGCGCGGTCGTCGCCTGCGGCACACCGGACAGCGACGAGTTCCCGCTGCTCGCAGGCCGGCCGCTGAGCGGGGGTGCCGCGACGGCGTATGTGTGCCGGAACTTCACCTGCGACGCCCCGACGACCGATCCGGAGCGGTTGCGTCACGCGCTGACCGGTCACTGACCGTGGCGGGTGCGCCGTAGTGACACGTGATCACCTCTGCGTAAGATCTCGGCCATTCTCTGACCGGTTCCGTACGCCGGACGGTGTGCCTCCAGCCCGTCCGGCCTCCCCGCTGACCAGCGCGAACGCTCCGCCGCCCGGCGCGACCGACGTGTGGCGCAACCGTATTGTTCAACCCTGTACCTCAATGTGAGGAAACACGCTCTTCACCGAAAGGGCCTGCGCCTTTCACAGATCGCCCATAGTCTCTGGAACGTGCCACGCGGACGCCAACTCGCCCGCGTGACAGGGGGATTCGGGGATTCGGGGGGAATCTTTGTGCTGACGTCTGTCCTCATATCGGCCGTCTCGCTGGCCCTGTTCTGGATGGCGGCCTTCACCCTGTGGTGGCAGATGCACGCGTGGCGCACGCCCGAGGTGCTCGCCTCCACCCGGTTCAGCAGACCGGACGGCGACGAACACGTGTCGTTCTCACTGCTGCTGCCCGCACGCCACGAACAGGCCGTGCTGGACCACACCATCCAACGGCTGCTGGAGTCCACCCACACCGACTTCGAGATCATCGTCATCGTCGGCCACGACGACCCGGAGACGACCGCCGTCGCCGAAGAGGCCGCCGCCCGCGACCCGCGCGTCCGCGTCGTCGTCGACACCCACGAGAAGAAGAACAAACCGAAGGCCATGAACACGGCGCTGCCGCACTGCCGCGGCGACGTCGTCGGGGTCTTCGACGCCGAGGACCAGGTCCACCCCGAACTCCTCGCCCACGTCGACCACGCCTTCCGCACCACCGGCGCCGACGTCGTCCAGGGCGGAGTGCAGCTCATCAACTTCCACTCCAGCTGGTACAGCCTGCGCAACTGCCTGGAGTACTTCTTCTGGTTCCGCTCCCGCCTCCACCTGCACGCGCAGAAAGGATTCATTCCGCTCGGCGGCAACACCGTCTTCGTCCGCACCGCCGTCCTGCGCGAAGCCGGCGGCTGGGACCCCGACTGCCTCGCCGAGGACTGCGACCTCGGCGTACGCCTCTCCTCCATCGGCAAGAAAGTCGTCGTCGCCTACGACCCCCGCATGGTCACCCGCGAGGAGACCCCCGGCAGCCTCGTCTCCCTGCTGAAACAGCGCACCCGCTGGAACCAGGGCTTCCTCCAGGTCTACCGCAAGAAGGACTGGAAACAACTGCCCGGCTTCGGCCAGCGGCTCCTCGCCCGCTACACCCTCATGACACCGTTCCTGCAAGCCTTCTCCGGCGTCATCATCCCCCTCAACGTGGCGATCGCCCTCTTCCTCGACGTGCCCGTCGGCATCGCCTTCATCACCTTCCTGCCGGCCGTCACCGCCCTCGTCACCTTCGTCTTCGAGGTCGTCGGACTCCACGACTTCGGCAAGCAGTACGGCCTGCGCGTGCGCTTCGCCCACTACCTGAAGCTCATCGCCGGCGGACCCTTCTACCAGGTCCTGCTCGCGGGCGCCGCCGTCCGCGCCGTATGGCGCGAACAACGCGGCCGCAACGACTGGGAGTTGACCACTCACGTCGGCGCCCACCTGGCGACGGCCGACGGGATCCGAGAGGACGTCAACGCGTGACCTCCACCCTTCCCGCGGTGACCGCTTCCCAGGTCCCCGCGCAGAACACCGCTGCCCCCGAACCGCCCACCGACCGCCCCGAAGCCCCCCGCAGACTGCGCTCCTCGCGCCCCGACCTGCTGCTGTGCGGGCTGATGCTCACCGCGATCCTCGTCGTGCAGGGCTGGAACATCGCCGCCTACCCCACCTTCAGCGACGACGAGGGCACCTACCTCGCCCAGGCCTGGGCCGTCCAGCAGGGCGAAGGCCTCGCCCACTACACCTACTGGTACGACCACCCGCCGCTCGGCTGGATCCAGCTCGCCCTCCTCACCTGGATCCCCTCCGCCCTCGACCCCGGCTCCCTCACCGTCGGCACCATGCGCGCCGTGATGCTGCTGGTCAGCGCCGTCAGCGCGGTCCTCGTCCTCGTCCTCGCCCGGCGCCTCGCCCTGCCCCGCTGGGCCGCCGCCCTCGCCATGGCCCTGTTCGGGCTGTCCCCGCTGTCCGTCGTCCTCCAGCGGGAGATCTTCCTCGACAACCTCGCCGTGATGTGGACGCTCCTCGCGTTCGCCCTCGCCGCCTCCCCCTCCCGCCACCTCTGGCACCACTTCGGCGCCGGGCTCGCCGCCGCGACAGCCGTCCTCACCAAGGAGACGATGCTCGTCGTCCTGCCCGCCCTGTTCCTCACCATGTGGCGGCACAGCCACCGCGACACCCGCAAGTTCGCCCTCACCGGCGCCGTCACCGCCTGCGCCCTCGTCGGCTTCTCCTACCCCCTGTTCGCCCTCCTGAAGGGCGAACTCCTGCCCGGCAGCGGCCATGTCTCCCTCTGGGACGGCATCGTCTACCAGATGACCCGCCCCGGCTCCGGCTTCATCCTCGACCCCGGCTCCGGCTCCCACGGCGTCCTTGAGTCCTGGCTCTACTACGACCGCGTCCTGCCCCTCGGCGGCCTCGCCGGCGCCCTGCTGCTCCTGCTCATCTGGCGCTGGTCCGTCACCGCCCGCGCCCTCGCCGGACCCGCACTCGCCGTCGCTGTCCTCGCCGCGCTCGCCCTGCGCCCCGACGGCTACCTGCCCGCCATGTACATCATCCAGGCGCTGCCGTTCCTCGCGCTCGTCCTCGCCGGCGGCACCGCCAGCGTCGCCCACGCCGTACTGCGCCGCCGGCGCTCCGCAACCGAGAAGCGGTCCGTCGCCGCCGGCCGGTACGCCCTCGCCGCCGTCCTCGCCCTCGCCGCCGGCGCCTACGTCGTACCCCGCTGGTACGACGGCGACCGCACCGCCGTCACCGCCGACGCCAACGCCCCCTACCGCGCCGCCTCCGCCTGGCTCGGCAGCAACGTCGAACACCCCGAGGACACCCGCGTCCTCGTCGACGACGCCCTGTGGCTGGACCTCGTGCACGCCGGGTACCAGCCCGGACTCGGCGCCATCTGGTTCTACAAGGCCGACCTCGACCCGGCCGTCACCAAGACCATGCCGCACGGCTGGCGGGACCTCGACTACGTCGTCGCCTCGCCGACGGTACGCCGCGACGCCCGCGACCTGCCCAACGTGCGCGCGGCGATCCAGCATTCGACGCCGGTCGCCGTCTTCGGCACCGGAGAGGACCGCATCGAGATCCGCCGGGTCCAGCCGGCGACGGCCGGAGGCACCCGATGACCCACGAGTACCTCGCACCCGTCCCCGCGGTGGACGCCGCCGAGGTCCCCGAACCCGGCGCCGTCACCGTCGTCGTACCGACGTACAACGAATCCGCGAACATACGACGGCTGCTGCGGCTGATCACCGAGTCCGTGCCGGCCCGGCTGCCCTGCGAGGTCGTCTTCGTCGACGACTCCACCGACGACACCCCGCAGGTCATCGCCGAGGCAGCGCAGGACTGCCCGTTCCCCGTCACCGTCCTGCACCGCGACGAACCCACCGGCGGGCTCGGCGGCGCCGTCGTCGAAGGCATGAAAGCCGCCGCGTCGGAATGGATCGTCGTCATGGACGGCGACTGCCAGCACCCCCCGTCCCTCGTCCCCGAACTCGTCGCCACCGGGCAGCGCACCGGCGCCGGACTCGTCGTCGCCTCCCGCTATCTGCCCGGCGGCAGCCGCGCCGGACTCGCCGGCGGCTACCGCGTCGCCGTCTCCCGCGCCGCCACCTGGCTCACCAAAGCCCTCTTCCCGCGCCGGCTGCGCGGCATCAGCGACCCCATGAGCGGCTTCTTCGCCGTGCGCCGCGCCGACCTCACCGCCGACACCCTCAAACCCCTCGGCTACAAGATCCTCCTCGAACTCGCCGTACGCAGCCGCCCCCGCGCCGTCGCCGAAGTGCCGTTCGTCTTCCAGGAGCGCTACGCCGGCGAGTCCAAGTCCACCGCCCGCGAAGGCCTGCGCTTCCTGCGCCACCTGGCCGGCCTGCGCACCGCCTCCCCCCTCGCCCGCATGATCGGCTTCGGGCTGATCGGCGCCAGCGGCTTCGCCCCCAACCTGCTCGGCCTGTGGGCGCTGACCGCGCTCGGCGTGCACTATCTGCCCGCCGAGATCCTCGCCAACCAGCTCGGCGTCGCCTGGAACTTCCTCCTCATCGAGCAGCTGCTGTTCCGCGACCGGCGCGCCCACCGCCGCTGGTGGGACCGGCTGGGCCGGTTCGCGCTGCTCGCCAACGCCGACCTGGTGCTGCGCATCCCGCTGATCGCCCTGTTCGTGCACCGCTTCGCCATGGGCGCCCTGCCCGCCACGGCGCTCGCCCTGGTGACGACGTTCGTCCTGCGCTTCGTCGGCACCGAAGCGCTGGTCTATCTGCCCCGACGGGGGCGTGCCGCAAGGAGAGCCGCGTGAACGGACCCAGACACGTGAACACATCCAGCCGCACGACCACTTCGATCCGTCTGCCCGCCCCCGGCCGCGCGCACCGCCTGAGACGACGTACCGCGCTGGCCGGCACGCTGGCGCTGACCGCCGGGCTCCTGCTGTCCGCGCCGCAGCCGGCGTCCGCCGCCAACCTGGTGAAGAACCCCGGCTTCGAGACCGCCGGCGACGGCGACATGCCGTACTGCTGGGAGAAGTCCGGCTGGGGCGACAACGACTTCACCTTCACCACCACCTCAGACGCGCACTCCGGCGCGAAGGCGATGAAGGTCGAGCTGACCCGCCGCGTCGACGGCGACCGCAAGGCGCTGATCACCGAGTCCGCCGAGTGCGCGCCGCCCGTCTCCACCGGCCGGCAGTACGACCTGTCGCTCTGGTACAAGTCGACCACCCCGGACGCCGCGATCACCCTGTTCCGGCACGACACGACCGCCGGGTGGCAGTACTGGACCGACCTGAAGACGCTGGACATGGCCGCCGGCTGGACGCAGGCCACGGTCCGCACCCCCGAGGTCCCCGCGGGCACCGACCGCATCACCTGGGGTGTCTCCGTCTACGGCACCGGCTCGGCGACCACCGACGACTACACGATGGAGCAGGTCCCCGTCACCCTGCCGCCGCCCACCTGCACCGGCACCGCCGAGGAGTGCGCCGACGGCCGCTGGGACGTGCTGCCCACGCAGAACCCCGTCCGCTCGATGCACTCCGTCGTCCTGAACAACGGCAAGGTGCTGCTGATCGCGGGCTCCGGCAACAGCGAGGAGATGTTCGAGGCGGGCACCTTCACCTCCGCCGTGTACGACCCCGCCGACGGCAGCTACAAGGTCATCCCCACCCCGAAGGACATGTTCTGCGCCGGGCACGTCCAGTTGCAGGACGGCCGGGTGCTGGTGATGAGCGGCAACAAGGGCTATCCGTCGGCGGACGGCACCATCGGCTACCAGGGGTACAAGGACTCGTACATCTTCGACCCCGGGACCGAGACGTACACCAAGACGAACGACCTGAACGACGGCCACTGGTACCCGTCGGCGACCATCCTCGGCAACGGTGACGTGATCTCCTTCGGCGGGCTCCGGGAGGACTCCACCGGGTCGGTCACCACCGAGCTGTGGTCGGACGCCGAGCAGCAGTGGCAGCCGCTGTGGAAGGTCAACCAGACCTGGTCGTACTGGGGTCTGTACCCGTCGATGATCCTCATGCAGGACGGGCGGCTCTTCTACTCCGGCAGCCATGTCTTCGGCAACAACATCCCCGGCACCGGCGCCGCGATCTACGACTACGACGCCAACACCATCACCCAGGTGCCCGGCCTGCAGAACAAGGACGAGCGGGACCAGTCCGCGAGCGTGCTGCTGCCCCCGGCGCAGGACCAGAAGGTCCTCACCATCGGCGGCGGCAACATCGACAGCAACCCGGACGCCAACCGCCTCACCGACGTCATCGACCTGAAGCAGCCCGACCCGGCCTACACGCCCGGCCCGCTGCTGCCGCAGGGCACCGTGGACCTCGGCAACGGCCCGCAGCCGGAGACCGGCGGCCAGGGCAAGATGTACGTGTCCGCGGTGCTGCTGCCCGACGGCAAGGTCCTGGAGACGGGTGGCGCGCTGCACAACCGGGCGGACCCGGTGTACGAGTCGTCGCTGTACGACCCGCGGACCGGCACGTTCGACCCGGTGGCCGCCGACCCCGAGGCCCGCGGCTACCACTCGTCGGCGTTCCTGCTGCCCGACGGCCGGGTGATGGCCACCGGCGACAACCCGGGCAACGGCTCCTGGAACCACAACGTGTCGATCTACACCCCGCCGTATCTGCTGAAGGGCCCCCGCCCGACGATCACCTCGCTCATCGACAGCGAGTGGACGTACGGCGACACGCAGCGCATCACCGTCGACCGGCCCATCGCCAAGGCGGAGCTGATCCGCCCGGCCGCGGTCACCCACTCCTCCGACCCCAACCAGCGGTTCGTGGACCTGCCGCTGAGCGTGGACGGCGACAACGTCGACCTGAACGTGACGGACAACCCGAACCTGGCCCCGCCCGGCTGGTACATGCTGTTCGTCGTCGACGCCAACGGGGTGCCCTCCGTCGCCAAGTGGGTGCACCTCCAGGGCCCGTCCGCGCTCGGCGCGAAGGACGCCTCCGCGCACATCCACTCCTTCGCCGACTCCCCGTCCGGCAAGGTCACCGGCCCGTCCGCGCGGCGCACCTCCCAGCCGGTCGCCCCGACGATCTCCGGCTGCGACCGGCACTACGGCTCCGCCAACGTGTGCGTGCCGACGGTCTTCCCGCCGCAGGTGAAGGCCACCACCGACGCCCGCTGCACGTGGCTGAAGCAGAACGACTACGGCACGCTCAAGGTCAACGGCCGTGACGACCCGCTGCGGCTGGACCGCGACCGGGACGGCATCGCGTGCGGGAAGGGCGACGTCGGACGGGGCTGACGGGCGGGGGACCGGGCGCCGGGAGCGCACGAACGCCGGTCGGGACCGGGCGCGCGGGACCGACCGGCAGCGGCACGGGAGCGGGCCCGCGGCGCCGGGGAGCCGGCAGGCACCGGCCGCCCGGGTGCGGGTGCCCGGCCCGGACCGGCACCGGCCGCCCGGTGCGACCGGCGTCCGGCCCCTCCCCGAGCCTCAGCCTCGGCTCAGCTCCGCCAGGGCGCGCTCCACGACGGCCTCCAGCTGCTCGTGGTGCGCGCCCTTCCAGTAGGCGCGCCCGCATTCCCGGCACTGAGCGAACACGTCGTACGACCGCTGCGTGCCGTGTTCCAGCTGGTCGGCGACCTCGTCCTTGGTGGCCGGGCGGAGCAGCCCGTTGCAGGCTGTGCACCGCGTCCAGGGGGCCGGCTCGGGCCGGAACCGGTCGAGGACGTCCCGGAGCTGCTCGTCGGGGCGGGTGCTGTAGATGTACGCGCCGGCCCACAGCTCGCGGCGGCGCAGCAGCCCCCGGTCACGGCTGAGCAGGACGCGCCGCTCGGCGGCGGAGCGGGCGGCGAGCGCCGGGTCGCCGATGTCGGTGGACTCGTAGGCGGTGTCCACGCCGAGCAGCCGCAGTCGGCGGGCGAGGGTGCCCAGGTGCACGTCGAGGAGGAAGCGCAGGGGTGCGCCCGGCACCCGCTGGGGGCGTTCCACGGGCCGTACCGTCACCCGGTCCCCGGCCCCGGGCACGTACGACACGGGCACCTCGCGGCCGTCCACGAGAAGCGCGCCGACCTCGGTCAGCGGCACGCCGAGGGACTCCACGACATGGCCGAGGGTGGACACGCCGTCGACGAGCGCGGGCGCGGCGCCCGCGCGGTGGGGCTGCGGGACGAACAGATGCAGCTCGGGGGCGAAGTCGACGTGGATCTCGGAGCCGTTCACCCGGCCAGGATGTCACGCCGTACCCCGCCCCCCGCAGGGATTTTCGGCGTCAGGCGTGCTGGTAGGCGACGAGGGAGATGCCCACGTAGTGGACGACGAACGCGGCGAGCGTGAAGGAGTGGAACACCTCGTGGAAGCCGAACCAGCGCGGTGAGGGGTTGGGCCGCTTGATGCCGTAGATCACGCCGCCCGCGCTGTAGAGGAGACCGCCGACGACGACGAGGACGAGGACGGCGATGCCGCCGGTGCGCATGAAGTCGGGCAGGTAGAACACGGCGGCCCAGCCCATCGCGATGTAGCAGGGCGTGTACAGCCAGCGCGGGGCTCCGACCCAGAAGACGCGGAAGACGATCCCGGCGGCGGCTGCCGCCCAGATGCCCCACAGCAGCCACTGGCCCTTCGCGCCGGGCAGCAGGAGCAGGGTGAGCGGTGTGTAGGTTCCGGCGATGATCAGGAAGATGTTGGCGTGGTCGAGCCGGCGCAGGACGCCGTCCATGCGCGGGCTCCACGAGCCCCGGTGGTACAGCGCGCTCACGCCGAACAGCAGGCAGGCGGTCAGCGCGTAGATCGCGCAGGCGATACGGCCGCGGGTGGAGTCCGCGAGTGCCGTCAGGACGAGGCCCGCGACGAGGGCTGCGGGGAACATCCCGAGGTGCAGCCAGCCGCGCAGCTTGGGCTTGATCGGCTGGCTGAGGGTGTGCGCGATCTGCTGGGGCAGGGAGGGCGCCGCGGAGCCGTGGCCGGCGGCCGTCGTCTCCGTGGGCGCGTCGTGAGCGGACGCAGTCATACGCCGCATCGTACCTACGGACCCGTAAGTTACGGATCAGTCCGGCCGGTCGGGGGCCGGGAGTGGTCATCCTCTCATGCCCATGCCGCGGTACGCCGAACGTGGCGATGCTCACCTGTGACGCCCTCTGGACATCTGCGCACTCACGTCGGATGATCAAATGAGTGCGGTCGGCACCGGATGAGCGCCTGGGTACCCTCGAAGGCCTGCATCCGGGTCGCAGCCCCCACGGGGCCTCCAACAAAAAACCCCTCATTTAGGAGCAATCGTGGCGCGCGACAACGCGGCTCCCGTCCCCACCCGCCATCAGGAACTGATCTCGTGGGTCAACGAGATCGCCGAACTGACGCAGCCGGACGACGTGGTCTGGTGTGACGGATCCGAGGCCGAGTACCAGCGACTCTGCGAGGAGCTCGTCGCCAAGGGCACCTTCAAGAAGCTCGACCCGATCAAGCGCCCCAACTCCTACTACGCGGCCTCCGACCCGACCGACGTCGCCCGGGTCGAGGACCGGACCTTCATCTGCTCCGAGAAGGAAGAGGACGCCGGCCCGACCAACAACTGGAAGGCCCCCGCCGAGATGCGGGAGATCTTCACCGGCGACAAGGGCCTCTTCCGCGGCTCCATGCGGGGCCGCACCATGTACGTCGTGCCCTTCTGCATGGGCCCCCTCGGCTCCGAGCTGTCCGCGATCGGCGTCGAGATCACCGACTCCGCCTACGTCGCCGTGTCCATGCGCACCATGACCCGCATGGGCCAGGCCGTCCTCGACGAGCTGGGCGACGACGGCTTCTTCGTCAAGGCCGTCCACTCCGTCGGCGCTCCGCTGGAGCCCGGCGAGCAGGACGTGCCCTGGCCGTGCAGCCAGACCAAGTACATCTCCCACTTCCCGGAGACCCGCGAGATCTGGTCCTACGGCTCCGGCTACGGCGGCAACGCCCTGCTCGGCAAGAAGTGCTACGCCCTGCGCATCGCCTCCGTCATGGCCCGCGACGAGGGCTGGCTCGCCGAGCACATGCTGATCCTGAAGCTGACCCCGCCGCAGGGCGAGTCCAAGTACGTCGCCGCCGCCTTCCCGAGCGCCTGCGGCAAGACCAACCTCGCCATGCTGGAGCCCACGATCTCCGGCTGGACGGTCGAGACCATCGGCGACGACATCGCCTGGATGCGCTTCGGCGAGGACGGCCGCCTCTACGCCATCAACCCCGAGGCCGGCTTCTTCGGCGTCGCCCCCGGCACCGGCGAGCACACCAACGCCAACGCCATGAAGACCCTGTGGGGCAACTCCGTCTTCACCAACGTCGCCCTCACCGACGACGGCGACGTGTGGTGGGAGGGCATGACCAAGGAGACCCCCGCCCACCTCACCGACTGGAAGGGCCGCGACTGGACGCCGGACTCCGCCGAGCCCGCCGCCCACCCCAACGCCCGCTTCACCACCCCCGCCTCGCAGTGCCCGATCATCGCGCCCGAGTGGGAGGACCCCAAGGGCGTGCCGATCTCCGCGATCCTCTTCGGCGGGCGCCGCGCCAGCGCCGTACCCCTCGTCACCGAGTCCTTCGACTGGAACCACGGCGTCTTCCTCGGCGCCAACGTGGCCTCCGAGAAGACCGCCGCCGCCGAGGGCAAGGTCGGTGAGCTGCGCCGCGACCCGTTCGCCATGCTGCCGTTCTGCGGCTACAACATGGGCGACTACATGGCCCACTGGATCAAGATCGGCCAGTCCGCCGACCCGGAGAAGCTGCCGAAGATCTACTACGTCAACTGGTTCCGCAAGAACGACGAGGGCAAGTTCGTCTGGCCCGGCTTCGGCGAGAACTCCCGCGTACTGAAGTGGATCGTGGAGCGCCTGGAGGGCAAGGCCGACGGCGTCGAGACCCCGATCGGCATTTTGCCGACGAAGGACGCCCTCGACACGGACGGCCTCGACCTCTCCGACAGCGACCTGGACTTCCTCCTCACCGTCGACAAGGACGTCTGGCGCGAGGAGGCCGCCCTGGTCCCCGAGCACCTCAACACCTTCGGCGACCACACCCCGAAGGAGCTGTGGGACCAGTACCGCGCGCTCGTCGAGCGCCTGGGCTGACCCTCCCGGGCTGAACGCCAGCCCCCACCAGCTCCGCGGCCGGCCCGATGCCCTGACCAGCGATCGTCACAGGCCGGCCGCGGAACCGACCGGCGGGGCCCCGCACAACGGCGTGCGGGGTCACCGGGTCCGCCGCCGCACCTCCGTCCGCCCCGACGGAGACCACACGGCACGCGGACCCACCCCCGCCCCCTTCGGCACGGCCCGCCCGCGGGCTCTCACGAACGTGCCGACGAGCGCCCCGCCGGCCGGCCCGCCCGCCCGGCGGGGCGCTCGGCTCTCCGGCGCCGTGTGCCGCGGGCGCGGCCCGCTCCGTCGTACTCCTCCTCCAGCAGCTGCGCCGCCGTGCCCAGCGGCGCTGGAAGTCGGTGCCGCCACCGAGCGAACGTCTCCGCGAAATCCGGCACCTCGGCGACGGGGGCAGGCAGGTCCCCCGGGAAGCGGAAGACCCGGATCTTGCCCGCCGCCGAGAACCGCACGCCGACGAAGTCCCGGCCCGCCTGCCGCGCCTGGTCCGGCAGCGCCGGCGCGCACGCCTTCGGCCACGCCTCGCGGGTCACCCCGCCGGGACCCTCCGCGTACATCGCGTGCGAGGTGCCCACGCACGCGATCACCGCGCCCGCCCGGTGCTCCGCTCGCCCCGCGTGGCGTACGGCATCAGCTCCCCGGCTGCATACCCGGTCGCGAACACCGCAGCTCCGGCACCCCCAGCACCGCCGGCTCCGACGGCACCACCCGCGACAGATGGTCGCCGAGGGTGCCTCCACCCCGCTCACCGGTCGCGTTCTCCGCCCTGCGGGCCCGCTCACCGGCGGCCATCTGCCGGAACCGGCCACGGCGCACCAGATGCGAGGGCGCCATCACCGCCCGGTCCCGCGCGCGCGGCGCCTCCCAGGGACTGCCCGGCCGGGTGCACAACCCCGACCGGACCGGGCACAGAATGTCGGGCCGGTACCGCGCGCGCTGCCTAGCGTGATCGGCACATCACGAGGAAGAGAAGGGAACCGGGAGTGCTGGAGCGTCTCAATCAGGTCCTGGACCATGTCGAGCAGCGGCTCGACCAGGACATCGACGCGGCGGCCCTGGCCCGGATCGCCGTCACGTCGGAGTACCACCTGCGCCGGATGTTCTCCGCGCTCGCGGGCATGCCGCTGTCGGAGTACATCCGCCGCCGCCGGCTCACCGTCGCCGGCGCGGAGGTGCTCGACGGGCGGGCGACGCTGCTGGAGATCGCGGTGCGGTACGGCTACGGCTCGGGCGAGGCTTTCGCGCGGGCGTTCCGCGCCGTGCACGGGATCGGGCCGGGGGAGGCCCGGCGCACCGGCGCCGTGCTCGTCTCCCAGCCGCGGCTCACCTTCCGCCTCACCGTCGAAGGGAGCAGCAGCATGCGGTACCGCGTCGTCGACAGGCCGGACTTCACCGTCGTCGGCTTCAGGGCCAGGGTCCCCCTGGTGCACTCGGGGCCCAACGAGGCGATCATCGGCTTCGTACGCGGCCTCGACAGGCAGGCCGTGGAGCGGCTGGCGGAACTGTCGGACCAGGAGCCGCAGGGCCTCGTCGCCGTCTGCGACGACCTGGACCCCGGCAGGGCGGAGGGCACGGATCTCGACTACTACCACGCGGTGGTCACCTCGGCCCCCGCACCCGACGGCACGGACACGCTCCGTGTGGCGGCCGGGACCTGGGCGGTGTTCACCACCTCGGGGCCGTCCCCGCAGGCCGTGCAGGAGCTGTGGCGGGACGTGTTCACGCAGTGGTTCCCGTCCACGCCGTACCGCAGCCGTCCCGGCCCGGAGATCCTCCGCACGCGCCTGTCGGCGGACGGCACGCACGCGGACGCGGAACTGTGGCTCCCGGTGGAGCGGGAGGCGGGCTGAGCGCCGGCCGCAACGGTCGGTCGGGCGGGCGTGACTCAGGGCGCGCCCGGCCTCGGCAGAGGCCGCAGCCGGGGCGCCGGGGGCAGCGGCGGCGGGGCGTCCGGCGTGGCGCGGAACGCGTCGATCACATACGCGGCGAACCGGCGCGACGCCGCGACCCTCGCGGCCCGCGGCGTGTTCCGCAGGCCGCGGTGGGCCGTCAGCATCAGCACCAGGTCGTCCACGACGAAGTCGGGGCGCAGCCGCCCCGCCTCCCGCGCCCGGCGGGCCAGCTCGGCCACCGCCCGCAGGGTCCGCTCCCGGTCGGCGGTGAAGTCCATGGTCTGCGGGTACGCCGTCATGAAGGCGTCGGCGAACCCCGTGCTGTGCGCGTGCAGTTCGCAGATCCGCTCGATCAGCCTCGTGAAGCCGCGCCACGGGTCCGGATCGGCGAGCGCGTCCCGTACGGCGGTACGGCAGGCGCGCCGCTGCTCGGCGAAGGTCGCCGTGAGCAGCTCCCGCTTGGCAGGGAAGTGCCGGTACAGCGTGGCCGGCCCCACCCCCGCCCGCCGGGCGACCTCCCGCACGGGCGCACCCAGCCCTTCCTCGCCGAACACCGCGCGGGCCGCGTCCAGGATGCGCGCCCGGTTGTCGCGGGCGTCGGAGCGCGCGGGGCGGGTGGTGTCGTCGGTCGCGGGGCGAGACAGTTCGCTGGGCATCGTCTCTCACTTCGCTCAGGCGGACGGTGGTGTCCGTTACGTTCCGACGGCGGTGCTACCACCGACCTTAGGAGCAGAGTGATGAAAGCCGTGGTGATCAGGTCGTTCGGGGGCCCCGAGGGCCTGAGGACGGTCGAGATGCCCGCGCCCCTCCCGGGGCCGGGCCAGGTGCTGATCGCGACGGAGGCGATCGGCGTGGGCGGCGTGGACGCGGTGATCCGCCGGGGCGCGCTCGCCGCGTACGGCTTCCGGGAGGGGCACCTCCTCGGCAGCGAGGTCGCGGGCACGGTGACCGCGGTGGGGGAGGGCGTGGACGCCTCCTGGACCGGGCGGCGCGTGTGGGCGTTCACCGGTCTCTCCGGCGGGTACGCCGAGCAGGCCGTGGCCCGCGTCGAGGACGTCGTGGCGCTGCCCGACGGTCTGTCCGGCGCCGACGCGGTGACCTTGGGCGGCTCGGGGGTGGTGGCCCGTTTCGCCCTGGAGAAGGCCCGGTTCGCGCCGGGGGAGACGGTGCTCGTGCGGGGCGCGGCGGGCAGCATCGGCATCACGGCCGTGCAGCTCGCGGCGCGCGGCGGCGCGGGCGCGGTGGTGGTGACCACCTCGTCCGCCGAGCGGGGCGCGCGGCTGCGGGAGCTGGGGGCGACCCATGTGCTGGACCGGGCGGGCAACGGCGGCCCGGACGCCCCGGAGGGCTTCGACGTGGTGATCGACGTGGTGGGGGGAACGCAGCTCCCGGACTTCCTGGACGCGTTGAACGCGAACGGGCGGTACGTGGCCGTCGGCGTGGTCGGCGGTGAGCCGCCCGCGGACTTCGGGGCGCGGCTGATGCGCGGCTTCCGCAAGTCGGTGTCGTTCGCGACGTTCAGCTCCGACACCGTGCCCGAGGCCGACCGCAGGGCCGTACGGGAGGAACAGTTCGCGCAGGCGGCGCGCGGCGAGCTGCGCACGGTCGTCCACGCGGTGCTGCCGCTGGAGCGGGCGGCCGAGGCCCACCGCGCGATGGACGCGGGGGAGGTGTTCGGCAGGGTGGTGCTGACGCCGTGACGCCGTGACGCCAGGCGGAGGCGGGGGCGGCAGGGCCGGTGCGGCGCCTGGAGTGCCGTCCGGCCCCCGGCCCGCAGGCGGGATGTGTGGCGCCCGGTCCGCGCGTCGCTGCGGGTGCACGCGGACCGGGGCCGTCAGGGGGCCCCGGTGCGGGGCTCAGCGGGACGCCAGCTCGCGCGGCTCCAGTGCCGCGGTGTGGACGTCCATCTGCTGCGCGGCGAGGATCGCCGCCGCGGTGTCGGCGCGGGACGCGGCCACCACCAGGGCCCGGCCGGCGAGGGCGTGCGCACGCCGGTGCAGCACGGCGGGGTCGGCGGGCCGGGCGGTGCCGGTGGAGGCGGTGGAGGCGGTGGAGCGGACCGGGGGCAGACCGCCCCGCAGCCGGGCCACCTGCTGCGCCAGTCGCTCGGCCCCCTCGTCCAGCTCGGCCGACGGGGCCAGGCCGCGCAGCTCGTCGGTGACGGCGAGGAGCGCCGCGAGATGGCCCGCGAGCTGGATGTCCAGCTCCTCCTCACGGGATCGGTGGGGGAAGTCCGAGGACGAGCCGGCCATCGTGCTGTGCACCGACCGGGTGCGTATCGGTTCGTACATGGATGGCCTCCTGTGCTGCGACAGAAGCCATCTTAGCTTAGAACCCGTCTAAAGTTGACCTCACGGCTGACTGTAACCGTCGAGGAACCGTGCGATACGGCCCACCGCGTCCCGCAGATCCGCCACCGTCGGCAGGGTCACCACCCGGAAGTGATCGGGCTCGGGCCAGTTGAAGCCCGTCCCCTGCACGACCATGATCTTCTCGCGGCGCAGCAGATCCAGGACGAGCCGCCGGTCGTCCTTGACCTTGAACACCTCGGGGTCCAGCCGAGGGAACAGATACAGCGCGCCCTTCGGCTTCACGCAGCTCACGCCGGGGATCTGCGTCAGCAGTTCGTACGCCGTGTCCATCTGCTCCTTCAGCCGGCCGCCCGGCAGCACCAGGTCGTTGATCGACTGCCGCCCGCTGAGCGCTGCGACCACACCGTGCTGACCGGGCATGTTGGCGCACAGCCGCATGTTCGCCAGGATCGTCAGACCCTCGATGTACGACTCGGCGTGCGCCCTCGGCCCGGAGATCGACATCCAGCCGACGCGGTAACCGGCCACCCGGTACGCCTTCGACATGCCGTTGAAGGTGAGCGTGAGCAGATCGGGGGCGATGCTCGCGGTCGGGATGTGCACGGCGTCGTCGTAGAGGATCTTGTCGTAGATCTCGTCCGAGCAGACCAGCAGGTTGTGTCGCCGGGCGATGTCCGTCAGCCCGCGCAGCACGGCCTCGTCGTACACCGCGCCCGTCGGGTTGTTCGGGTTGATGATCACGATCGCCTTGGTGCGGTCGGTGACCTTCCGCTCCACGTCCGCGAGATCGGGCATCCAGTCGGACTGCTCGTCGCAGCGGTAGTGCACGGCCGTACCGCCCGACAGGGACACCGCCGCCGTCCACAGCGGATAGTCCGGCGCCGGTACGAGCACCTCGTCGCCGTCGTCCAGCAGGCCCTGCATCGCCATCACGATCAGCTCGGACACGCCGTTGCCGATGAAGACGTGCTCGACGTCGGTCTCGATGCCGATGGTCTGGTTGTGCATGACGACCGCCCGCCGCGCGGCCAGCAGGCCCTTCGCGTCGCCGTAGCCGTGTGCCGTGGAGACGTTGCGAAGGACGTCCTCCAGGATCTCCGGCGGACACTCGAAGCCGAACGCGGCCGGGTTGCCGGTGTTCAGCTTGAGGATGCGGTGACCCGCCGCCTCAAGCCGCATGGCCTCCTCGAGAACCGGGCCCCGGATCTCGTAACAGACGTTGGCGAGCTTGGTCGACTGGATCAGCTGCATGCCGAGGAGCTTACGACCCGGTAATGCCTCATGGGCCGTGTTTCTCACCACGTGAGAGGGTGATTTGGGCCGTTATCGCCGGTCACTGTCCCACAGGCCCCTCCCGTCCCTACAATGCGCCGTCATGTCCTGGCCAAAAGAGAGCGGTACGCCCCCGCTGGGCCCGGTCGTGCACCCGCCGCACGCGGCGCCCGACCGCCCCTCGTACGAGCAGTACGCCGACCCGGCGGAGGCGCACGGCTGGGCCGACGGCGCCTACGACGCGACGACGGAGCTGCCCCGTGTCGCCCCGCCCGCCCCGACCGGGGGCCGCGCGGACCGCCGGCGCGCCCGGCGCAAGGCGGACAGTGCGCGCACCCGGCGCGTTGCGGCGGCGGCGGGCGCTCTGGGCGCGGTCTCGGCGGCTGCGCTGATCGCCGGTTTCACCTTCTCCCGCTCCGACGGCACGACGCCGGCCAAGGACGGCCGCCCGGACCTCTCCACCCCCGACGAGGCCTCCACCCCGACGGCCGTCCCGCTCTCGGCGGCCCCGACGTCCGCCGCCCCCTCGACGCCCGGCCCGAAGCCC